>DASRDE010000366.1:0-2551 GCA_035652755.1 Vulcanimicrobiaceae bacterium | reverse complement strand
CTGGGCTCGCTGGCGCATCGCCGCTATAATCCGCTGACCGGCGATTGGGTGCTCGTCTCCCCGGGCCGCCTCGCGCGACCGTGGCAAGGCGAGGCCAGCGCGGCGCCCCCGGCGGCGCGTCCGGTCTACGATCCGTCATGTTACCTCTGTCCGGGCAACCAGCGCGCGAACGGCGCGCACAATCCGGCGTACGAGCAGACGTACGTCTTCGACAACGATTATGCCGCGTTAAAACCCGCTGCGGCCGCGCAGCCGGAATCGAACGCGCCCGAAGATCCGCTGCTGATCGCGGCGCCCGAATCCGGACGCTGCCGCGTCGTCTGCTTTTCACCGCGCCACGATCTCGATATCGCGCAGATGCCGCCCGAGCAAATTCGCCGCGTCATCGACGTCTGGTCGGGCGAGTATGAAACGCTGACCGGCCAGCCCAACATTCGCGCCGTCACCATTTTCGAAAACCGCGGCGCCGCCATGGGCGCGAGCAACCCGCACCCGCACGGCCAAATCTGGGCCAACTCGAGCATCCCTAACGAGGTGCGCAAAGAAGACGAAGCGCAAAATGCGTACCACTCCGATCATGGAAACTGCCTGCTGTGTGATTATTCGTCGCGTGAAACGCAGCTGCGCGAACGCATCGTGTATGAAGACGAACGCATCTGCGCCGTCGTGCCGTTTTGGGCCACGTGGCCGTTCGAGCTGCTGGTGATTCCGCGTGCACATGTTCCCGCGCTCCCGGGCCTGGACGACGCCGATCGCGACGCGCTCGCGCAATGCATGCACGAGGTCACATCGCGCTACGACCGGCTCTTTGCCACGCCGTTTCCGTATAGTATGGGCTTCCATCAGCAGCCCGCCGGGCAGCCGCGCGAGCACTGGCACGCGCATGCGCACTACTATCCGCCGCTGCTGCGGTCGGCCGCGGTGCGCAAGTTCATGGTCGGGTACGAGTTGCTCGCCCAGCCGCAGCGCGACATTCTGCCGGAAGAAGCCGCCGAACGTTTGCGCCGCGCATGAGCGCGTGCGGGCGCATCCTCAGCGGCGAGATGCATTACGCGCGCATTCCGCGCGCCTATTGGCGCGACCGGTTAGCGATGGTCCGCGCGATGGGATTGAACGCCGTCTCGACGTACGTTTTTTGGAACAAGCACGAACCGCAGCCCGGCACGTACGATTTCTCCGGCGAAAACGACATCGCTGAGTACGTGCGTGCCGCGCAAGCCGAAGGACTCGATGTCATCCTGCGCCCCGGCCCGTACGTCTGCGCGGAGTGGGATTTCGGCGGCCTCCCGGCGTGGCTGCTGCGCGACGGACCTATTGCGGTGCGCACGAACGACGAGGCCTACATGGGGCCGGTCAAACGCTGGCTGTTGCGATTGGGCCATGAACTGGCGGGTTTGCAGCGCGCACACGGCGGGCCCATCGTCGCCGTGCAGTTGGAAAACGAGTACGGCGCATTCGGCAGCGACCGTGCGTACTTGCAAGCCTTGCGCGATGCGTTGCACGACGCAGGCTTTTCGGCATCGCCGCTCTTCACGATCGATCAGCCGGGCGATCTGGCCGCGGGTTCGCTTGACGATGTGCCCATCGCGGTCACCTTCGCACCGGGCGATCCCGCGCATATCTTCGAACGCCTGCGTTCGGTGCGCCCCGATGCGCCGCTGCTCGTCGGCGAGTATTGGGCCGGATGGTTCGACCATTGGGGTGAATCGCGCGCCCGCGTCGACGATAGCCAGCAGGTTCGCGATCTCCAATGGATGCTCGCGCAAGATGCCGACGTGAACATCTACATGTTCCACGGCGGCACGACGTTCGGATTCTGGAACGGCGCCAACTCCGATCGTTCGCACCCCTACCAGCCCACGGTCACCAGTTACGATTACGAGGCCGCGCTCGACGAAGCCGGCCGCCCGACCCCGAAGTATTTCGCTTTCCGCCGTGCGATAGAAGCGGCAACCGGATCGCAGCTTCCCGCCGTACCGCCCGTCCCGCAGCTCATCGACATCCCGGAGTTTTCGCTGGATGAAGCTGTGCCGCTGTCGGCCGCACAAACCGAAATTGTTACGGCCGAACGTCCGCTGCCGATGGAGGCGCTCGGACAAAACTTCGGCTATATTCTTTACCGCACGCGCGCGCGCTCGAAATTCGATGCGGTCTTGCGCGTCGAGCATTTGCGCGATTACGCGGCGGTCACGATCGACGGCACTTGCGTAGGATATTTGGATCGCCGCGACGGCTCGGATCGTCTGCGCGTCAGCGGACAAGCCGGGTCGACGATCGAGATCCTGGTCGAAAACGGCGGCCGCATCAACTACGGCCCCGACTTGCGTTTCGAGCGCAAAGGCATCGACGGCCGCGTCTTTCTGGGCGACGACGAACTCCGCAGCTGGGAGATCGCGCCGCTCCCGCTTGCGCGCGTTTCGGACTTGGTGTTCGAGTCCGGCGCGCCGCCGGCGCCGGCGTTCTATCGCGGTTCGTTCATCCTCGATCGGCCCGGCGATACGTTCTTCGACGTGCGGTCGCTCGGTAAGGGCGCGCTCTGGATCAACGGCCA
>DASRDE010000365.1:0-6731 GCA_035652755.1 Vulcanimicrobiaceae bacterium | reverse complement strand
CGACAACCGCCAAACGCGACTGATCCAAAACTTTGCCCACGAGCCAATCGATAAAGGCAAATGCCGCGACGAGAACCGCCGTAATCGTACCGTAGACGATGGTGCGGCTAACGAAGAACGATACATTGATCACGCGATGCTTGATAATGGCATACGCCACGCCGACCGGAGCGGCGGCGCCGATGACGGCGATAGCATCGTATAGCGCGGGCGTTCCAGCCAGCAGCCCCACCAACAGCTGCTGCACGTAGGGCGCAGCGAGCGCGATGAAGCTGCCGATCACGACCCAGCGCAAACGCTGCCGGTCTGCCCCAACCGCGCGAACGTACGTGACGCCCAAAACGAGGAGAATAAGCGCGGTTAGGAAGAGGCTTGCGCGATAGTCCCACACGTCGATCCAGACGGTGGGGCGGCCGATCAAGTATGTTAACGCCAAAGACGCTACGCTGAGGGCCGCGCTTGCGACGAACAGGACCCATGCGCAGCGTTCGATCCAAAGCCGCCACGCTGAAAGGGAATCCTGTAACATTCGGACGGAGAAGATCAGCAAACCCGGAAGCGCAGCGGACGCAACGGTAACGATAAGACTCAGCCATATAAAACTCGTGGGGAGCCGTAATGTCGCATCGAGCTCGCGGTACGGAAACGGTGCCGATCCCAGACAAAATAGATAGAAGCCCCAAACGATCGCCGAAGGCCGCAATAACAGCGTGATCGTTCCAATTAAGACGAACAACAGACCGGCAACCACGTCGGCGACAATTGCGGCGCGTTCCGAAAATTCCATCGGCTCCGGCACCGATACCATGTGAACGCTATATCTCTCCCCGTTGCGAAAAAATCCGACGTCGATTGGGATACCGGGTGATGTGCAATTCTGCGGGAAGAAAAACCAGCGGTTTTGCGGGGAAAGCGCGGCGATATCGATGCGATCTCCGGGCCGTACGCCCGCGCGATCCGCAGGTGAGCCGGGAGAAACGTGCGCGATAACGCCGTCACCGTTCGCGATCGTGCCGAAAACGCCGATAGGCCACTGCAGTCTGAATAGGTCGGCGGCGCCGCTGACGAGGATGAAGAGCGATAACGCCAGGACTAGGAACGTCCTACCGCCAGAGCGCCTGGAAGCCGCCCCGGAAAGCATCTTTATCGGTTCTTATGAACCGTTTGCCTGTCCTTTGACCCGAGCGCGTTAATCCCAGGGGTTGACCTGTTGCGCCGGGCGAATTTCCACAGCATGAGGGGAAACCCCGAACGGGTGGTAGATCGCCGCGCGGAACTCCCCAGCGGGACCGTTACGTTCCTGTTCTCCGATATCGAAGGCAGCACGCAACGTTGGGCTAGCGATCGCGCTGCAATGCAGGAAGCCGTGCGTTTACACGACCGTCTCATGCGCGGATCCATCGAAAGCGCCGGCGGTTACGTCTTCAAAACGGTCGGCGACGCTTTCTGTGCGGCGTTCGCAAGACCCGAATCTGCGGTCATTGCTGCGATTAACGCGCAACGCGCGCTCGCTGCTGCGGACTTCTCGCCGGTCGACGGCCTACGTGTACGCATGGCGATCAACACGGGTACGGCAGACGAACGCGACGGCGACTACTTCGGACCGGCGCTCAGTCGCGTTGCGCGGCTGCTTGCGCTGGCTCACGGCGAGCAGATCCTGCTGTCGAGCCTGTCCGCCGAGCTTCTGCGGGAAAATCCACTGCCGGACGTGAGGGTAATCGACCTCGGTAACCACGCACTCAAAGATATCGAAGAACACGAGCACGTACATCAACTCGCCGCTCCAGATTTGCGGCGCGACTTTCCGGAACTGCGCTCACACGCGGCGCTGCAACCTTGGCTGGTCCCGGATGCGATGCACACGCGCTATTTCACAGGCCGCGACGATCTGCTGGCGCGCCTTCGAGTACAGCTCGTGGAGAGGCATCTTGCGGCGCTGAGCGGCTTGGGCGGCGTCGGCAAAACGCAGACCGCCATCGAATACTCTGTACGCCATCGAGCCGACTACCCAAGCGGGGTCTTTTGGATCAACGCCGAGACGATCGGTGGACTGACCGCCGGGTTCGTCGAGATCGCAAGAACGCTACGGCTCTCCGCCGCCGAATCGAACGACCACGAGAACGCCGTTAAGGCTGCGCTGGCTTGGCTAAAGAAAAACGATGGCTGGCTCCTTATTTTTGACAACGTCGAGGACCGCGCCGGCCTTCAGCGATTTGTACCGGAACACGGCAAAGGCGACGTCTTAATTACATCGCGTGAGTCCGTTTTTGCGGAGTTGGGGATTCCGCGCGCGTTCGAGGTTCGCGACCTGGACGCTGAAGATGCCGTGCAGCTTTTGCTCGCAAGAACCGGACGATCCGATATCGCGAACGACCGCGCTGCCGCCACCGAGCTCGCAGCCGAACTTGGGAATCTTCCTCTGGCTTTGGAACAGGCCGCGGCATATATTGCCGAGACGAACGCAACCTTTGCTGCCTATCTGACGGCGTTTCGCAAAAGACGGGTCGCGCTCTTGGAAAACGCCGTCGGGCTCGTCGCGCACGACACGGTTGCGGTCACCTGGGCCGCGAACTTCGATGCCGTGCAGCGTGGCTCGCAGGCTGCGGGCGACGTGCTGCGCATCACTGCGTTGCTCGCTCCCGACGCGATCCCGTACGAACTCTTTCTCGACGGCGCCCACGCTCTGGGAGAGAGCATCGCCGAGGCGCTCGCAGATCCGGACGACCTGGCGATAGCCGAAGTCTTGCGCCCGTTGATGCGCTACTCGCTCATAAGGTCGGATGCCGAGTCGCGTACCTTCAGCGTGCACCGCCTTGTGCAAGAGGTCGCGTGGGAAGCGGTTCCGGAGGTGGAACGCCGGACATACGTCGACCGCGCCGTCTGTGCGCTGGACGCAGCGTTTCCCGACGGTTCCTTTGTGAATTGGACGCAGTGCGAGCGGCTCGTCTCGCACGTCGCATCGATTTCCGCATGGGTTACGTCGATTGACGTGCAGCCTGAGGCCGCCGGGCGGCTCCTGAACCGAGCCGGACAATATCTGTGGGAACGCGGCCGGTACGCCGAGGCGCAAACCTTGCACGAGCGCGCACTTACGGTCGCGGAACGCGCGCTTGGCCCCGATCACCTTCATGTAGCGCACAGCCTCAACGACCTGGCTGTCGTCCACTGGTATCAGGGCCGGTACGCAGATGCAAAGGAACTCAACGAGCGCGCACTGACGATTCGCGAGCGTACGCTTGGAGCAGA
Source organism: Vulcanimicrobiaceae bacterium (assembly GCA_035652755.1). GTDB lineage: Bacteria > Vulcanimicrobiota > Vulcanimicrobiia > Vulcanimicrobiales > Vulcanimicrobiaceae > DASRDE01. Next base: position 3,485 of record DASRDE010000365.1, on the reverse strand, counting down.
CCACCCACTCGTTTCAAAAAGTGCCAACACGCTCGCGATCATCTACGTCAGCCTGGGGCGCTTCCCCGAAGCGCAAGCATTGTTCGAGCGCGCGGCCGCAATCCGGGAACGGGAACTCGGGCCGGATCATCCCGATGTAGCTCGAATCCTCATCAACCTCGCGAACCTCCACAACGACCAGGGCAGACGCACCGAGGCGCTGTCGTTATACGAACGCGCGCTTCCAATTTGGGAGCGCACTCTGGGGCCCGACCACCCGGACGTGGCGGGTATGCTCAATAACCTTTCGGACGTTTATGCGGCTTTGGGCCGCTTTCCAGAGGCGATTTCGCTCAACGAGCGAGCAGCCGACATCCGCGAACGGGCTCTGGGACCCGATCATCCCGATCTTGCATTTGGGCTCAATAGCCTGGCTGATGCTTACGCGCATATGGGCCGTTACTCCGAAGCGGAGCCGCTCTTTGAACGCGCGCTCGCTATTCGCGAGCGTGCACTCGGCATCGATCACCCTGGAGTAGCAGAGAGCTTGTCCGGCCTTGGCAACCTGTACGTGCGGCAAGGCCGTCACGACGAAGCAGCGCACCTGCTCGATCGCGCGCTCGAAATTCGAGAGCACGCGTTGGGATCAGATCACACCTTCGTCGCCCAGATCGTACTGGGTATGGCGGCCCTACGCAAGAAGCAAGGCCGAATCACCGATGCGATCGCGCTCTACGAGCGCGCATTGGCCATCATGGAGAAATCGTTCGGTTTCGACCACGCCGAAGTCGAAGAGATTCGCGGCGCCATCGACGAGCTTGCCTCCGCGAAATTGGGTTGACCAGCCAAAGAAACGTCGACCGTACGTCGCCATCGGATTTCGTGGCTGCATTACTGCGGCGAAGCGTTAGGTTTCCACGAGCTATGTCGTTCGTGCGCGGGCGTTTGATGCAAGCGATTGCGCCTCTCGAACTGCTCCGCCAGCCATTGGAACCATTCCAAATACATGGGGTAATCCTGCGTGCGGCGCCGCTCAAAGGCTAAGGCGTTGAGGCGCAGCCACACCGACAGAACGCCTCCGCCGCAAAGATCCTCCGTTACATCGAACGCGACTGCGCCGCGAAACACGAGGACGCCCAGCATTTCAAACCGCAGTGCAAGGATTTGCGCCGCTATTTCGTATTCGCGTCCGAGCCTGTGTAGATCGGCCTCGGAGGCGCCGGGATCAAGCCGCATGATAAGGTCGAACGAACGCACGAAATCGGCGTCTTGCAGGGAACGCATGACTTCTACTGCAGCGGCATCACGTCGCTGAGCTCCCAACTGCCTGAGCTGATATATTCCGACGACGGCCGTAATAACAATAACGAGGCCGGTGAAGGCCGAGCTGACGGCGCTTACGGCTTCCCAGTTCATGGCCGCTGTTTTGCATGCGGACCGGCCCTCACCTTGTCCCGATCAGTCGACGCGCCGATGGCCGAGTCCGCGCGCCGAGCTTCGCGCTTGCGGCCTGATTTGGAACTTAGGCCGCATGCGCATTATATGAGGCGGTTTTTAATCGCCTTCTTGCGATTCCGCTTCTTGCAATGCGCGCGCGGCGGCGTGGAGATCGGTTTCTTCGTGCAACTCGCCGAGCTCGGGATCGGCCGCGCGCGGATTTACGCGACGCAGATCCTCGACGGCGTTCAGCGTTTGCGTCACCTTGCGATCGTGGATGAGCATCAACTGAAGCATCAGACGCGCGCGTTCTTGCTCCAAGACATTCGTCGTTCGCTGACCGCTGAGTACCGCTAGAACCAAGATCAGGCTGACCAGCGTGGCAATTAGATTGAGTAAGCTGTATGCAGAATCGTCGAACGGACGGCCCACCGCCCGCATCACTGCATTTGTCGCCAGCCACAGGGCGATACAGAATGCGAGGCCCACGATGAACGCGGGACGTGCGATTGCATCAAGAATCCGCTGAACCGCGCGCTCGGACGGGGGCAACCGTTGAACGCGTTGCGCCCGCAGTTCGTCGATCGCTTGCGCGGCTTCCGCCAAATGCTCAGGATATTCGCGTGCGGACGCATCGGCGTCTGAATCCTTGCTCGGGTTCATCGTACGGCGGTACCGTATTGCTCGGCCAACTGGTCCAACTTGTCCCACGTCAGAAGACGCTCGAACTTTCCGTTCGCGGGAAGCCATACCACGGCGCCCTTGCTGATCTTCAGCGTGCCGAACATCACGCCGTCGCGTTTAACCTGCACGTCGATGTCCGAGTTCCCGAGGGGGCGCTCAGGCAAGATAAACGTCACGTCATGAGCCATGGCGGCACCTCCTGCGAATGCGGCGCTTCAGGGCTTTCTGTTCACGTTCACCTTGGCCTTGAATTCCTTTGTAATCCACTCCTGAATATTGCCGCAACCCTGCAACCGTTTTTCGCCGTTGTACTCCGACTCTAGCTCGGCTCTTGCCGCGCCCGGCTGCTCGGCCCTGCGCATTCGCTGCAATGGCCGGCCCGTTGTGAGCGGACGCGCCTAACCGCTCTCGAAAACGATCGAGAAGTAGTGATTCATGAAGTCGGGAGTAGCGCGTGCGACCCCCGATGTTGAGCCAACCGTCTTTCCGCCCTTGATAAACGTCGCCGAATACGGTATTTGGCCCAGGCAACCAAATGCCTTACCGTACGCCTGGCCTCTTATCGTGAGCAGTCCCGAAGCGATCACGAAAACCACCTGGAGGTACCCCGTGTTATTTCGGACCATTGCTTCAAATGTGCCCGGGTGCGGCCCGGTTGCGCGTCCCTTATAGTAAAAGCCACCCACGCAATTCACATAGGGACTGATACGCCCATCAAGGTCTTCGCCGGACAGACTGAAAGATGTTGCGGCCGGCATTGTTCGGAGCGCTGCCCTCGGCGGGACGCCGAATGTAGCCGGAGCCTCCGTGCGGGCACAGCTTTGCAGTGCAGTTGCCGCGGCGAACGTAAGTGCTGCGGCGCGGATCATTGAGATGGACATTCTAGTTCCTTTCTGCGCCTGGGAGCAATCCAAAGCCTAGAGGGCGCGCCCTGGGTCACCCGCGCCAAGCAGCAACACCAACACCACCGCCACGGTTGAAATAACGAGCGGCGTTCGTTTCATGTTCGTTTCCTCGCACGGCTTTAGACCGTCGGGACCGAGACGTCGCTTTGCAAGCGTGAGAACGATCGTAGGGACGCTCGAAATCTCGATTTTACGCGGTACAGTTGTGGGATGACCGGGACTCGAATGCGAACCGTTCGATGTCCCGGTGGTCCCTCAAGTGTCAGCAAGAACGAACAGGACGGGCGTTCAGGGTCTCAGCCGCTCTTTACACACCTGGAGGGCTCCAACGGGGTGCAACAAAAATGCAGCATAAAAAAGGCCCCGGGCATGCTTCCTTGGTGGTTGAAGCCGGCGACCAAGTCGCAGGCCGAGCGCTGCGATCCCTTCGCGGACCTTACATAACGATGGCCAGTGCAGCTTTGGGGCTTCCGTCCCATG
>DASRDE010000364.1:0-29098 GCA_035652755.1 Vulcanimicrobiaceae bacterium | reverse complement strand
TCGCGCGCCCGCGTCCATCGCCAGCGCCATCAGCGGAAAGAGATGCCGGTACATGTGGTAGTTCAGATAGAAGTCGCGGGGGAACCCGGTCCCGGTGAAGTGGCGCTCGTCCCAAGTGCCGTCCTCACGCTGCGTCTCCCGCAGGTACGCAAGACCCCGCTGCGCGGCCGGATGGTTGCCTTGACCGGCCCATTGCAGCGTCATCACCGCCCACGCGGTCTGTGACGGCGCGCTCGCGCCCACGCCGGCGAATGATTCATCGACGTAGGAGTGACAGGTTTCGCCCCAGCCCCCGTCTGCGTTCTGCCGCTCGATCGTCCACTGCGCGGCGCGCGCGATCATGTCGCGGCCGGCGTTTAGTTGCCCGAGCGCCGACACGACGCACCAGGTCCCGTAGATGTGGTTCACGCCCCAGCGGCCGAACCAGGAGCCCCACGGCTTCTGCGTCTTTTGTAAGTACGCCAGCGCATCGCGGACGTACGGATCCGCCTTGTCCCGCCCCAGCATCGCCAGCATCTCGACGACGTGTGCCGTGACGTCTTCGCTGGGCGGATCGATCATCGCGCCGAAGTCCGAGAACGGCATGCGGTACAGAATCTCGCTTGTATTGTCGCGGTCGAATGCACCCCATGCGCCGTTACCCGATCGCATTGCGAGCGTCCAGCGCACCGCGCGATCGATCGGCTCGCGGACCACGTCGGGATCCCCGGTCTCGAGCAACGCGCAGACGATGACCGCGGTATCGTCGATATCCGGATAGGCGTCGTTGTCGAATTCGAATGCCCAGCCGCCGTTGGGAACGTCTTTGCAGCGCACGCGCCAGTCGCCCGGCGCATCGGGATCGATCTGCTCGCGGAGCATCCAATCGACGGCCTTGCGCAGCGCGGGGTGATCGGCGCGAAATCCCGCCTGGTAGAGCGCGCGCAGCGCCCATGCAGTATCCCAGACCGGCGACATGCACGCCTGAAAGCGCCATCCGTGTTCGTCGCGCCACGAGAAGCGTTCCATCCCCGCAAGCCCTTTACGCAGTACCGGGCTGTCGAGCCCGTGGCCTTCCAAATTGAGCGCGATGAGCGAGTAGACCCAGGGCGGCTGAATACCGCCCCAGCTGCCGTCGGCCTCCTGGCGTTCGATCACCCATTGAATCATCTTCCGGCACGCCGCTTCGCGCGTCGGCTTGAACGGCGAACGCTCGTAGAGTTTGAGCGCGCGGTCCACCCACCAAAGCCATCCTTTGCCGGGAACGGCGTGCATGCGCTCGCGCGTACCGGGGTTGATGATTTCGTCGACCGGCACGCCCAGATCGCGCACCGGTCTGCGTGCGATCACCACGCAAAGCGGGCCGACGGTACCGCGTGCCCAGCATGAAAAGTCATAGAGATTAAAGGGCATCCACGGCGGAAACCAGACGATCTCCGGCGGCATCGTCGGAATTCCGTCCCACGGATACACGCCGAAAAGCGCCATCCAGATCTTCGTGAAAACGCGAGCGGCGGCAAGGCCCCCCAGCGTGCGAATCACGTGCAGCGCCCGCGTCATCTCGCTTCGCGACGGATCGACACCGAGCACTTTTAACGCGACGTACGCTTCGATCGTCGTGCTCAAATCCGCCGGCCCGTCGTAGTACAGCGCCCACGATCCGTCCTCGCGCTGGTTATAGAGAATGTGTTCGATCGCACCGTCGCGGATGTCGCCGACCGGCACGCCGAGAAAGCGCATGAGCAGCACGTGCTCGGCCGTCATCGTGACGTTCGTCTCGAGCTCGTCGGTCCACCACCCGTCGGGATGCTGCTTAGCGAGCAGCCATCGGACGGCGCGATCGAGATGATCCTGCATCGGTTCCTTTCACTAGCACACGCGCGGCAGCGATTCCGCTGCGCACGGCCGACTCCATCGTATCCGGCCAGCCCGTCGCGGTCCATGCGCCGGCGATCGCCACGCGGGGATCGCGCGTTTCCGGGCCCGGCCTGGGAGCACCCGGCGCTGCCAAATACGTTCCTTCGGGATTGCGGGTGGCAGCACCGCGAACGAGCGAGGCTCCGCGCAGCGCGGGTACGGCCTGCTGCAGTTCCTCCCACACCTTCGTTACGACCTCCGCCGTCGGCGAGGCGATGAGCGCTCCTGCCGAGCTCAGGCTACAGCACAGATAGCCCGGCGCCTTCTGAAAGATCCATTGCACCGGCGAATCCAGAATCGCGGCGAATTCGAACGGCAAGACCCCCGCGTCGTGCCAGATGTGCGCGTCCATAATCGCATACGGTTCGTACACATCCAGGGGCGGCACGCCATATGACGCCGGATCGCCCAGCAATCGCTCGAGAGCGCGCGGAGGCACCGCGAGCACGACACCGTCGAACCGTGCATCTCCGACTGAAGTCTGCAATTCGATGCCGTCACCAGCGGCAATGATGCGCAGAACCGCGCACGAGCGATGAACGGCGTCGAGCCGGCTTGCCGCGGCGTCCATGATGTTCGCCAGCGGGACGGTGGAGAAGCCGAAGCGCGCGGCGTCGCGGTCGTGCAGAAATGCCGTCGACAAGACGAACGCCGCTTCGGCGGCGTTCATGCGGTCCAGCGGCGCATTGAGCGCCGGAACCAGAAACGGCTCCCAGAAGGCGCGCATCGTCTGCGTATCCTGGCCGCGATCGCGCAGCCACTGCGCGAAGCTTTGATCTTCGCGGGCGGAGTGCGGGCTTAGGCGCAACGCCACGAGCGCGCGCGCGACGCGAAGTTTGCCGCCCGGCGTGAGATGCGCGTAGGATGCGAACGAGCTGAGCACGTGCAGCGGCGCGGGAAGCGCTCCGGCGCGCAAACGGCTCGAAACGCCGTCCTTCGAAAAGATGAGCACGTCGAAGTTGGGCTGCGTGTGCAGCGCGCCGCCCATGCCCGCGCGCTGAACGAACGCGATAAATTCGGTACAGCAGGACAGATACACGTGCTGGCCGTTGTCCACCACTCGGCCGTCCACTTCGAACGACGTTGCGCGCCCGCCCAGCAGCCGGCTCCGCTCGAAGATCTCCACGTGCGCGCCCGCCGCCTCGAGCTCGAGTGCGGCGCTCAGGCCCGCCAGGCCCGCGCCGACGACCGCTACCGCGCCCACAACCAGGATCCCACGACGACGCGCAGTTTCTCGCCCTTGCTCAATGCGGCGCGCTCGCGCAGCGGAAGTTCGGGATCGCGATCGATCTTCTCCAGAATCCGCTCGTAAATCCCCGCCATCGTCTGCACGCAGGCCGCAGGGCGGCGCGGAATGTAGCGCAGCACCTGATAGCCGCTTTCGAACAGCTCGCGGGCGCGTGCGACTTCGAACGCGACCAGATCGTTCCAGCCCTCGCCGGGCTGCGCGCGCAGCAGCGCGTCCGGCTCGATGGCGAAACGGCGCAGGTCCTCGAGCGGCAGGTAGACCCGCCCCATCTCGCCGTCTTCGCGGACGTCGCGCAGAATATTGGTTAGTTGCAGCGCAAGGCCCAGATCGTCGGCACGTTCTAGCGCGACCGGATCGTCGAAGCCGAACACGCGCACGCACATGCGGCCGACGACGGATGCGACCAAGCGGCAATATTCGCGCAGCTCCTCCCACGTTTCGTAGCGCGTTTGCGTGCAATCGCGCTCGACGCCGTCGATGAGCGACTGCAACTCCTCTTCGGGAATGCCGTACCGCTGCGTCGCTTCGTACAGAACCTCGCCGATGGGATCGCGCGTATCGCCGCGCACGCACCGCCGGATGCGTTCGCGCTGGGCCGCCAGGCACATCGGGATCGAGCGCGGGTCCTCGGCTGAGTCGACCTCGTCATCTACCTCGCGCGCAAAGTCGTACAGCGCGTAGATCGCCATCCGCTGGTCGTACGGAAGCGAAATAAAACCCCAATAGAAATTTTTGGCCTCGCGGCGCGCCATGTCGCGGCAAAAACGCTCCGCATCGGTTTCGATGCGGGGCGGCCGCCGGACGTAGCGAACGGGATCAAGCGGTCTCAGCATTGCCCGCCTGCGGTGAATGGAAGAGCGCCTCGAGCAACGCGCGCAGCACCAGCAGCGCTTTGCTCCGCGCGGCGACGTGCGGCCGCGCTTGATGCGTGGCAAACTGCATCTTCTCGATCTCCGCGCAAATCGCCAGGCCGCCCAAGCGGTACGACGCCAGCTGCAGCCGCAGCGAACCCGGCGCGTACGGTTCCAAGGCGCGGCCCGAAGCCAGCAGCGATCGCGCGCGCTGCACCATCGCTCGAACGGCTCCCGCCTGGCCCAGCTCGTCCAAATCGCTCTGCAGCAGGTAACAGCGGCCGATGCGCGCATCGCGGCTGACGTCCTGCGCGTGATTGGCCAGCTGCAGGCCGATGCAGACGTCGTCGGAGAGTTTCTCGGTCAGGGGCGTCGCAATTCCGAAAAGACGCAGGACGACGCGTCCGACGGGTGCGGCCGAAAGTTGACAGTAGCGTTCCAGCTCGGGCCATACCGAGTAGCTCGTCACGCGCTGATCCTGTTCGTTCGCGGCGATTAAATCGAAGAACGGAGCCGCATCCAGCGCGTTGCGCGCTATCGTATCCTGCAGGGCGAAGAGCACCGGATGCACCGGCGCCTCCCCGCAAAAAAGCGCCTGAGTATCGTCGCGCCAGCGCTGCAGCCGGCGCAGCGCAACTTGGGGCGAACCGCTTTCATCGCCGAGATCGTCCGTAGTGCGGCAAAACGCGTAGAAACGCATGAGGTCGCGCCGCAGCGCGTGCGGTACGAACCACGAAGCGACCGCGAAATTTTCGTAGTGGCCGCGCGTGAGCATGCGGCAATACTCGTCCGCCGCGCGCAGCGTCAAAGGCGTGGACGCCACGCGCTATTCGCCTTCCTTTACGTGCACGAGCCTTTTCGTACGCTGCAGGGCTCCAATTGTCCGCTCGCCCAGCGCGAACATCGCAATGCGCAATACTTCCGCGGCTTCGTCGGCGAATTGCAGCGCCGCATCGTACCCCTCGGCCGCCGCCTCTAAAAACGGCGCCGCCATTCCCGCCAGATCCGCGCCGAGCGCGATCGCTTTGGCAACATCCATCCCCGTACGGATGCCTCCGCTTGCAATGAGCAGCCCGTTGGAGCGTTCCCGGCGCGCGGCGCTCAACGCTTGCGCAGTCGGTATACCCCAACCCGCGAATGCGGCGGCCACGCGTGCGCGCATGGGATCGTCGATTCGATGCCGCTCCACCTCGCTCCACGACGTCCCGCCGGCACCGGCGAGATCGACCGCTGCCACGCCCGCTTCAAAGAGCGCGTGCACCGTGTCGGCATCGATGCCCCAACCCACTTCCTTGACGATCACCGGCGCATCCAGCCGTTCGCACAGCGACGCGATGCGATCCATGAGCTGCCCGAACATCGTATCGCCGCCGGGCTGCACCGCTTCTTGGAGCGCGTTCAAATGCAGTACGATCCCGTCGGCACGCAGCAGATCCAAGAGCCGGCGTACGTGATCCGCGCCGTAACCTTTGTTCAGTTGCACCGCGCCCAAGTTTGCGAACAGCAGGATGTCCGGCGCAGCGGGCCTCACGTCGAACGTCTCGAGTAAGGACGGGTCCTCGAGGAGCGCGCGGCCCGAACCCAAGCCCATCGCCAGCGAACGCTCCTGCGCGACGCGCGCGAGGGTGAGATTAATCGCCCTGGCTTCGCTCGTTCCGCCGGTCATGCACGAGATCAAAATCGGTGCGGCCAAGCGGCGCCCCAAAAACGTCGTGCTCGTGTCGACGTCGCTCAGGTCGATCTCCGGCAGCGCGCAATGCACGAAACGCCACCGCTCAAAGCCGCTCGTCAGACCTTTGGAGGTGACGTTCTCTTCCAAACTGATCCGGATGTGGTCGGACTTTCGCGACGAGATGCCGCTACTGCGATCGCGTTGCGACGTAGTACGCTACCTCCTCGAACTCGTCCAGCGCGCTCTTTTCAATCGCGGTGCGCGAAAGCGCAAAGACGGCCATTTCGGCATAGCGAAGTGCGGCGCTGCGCGTGACGTCGCTGACCTTGCGCCGCACTTGCTGCGATTTGAGCCGCGTTGCCGCGATCGCGGGGAACGTCATCTTTCGGCGGCGCGCATCCGCCTGCGCGGACTTTCCGGTGAGCGCCGGGTCGCCGTACGCCCCCAACCAATCGTCGCGAATCTGGAATGCGGTCCCCAATAGGCGGCCCGCGCGGCGGAAACGTGCGGCCGTTGCCGCATCCGCCCCGGCAAGCAAGACCCCCGTTTCGAGGCTGGCGCCGAGCAGGGCGCCGGTTTTGGCTGCGGCCATCCGAACGTAGTCGCGCAAACCGCCGCACTGCGTCCCCTCGAGTTCAAGGTCCAGGCATTGGCCCTCGATCACCACCAGCCCGGCCTGGGCCAGCGCGGAAATCGCCCGCAACATGCGGCGCGGATGGCGCGCGTGCTCGGCCATCGCCGAAAACGCCAGGGTCTGCAGCGCGTCGCCTGCGTTGATGGCTTGAGGCACGCCCCAAAGCGACCACACCGTCGCGCGATGATGGCGGCGGCCGTCTTCATCTTGAATATCGTCGTGGATGAGCGTGAAGTTATGGAACGATTCGATCGCCGCGGCAGCCGGAAGTGCCCATTCGATCTCGCCGCCCATGGCCTGACACGCCCAGAGGCAGAGGCTCGGGCGAACGAGTTTTCCCGTGCGCACGCGCACCTCATTGCCGGACGCATCCGTCCATCCCATGTGGTAGGACACCATCTTGCCCGACAGCCAAGCATCCGGCAAGCGGCGTTCGCGCATCCATGCGCTAATACGGGCGCGATGACGTGTGAGCAGCAGCGGTTCGAGCGTGCCGTCTAGCGCGGCGCTCCTGGCGGCGAAGAGGGGACGCACGCGTCGCGCTTGGATGCCGCAGCGCCACTGCCCTCTTGCTGCACGAAGGGAAGCATGAAACGACTCATCGTCACCGCGGACGATTTCGGATTGGCGACCGCGGTCAACGAAGCCATTGAAGCAGGCCACCGCCGCGGGATTCTCTCGACCGCAAGTCTGATGGTGGCGGCTCCCGCGACGCTCGATGCGATCGAACGCGCACGCCGGCTTCCCGGTCTGCGCGTCGGTCTGCACTTGGTCCTCGTGAACGGACATCCCCTCTTGCCGCCCGAACGCGTGCCGCTGCTCGTGAACGAGAGGGGCGCATTCGACGACCGCCTCTTCCGTGCCGGCGTGCGGTACTTCTTTACCCCCGGTATCCGCGCGCAGCTCGAAGCGGAGATCCGCGCGCAATTCGAAGCCTTCGCGGCGACGGGCCTGACGATGGACCACGTCAACGCGCAAAACCATCTGCACGTCCACCCTACGGTGCTTTCGCTCGTGCTCAAAGTCGGACGCGACTTCGGCGTGCGGGCGATCCGCATTCCGCGCGAACCGTTTTGGCCGTCGTGGCGCGCGGCGCGCACCGCGCCTGCTGCGAGAATGGCCAATGCGGCCTTCTTGGCGCCCTGGCTGGCGCTGATGCGGCTGCGCCTTCGCCGCGCCGGCGTCGCGACGAACGACTTTGTCTTCGGCATGAACGACAGCGGCCGCATGCGTCCCGCCCTCGTCGAGTCGTTTCTGGAGCATCTGCCCGACGGCGTCTCCGAATTGTACGTGCATCCTGCGACGCACACGTGGCCCGAGGCGTTTCCGCCCGAGTACGACTTTGCCGGCGAGTTCGCCGCTCTGGTCGACGAACGCGTTGCCGGGACGCTGCGGCGCTCCGCGGTTGAACCCGTGACGTTCGGCGAATTGGCAGCGCATGGCGCGTAACGTCCGCTCGGTGGCCCGCACGTTGCTGCTGGCTGCGACCGCGGGCGGCCTGGCATACACTGCATTGGCGCTCTTGCGAGTGCGGAGATATCGAAGGCGCGCAGCGGATCCGCCGCCGAAGGCTTCGCCGCCGATTACAGTATTCAAGCCGCTGTACGGCGACGAGCCGTTCTTGTACGAAAACCTGCGCTCGTTCTGCGACCAAGTGTACCCGAAATTTCAAATCGTCTTCTGCGCGGCGGACTGCAGCGATCCGGCCCTGCGAACGGCGCTGCGCCTGCAGCGCGAGTTTCCCGATCGCGAAATCGACGTCGTCTGCGGACAAGCGCGCGACGAGCCCAATCCGAAGATCGCCAATGTGCTGGCCGCTTACCATCGCGCGCGCCACGGCCTGATCGTTGTGGCCGACAGCGATATTCGCGTACCGCGCGAGTACCTGCAATCAATTGCCGCCGCCTTCGAAAATGAAGGAACGGGCGCGGTCACGTGCCTCTACGGGAGCGAGCCTGGAACAGATCTGGTCTCAAAGTTGGGCGCGATGTACGTCAACGAGGGATTTGCTCCGTCGGTACTCGTCGCCGGGATGCTCGAACCGCTGCGCTACTGTTTTGGCGCAACGATGGCGGTGCGCCGCGGCGTGCTCGAACGAATTGGCGGCTTTGCCGCGCTTGCAGGCCGAATCGGGGACGATTACGAGCTGGGCCAAGCAGTGAGCCGCGCGGGCTATTCGGTCCGCCTCGCGTCGTGCCTGGTGCATACGGCAATTACGGAGCGGCGCTTGCCGGAGCTCTGGAACCGTGAGCTGCGCTGGGCGCGGACGATTCTCGCACAACGTCCCGCGGGCTTTGCCGGTTCGGTCGTCACCCACGTGCTGCCGCTCGCGATCGCATACGCAGTGGTTGCACGTACGGGTCGAGCAGCCGCGCTGCTCTGTGCGGCGGCCGCGCTGCGCGTGTGTCTGCACTACGAGGCGCGCGCCGCGTTCGCGCCGCAGTCGCGCCCCGAACCGTTGCTGATCCCGCTTCGCGACGTGATGAGCCTTGCGCAGTGGTGCGCGAGCGCCTTCGGCCGTACCGTGCGCTGGCGCTCGCGTGCCCTCCTCATCCAAGCAGGCGGGCGGGTGTCCGCTAATTGTAATGATTCGGTAACGGGCTGGGCCGAAAGTCCTAAGACGAACGAAGCTCCTGCGTCGGAACGCCGATAGGATACGTTGAATGGATAGAAACGAAGGAGCGTACATGAACGACCGCACTCTCGTCGCGCTGGACACCGACGACTCATACTTCAACGACTGGATGCTCGACCTGTACAGTCTGGAGCGCCTCGCGTCCGATCGCTGGAACGACAAGATGTGGCGCGGCGTCAGCGGCACCTACGCTTCAATCCTGGTGCGCGAAAACTAAAGCTATTGCAAGTCGCTTGCAAGAGAGAAGCCCGGCCACGGCCGGGCTTTTTAATTGCCTCTGACTACAGTGTCGGCGCTACTTCGGATACGTCATTTCCTTGGGGACCACGAACTTGTCGAAGTCCTCTGCCGTGACGTGCCCCAGTTTGACTGCAGCTTCCTTGAGCGTGGTTTTCTCGTGATGCGCCTTCTTGGCAATTTCCGCCGCTTTGTCGTACCCGATCTTGGGTGAGAGCGCGGTGACGGTCATCAGCGACTCGTTCAAATAGCGCGCGATCACGTCTTCGTTGGCCTGCAGACCTTCGACGGCGTGCTCGCGGAACATCGTGCACGTGTCGCGCAGCAAATTGCACGAGTGCAGGAAGTTGTAGATCATGACCGGGTTGAAGACGTTGAGTTCGAAGTTGCCTTGCGAGGCGCCGAACGAAATGGCCAGGTCGTTGCCGTAGACCTGGGCCACGACCATCGTCATCGCTTCGGACTGCGTCGGATTGACTTTGCCCGGCATGATGGATGAGCCGGGCTCGTTCTCGGGCAGCGTCAGTTCGCCGATGCCGGCGCGCGGACCGGACGCAAGCCAACGGATGTCGTTGGCGATTTTCATGAGCGCTGCGCCCAGCGTTTTAAGTGCGCCGGAGGCAAAGACGAAGTCGTCGTGAGAGGCCAGCGCGGTGAATTTGTTGGGATGCGAGCGGAACGGCAGACCGGTCAGTTCCGCGATCTTTTTGGCCGCACGCTCGGCGAATTCGGGGTGTGCGTTCAGCCCGGTGCCGACCGCCGTGCCGCCGATCGCGAGATCGAAGAGGGGATCGAGCGAGAGTTCGATGGCGTGAATCGCGCGATCGAGCTGCGTGACGTAACCCGAAAATTCCTGACCGAGCGTGAGCGGCGTCGCATCCTGCAGATGCGTGCGGCCGACTTTGACGATGTGCGACCACTGTTTGGCTTTAACATCCAGCGCGTCGCGCAGTTTGCGCACGGCCGGCAGCATCTGGACGACCGCTTCGGCGGCGGCCATGTGCATCGCGGTCGGAAACGTGTCGTTCGACGACTGCGACATATTGACGTGGTCGTTCGGGTGAATCGGTTTCTTGCTGCCCATCTCGCCGCCGGCCAGCTCGATCGCCCGGTTGGAGATGACCTCGTTCACGTTCATGTTCGTCTGCGTGCCCGACCCGGTTTGCCAGACGCGCAGCGGGAAGTGCGGGTGCAGTTTTCCGGCGATGACTTCGTCGGCGGCCGCGGTGATGAGCTTGGTCTTCTCTTCGTCGAGCTTGCCCAGATCGCGATTGACCAGCGCCGCCGCCTTCTTGAGCACGGCCATCGCGCGGATCACTTGGCGCGGCATCACGTCACGCGGCGTTTCGTCGTCGCCGATGTCGAAGTGAATCAGCGATCGCGCGGACTGCGCGCCGTAATATTTGTCGGCAGGCACGGGGATTTGCCCCATGGAGTCGCTCTCGGTACGCATAGCGGCGGCCCCGTTGGAGCCTTGAACGTTCGTCGTCGTCATTGCCCGCTTATCTTCGCGCGAACGCGCCCGTTTCTGCCCGGATAAAGGTCTGAAAGCGCCCCCGGAACCCCCGTTCCCCGGCGAAAAGGCCGCCCGCTTGGCAGCGGGCGGCCTTGGAGTTGCGGCTTTTGTCGCGGTCTAGGCGGCCTTGACGAACGCGTCGATCTGCGGCACCAGCACTTGCCGGTGCTGCTGATTGAGGCGGACGCCTTCCATGGCCTTATTGACGTCCATGCTGGCCGAAGCAGGCATGTTCGCCTTCAGATAGGCGTTGATCTCGTCGGCGGACACCCCGCGCCAGAACGAGCCGGCGATTCCGCTCACGTACGGCAGGCGGTCGAAGACGCTCATGCCTCCGAACAGCTTGTCCGTATTCTTTTGCAAGAACGACCAGGCCATCTCCGGGTGATCCTGTCCGACGATCGCGACGATGATCGGTCCGAACGATTGGAATTGCGGCGGCAGATGCAGCGCCATGTCCAGGCTCTTCTGGGCCAGCGCCGGATCCTTAGCCACGAATGCAGCCTGGAAGTAGGACTGCATCTCGATGGGGTTGTGCGAACTCATGCCCATTTGAATGAGCTGCCCGTACGTCTTTTCGTCGGCGTAGCGTCCGACGATCGTCAGCACGGTGTCTTTCATCTCGGGCGAGAGCGACGCCGGGTTCTGCTGGAACGCGGCAAAGCGCTTCTGCGCTTCGGCGATCGTTGCCTGATCGCCGGCTTCGGCGAGATCGCCGATCACCTGGTTGCGCAGTTGGGTGCGCTCGACGTCGGACGTCGGTCCATCCCAGCCGCCCAGCGCGTCGAGCAGCGGGCGCAGATACGTAATTGCGTACTGCTTGAACGCCGCTTCTCCGGGTTTACCGTACTCGTACTGCTGCATGTTTCCGAAGTCGCCCAAAATCGCACCGGCGACGTGCGAATCGGTGTCGCCTTGGTCGGCTTTGACGTAGGCCAGGAAATCGCTCAGTTTGGCTTTGCCGTCTTCTGCGAAGATCCATGAATCGCCGAGCAGCGAGAGCCGGTCGGCTACGCTGAGCGAGCGGAAGTGGCGGCGCTGCAACTCCTGCGTTGCGGCATCGTACCGTACGCGGAAGTAGCCGACGGCATCGCCGTTGACCACGAGCGGCTGCGAGCAGCTGCCGGCCGCGACGCTCTTGTGTGCGCTGTCGAAGAGCACTTTCGTGAACGTTCCGGGCGCAGTTTCCATGTTCAGCGGAATCGCCCAGACCGTCGACCCGGCCGGCGAACCGTCCGACGTGTAGCGCATCTGCGAGAGCGCTACCGTACGGCGCCCGTTCGAGCACGACGCGGTCGCGCTGACAATCGGAAACCCGGGTTTATTGATCCAGGAATCGGAGATGCGCGCGACGTTTTGTCCGGACGCGGCAGTCAGCGCGGACCAGAGATCCGAGGGAACCGTGTTGCCGTATGCGTTGGCGACGAAGTAGTTATGCAGGCCTTTCCGGAATACCGACGGGCCCATATACTGCTCCATCATGCGCAAGAACGCGCCGGCTTTCTGATAGGAAAGCTCGTCGAAGACTTCGTTGGCTTCGGTTTCATTGTGCACGGGCATCTGCACCGGATGCGTCGTGCGGCGGGCATCGGAGACCATCGTGCCGTCGTTGGCTTGGTCGAAGCCCAATCGCCAATTCCAATCGGGGTTCAACTCGGCGGTCGATTTATTTTCCATCCAAGTAGCGAAGCCTTCGTTCAGCCAAAGGCCGTCCCACCACGCCATCGTAACCAAATCGCCGTTCCACTGATGCGACGTTTCGTGCGCGATGACGTCGAATACGCGCCGTTTTGCGCTGGGAGGCTGCAGCTTCGGATCGTAGACGACCCCGTCTTCGGTGAACGTCATGCCGCCCCAGTTTTCCATCGCGCCGCCGAAGAAGCCGGGGATCGAGATCAGGTCGAGCTTAGGCAACGGGAACTTGATGCCGTAATAATTTTCGAAATACGGAATCAGGCGCTCGAGCGAGCTGAGCGCGTAGGTTAGTTCCGGGCCCTTCCCTTTGGTGCCGTAAACGTGCACCGCCGTGCCGTTGGCCGAACCGGTCAGCACGTCGAAATCGCCCGCACAGAACACGAGCAAGTACGTCGACATCGACGGCGTCGTGCCGAACGTCACGGTTTTGACTTCGGGTCCGGCGGAGACGGTTTTTTGCACGGGCATGTTCGAGACGGCGGTCCAGCCCTTGGGCACGGTCGCGCTCAGATGAAAGCGAGCGCGGAAGACCGGCTCGTCCCAGCTCGGGAACATGCGGCGCGCGTCCGTTGCCTCCATTTGGGTCCCGATGAGCTGCGCGGGCTTGCCCTGCGTGTCCTGATACTTCTGCACGAACAGGCCCTGCGCAGTCGACTGCACCGTCGCGGTGTAAACCAGCGTCAAAGTATGCGGACCCGGCAGCACGGCGCGGCCGAAACGGAAGGTCGCGGTCTGACGCGACGGATTGGCCGAGATCGCGGCCGCCGGTTTACCGTCCAGGATCGCCGACGAAATCGTCGTTTGCGTGGCGTTGAGGGTGATGCTCGTCACCGGCTGCAGCACGTTGATCGAGATCGTTTCGCGGCCTTTGATCTTCATCGTTTTGAGATCGGGCGCCACACTGATGTCGTAGAGCGTCGGAACCACGCTCTTGGGAAGCGGCCCCGGCGCTTGAGCTACGCTCACGCGGGCTGCCGCCGGCGCCGCGCTGAGCAGGGCCGATGCGAGAAAAAAGGCCCCGGCAATGGAACCCCATGCCGAATGGGCGGATTGCTTCATAAAACATCCCTCATGATGATGACGCCATGTACGCAGACTAGTACGGCGCAGACGGCACGCCTGTTTCACGCTGCGGCCGAGGGGCCCTGCGGAAACCGCCGCCTCAGCGGCTTTTGAAGGCTGCCCGCCCTACGGTCGTGCCGAGCTCGCGGGTTTCCACGATCTCGAGCACCGTCAGGGGAAAGCGCGGATCGTACCCCCGCTTGCTGCAGCGGCCGCAGCTCATTGCCGCCGAGGGCAGGCGCTTGCGCAGCAGCTCCAGCGCGCAGCGCTCGCAGCGCAGGATGTAGCGGCGCGCGCTTTCGTTGATCGGCTTGACGTTGCCCAGGTCGTGGTAGATCGAGGTCATTCCGCACTCGCGCATCTTTTTGCGGAAGGCCGAGCTGTGGCCGGTATCGCCGCAGCGATCGAACAGCCAAGCGTGGATCATCTCGTGAAGCAGCGTCTCGCGCATCGCTTGGAAGTTCTCGCGGAAATGCTTGGGCGAGAGCTCGATGAGCAGCGGGCGTTCGCTATACGTGATCCGGCCGGCCGAATTGGAAAAGCGCGCGTTGTACCGGATGCGGCAAACGGGGACTTCGCCGTTGAAATAGTAGTTGTTGAGCTCGGCGAACAGCAGCTGGAGATCGGTCTCCGAGGGCAGCACGAAGAGTTTATTCGCCCCGCGTCCAAACGAATCTTGTGCTCAGACCCCAAAATGCGCCGCAGCGCGGTCTTCCGCCGCGCGTCTATCTCCCGATCCTGTTGATAACCGGCGCACTGTTCTTGGCCGCGGTCGGCTGGCTCGTGCACCAGGGTTTCGCTACCGGCGGTTCCGTGTTCGGAACGGGAACGGGCAGCGCGGCGCACGCGAGCGAGGCGACGCCCGGCGCGCCCGCGGTAAACGTCGAGGGAGGCGGCCCGCCGGTCGCGGTACGCGTGCAACTCGAGCAGCTGCAGCGCCGCATCGCGGCCAATCCGAAGGACGACGTCGCGCTCACGCAGCTCGCCGACATGTATCTCGCGGTCGGAAAATACGCGCAGGCCATTCCGTACTACCGGCGCGCGCTGGCCGCAAACCCAAAGAACGTCGCCGCGCAAGAGGGGCTCAGCCAAGCCCAGGACGATCTGAAGAGCTCGCAGTGAAGCTGTACGTCTCGTGCGACATGGAAGGGACGGCCGCAGTCTGCAGTTGGATGCAATGCGATCCCTCCAATACGGCCGAGTATCCAATCTACCGCCGGTACATGTCGCGCGAGGTTGCGGCCGCGATTGAAGGCGCGCGCGCGGCCGGCGTGGGCGACGTGCTCGTCAACGACTCGCATTGGGATATGCGCAACCTGCTTTGGGACGAATTGCCGGCGGACGTGCGCGTCATCTCCGGTTCGCGCAAGCCTTTTTCGATGACGCAAGGCATGAGTTCGGGATTCGACGCCGCCTTCTTCACCGGGTACCATGCGCGCGTGGGCGACGAAAACGGCGTGCTCGCGCACACGTACACGGCCGAGACCCTGTACAACGTGCGCGTCAACGGCGTGGCGTGCAGCGAAGCGCTTCTTAATGCGGCAATGTGCGGCCACTATGGCATTCCGGTGCTGCTGATCACGGGGGACAGCGTGACCGTCGAACACGTTCGCGGCCATCTGCCATGGGTAACGCCCGTAGCGGTCAAAGACGGCATCGGTCATTATTCTACCGAGTCGATGACGCCCGCGGCCGCGCAGGACGCTATTCGCGCAGGCGCCGAGCGCGCGATTCGCGCGGCGGCTTCCGCCAAACTCTTCACTTTCGAACCGCCGGTCGTACTGGAGATCGATACCGCGCGCAGCGAGCAAGCCGACTTCATCGAATTGATGCCCGGTTTCGAAAGGACCGCCGGGCGTACGGTGCGCTATCGCGCCGCCGAGTATCCCGAAGCGTTCCGCGCCTTCGTCGTCGCGTTCCGCTTGGGCAGCGCCGCGAACGTGCCCGCGTGAACCTCTACGTCTCGTGCGACATGGAAGGCGTTGCCGGCGTCTGCAGCTGGCAGCAGGTCGACGCGCGCACGCATCCGCCCGAATACTTCATCTACCAGCGCTATTTGACGCAGGAAGTGCGCGCATCGATCGACGGGGCCCGCGCCGCGGGAGCCCGCGACGTGTTGATAAACGACTCGCACGGACCGATGCGCAACCTGCTGCTCGACGAATTGCCGCCGGATGTGCGAATCCTGTTCGGCAACCGCAAGCCGCTTTCGATGACGCAAGGCCTGAACGCGCGTTTCGGCGGCGTCTTCTTCGTCGGTTATCACGGCGCGATCGGCGACGCCGATGCAACCCTCTGCCACACGTACACGCCGTCGGTCGTCTACAACGCCTTCGTAAACGGCGTGCGCTGCAGTGAAGCGACGCTGAACGCCGCTGCCGCGGGATACTACGGCGTCCCCGTGCTGTTGATCACCGGAGACCGCACGACGGTCGAGGGTGCCAAAGCGCAAATGCCGTGGATCGAAGGCGTCATCGTGAAGGAAAGCATCGGCAACTACGCGGTCGATTCGCTCTCGCCGGCAGCCGCAGTTCGAGCGATTCGCGAGGGAGCCGAGCGCGCGGTGCGCAACGCGCCTGCGGCCAAACCCTTCGTCTTCGAACCGCCCATCGTGCTCGAGGTCGACGTTGCCCGCGTCGAGCAGGCGGATTGGATCGCGGTCATTCCCGGATTCGAACGGGTCGCAAGCCGTCGCGTGCGTTTTGCGCACGACGATTATCCGACGGTGTTCAAAGCCTTCGTCGCCGCGTTCCGAATGGGAGCGCTCGCCGACCAACCGGCGTAAGAAGCTACTCGCGCTGCGTTCGCGAGAGCGTTACCAGTCCGCCGCCCAAAAACGCGCCCGCGCCGCCGAAGACGGCACTGGCAAACGGAAACCACGCTGGAAACGGCGACTGCGCGCGTTGGGGCACCAGTACGCTGACCGCGATCGTTACGGTGAGCACGGCCAAGCCGAGCGCGCCGGCGTGGGCCAGCGGCCGCTCCGGCGCCATCCGCGCGGCGACGGCGCCCCCGGCGGCCGCGCTCAGAAACGTCAACAGCTCGGCGGTGATCACAAGGGACGCGCGGTTGGTCGAATGCAGAAACGCAGCGGCAAGAAAGCCCAGCACGATTTCGAGCATCAGGAACGTCAGATAGCCCAAAAAGACCGCCAGCACCGTTCTGGCCGGGCTGCCCGAGCTCACCCGGCTTTAACTTCTTCTTTGGCTGCTCCCAATGCGGCGGCGATCGCGCAGACTTCGTCTTCGCCGATCGACAGGCGGCGCATGGCCGCTTCGTAGGCGTCGATCGTCTCGGCGCTCGTGCTCGAGGCCGCGCGCTCCTCGCGCAGGCGTTTGATTTCGTTCGTGACGCGATGGGCGAGATCCGAAGTCACGTCGACCCCTTGCGATGCCAGCAACGCGGAATGTTTGCGCAATGTATCCTCGACGAGCGCTACGCCCGAGTGCTTGCCGAAGACCCAGCTCATCTGCCCGCCCACCAGCTGCGCGGGCACGGCTTCGTACATGCGCCGGTCGATCAGCATCGCGTGCGTGTGGATGCCGGATTCGTGCGCGAAGACTTTCTCGCCGACGATCGGTTCGTGCTGCTGGATCGGGATGCCGCTCATGCGTTCCATAAAGCGCGCGAGTTCGCGCAACTTGTGATATTTGAATCCCGGCAGTTCGATGCCGTACAGGACGTTGAGCGCGGTGACGAACTCGTGCAACTTGACATTTCCCGCGCGCTCGCCGTAGCCGTTTGCCGTTACCGAGACGACCTTGAATCCGCAAGATACGGCCGTGATGGCATTGATCGTGCCCAAGCCGTAGTCGTTGTGGAAATGGCAGACCATCGGCAAACCCGGCGGCATTGCCGCAACGAGCCGCGAGCAGTACCAGCGCGCGGCTTCGGGCGTCAGGCAGCCGACTGTGTCCGGCCAGGCGGGGCGGTCGCCGCCTGCTTCCAGGCTGGCCCTAAAATACTCGATGAAGTACTCGACGTCGCCGCGGCTGCCGTCCTCGGCGCCGAATTCGATCGTCGTCACTCCCCGGCTGCGCGCATAGCGGATCGCATCGCACTGCAATTTGATGTTCGCGCGCCGGTAAAAGTCGAGCGGCAGGTCGAGCCACTCACGCTCGTCGCGGCCTTCGAGCTTGAGCAGCGTCTTGCCGATCTTGTATTTCAGATGGAGATCGCTGCCGCTCGTGAAGATGAAGAACGTGACATCGGCGGGTGAAACGCCGATCTCGTCGAGCGTCTCGATCGTTACGTCGACGTCTTTGGGGTTGCTGCGGCACATCACGACGATCTCGGTCTGCCCCAGTTCCCCGCGAGCCTTGCCTTCCATGACCAGTTGCAGCGTTTTCCGATCGCCGGCCGATGCGGCGGGGAAACCGACGCTCATCACGTGCACGCCGATATCCGCGAGCTGCTTTGCAATCTCGAACTTCTGCTGCGGCGTGAAGCAGACCCCGGGCATCTGCTCGCCGTCGCGAAGCGTCTCGTCGTAGATGCGGATCTCGGCGGGATCCGGGAAGGGCAAATCCTTCGTGAACTCGCGCGGATTCCGGATGAGCTGGTCGATCGGTTCGCGGAACTCCATGGCCCTAACGGACTTCGATTCGCGGGCCGCGGCTTACTTCACAGCACCTGGTCGCGGGTCATCAGACCGGCGTCGGCGGCCGCGCTCGACTGGGCGCGCCGCGTGTACACCCGCAGCTCGGAGATATCGCGTGGAAAGACGAGCTCCAGCGTCCAGTCGAAGGCGACGCGGAGCTTGCGATCGAGGCCCGGCAGGCGCGACAAGTAGTAGGTGCGCCACAGGAACCATGCGGGAAAGCCCGTGAGCACGCGGTTTCCCGGCAATTGCGCGACGGCTTTGCGGGCGCCCAGCGAAGCCATCATCCCGAGCGACGAGTAGGAGAACGGCTTGGTCGGCATGCCGCGCAAACTGGCGACGATATTGTCGGCAAGCACGGGCCCTTCTCGAATCGCGTGCTGCGCGGTCGCGGGGTAATATCCGCCGTCGCCGGAGGGAATCGCCGCGCAGTCTCCGAGCGCCCAGACGCCGGGATGTCCCGAGACGCTCATGTCGCGTTCGACCGCAATGGTGCCGTGCTTGCCGCGCGGCAAATCTCCGGTGACCGAAATGGAACGCGGTTTAACGCCGGCACTCCAGACGATGGTACGCGTCTCGATGCGTTTACCGCTTGCAAGCTCCAAACCGTCGTCGTCGGCCGAGCGAACTCCATCTCCGGTTATTACGGTCACGCCGCGCCGCCGCAGATCGCGTTCCGAATACTCGCCCATCTTGGGCGGAAGGCCGGGCAACAGCGTCGAGCCTCCTTCCACCAGCACGATGTCGACGTCGCGCAGACTCAGGTGCGGATAGAAGCGCAGCACGCTGTGGAAGAGCTCGACCAGTTCGCCGGTAGCTTCCACCCCGGTGAAACCGCCGCCGACGACCACGATCGTCAGCAGACGCCGCCGTTCGAGCGGATCGTCGATCGAGTCCGCCAGTTCCAGCAGCCACATGAAGCGATTTCGCAGGATGCCCGCATCCTCGAGCGTCTTGAGCGCAAAGGCGCGCTCCGCGACGCCGGGCAGATCGAACGTCGACGTGGCCGACCCGATCGCGACCACGGCGTGATCGAAGTCTACCCAAGCGCGATCGCCGGTAAGCGTGTGCGTATATGAAACGCGCCGCCGCACGACGTCGAGTTCGGTGACGTCGGCCAGCACGAACGTCGTGCGCCGCAACTGCGACCGGATCGGCGTGACGATGTGACGCACGTCGAGTGCGCCGGAAGAGACCTCCGGCAGCATCGGGGTGAAGAGCGAGAAATTTTCGCGGCTCAGCAGCAGCAATTCGGCTTCGTGCGGCCGCAGACGCCGTTCGAGGCGCTGCGCCGTCGCGATTGCCGCAAAGCCGCCTCCGAGTATGACGATGCGCTTCACGACCGCGCGTTTCTGCGGTACGCCGCCCGCTCCCGCCGGAACATCGCGCACTCCAACGAATACTACGCTGTGTGAGCGATCGACGCGAGACCGGGTGGGCCGAGCGGCCCGAAAATAAGCAGTACGACGTTACCGAAGGAGAATATCTCCCGCCGGATCCGAACCGTCAGCGCGCGCAGGGCAGCACCGCGAAAGGGCTGGGCGCTGCGGGCGTCGGGTTGGCTGTTCTGCTCGCTAAATTCAAAACCGTGCTGCTCTTGCTGCTCAACCTCAAATGGGCGCTGGCGCTGCTCAAGGTCTTCTGGTACGGCGGGTCGTTCTTCATCTCGCTCTTCTTCTACGCGATGTTCTGGGGGTGGAAGTTCGCGGTCGTCTTCGTACTGATGATCCTCGCGCATGAAATGGGCCACTACGTCACGATCCGCAGCTACGGTTTGCCCGCGCGGCTTCCCGTCTTCGTGCCGTTTTTGGGCGCATACACGATGGGCGGCGTTCCGCAGGATCTCGAACACGACGCGTACATCGCCCTAGCAGGTCCGCTGACCGGCTTGGGCGTCTCGGCGATCTGCTACGTCTACGGCTTGCAGCTGCACGAACCGTTTTGGCTGATGGCCGCCAACGTCGGCGCCTTCCTGAATCTCTTCAACATGATCCCGGCGCTGCCGTTCGACGGCGGACGCATCGCCGGCGCGCTCTCACCCGTGCTCTGGTGCGGCGGCTTCGTCGTGTTCCTGGGACTTTCGCTCTGGCTGCACGTGCCGTTGTTCTTCATCCTGCTCTTCGGCTTGCTCGCACTGCCGAGCGCCATCGCCGGCTTTCGCGGGTACGCCGATCCGCGGTATGCTGCGATGACCCGGGGGGCGAAGCTGCGCGTGGGTACGTGGTATTTGGCAACGATGATCGCGCTCTTTTGCCTAATGAGCGCCTCGCACGTGAACGTTCCGCAGCACGTCGTGCGGTATTAAGGTGGACGATCCCAAAGCGCCCGACTTCGCGATGCTCCGCGCTGTCGAGATTCTCGCGCAGATGCACGATCGCGCGCGGACGCGCCCGAACGCTCCTTCACCGCAGCTGGAATTTCCGATCGTGCTGCAGAGCGATCGGCTCGCGCTGCGCTTGGATGAAACGACCCGCGCCGCGGTCGAAGCGCTCCTGGGTACCGGATTCAGCTATCCGGTTCGCGGTTGGCACACGTACGCCG
Source organism: Vulcanimicrobiaceae bacterium (assembly GCA_035652755.1). Classification (GTDB taxonomy): domain Bacteria; phylum Vulcanimicrobiota; class Vulcanimicrobiia; order Vulcanimicrobiales; family Vulcanimicrobiaceae; genus DASRDE01. Next base: position 8,510 of record DASRDE010000364.1, on the reverse strand, counting down.
TACAGGCACCGCATCGCGCGTTTTTGAGCCTGTTCTATCGCAACGGAACCCTGCTGGGCGCGGAAGTGTACGTACCGCGCGCGCAGGGACCGCCGAAGCTCGCGCCGGCGGCCACCGGCGATCTTCGTCTGCAGCCCGGCGACGTCGGCATCGGCGCGCCGATCGACGCGATACCAAGTTTCTTTACTCCTGCGGTGGGAGGTCCGGCGCGCGTCGTGTACGATCGCGCCTTTGAAGCCCGTTTTCAACGCGGTGTGGCATATGCGATGGCGCGCAAGGGCCGCATCGAACGGCTCGCGCTGTACGCCGGCGCCGCCGCTCCGTAACGTGCGCGCGATCCTGACGATCCTCGCCGCAGCGTGCGTAGCGGGCGGTTTGTTCTTTGCCCGGCCGGCGCAAACGCCCGGGCCGCCGATGCGCGATTTTGAGGCGTATTACGCTGCGGGCCGCGTTTGGAATGCGGGCGGCGATCCGTATTCCGCCGCAATATGGACGGCCGAGCGCGCGCTGACCGGCGTTCGCGCGGACCGTTTCGAAGCATTGCCGTTCGCGGGACCGCCAGTGCTCCTGCCGCTGCTCGGTGCGATCGCGCGCCTGCCTTTCGCGATCGCCAACGCTCTGTGGCGAGCGCTCTTGACCGTTTCGGCAATCGCCGTTGCCGTCATGGCTGCGTACGCTGCGCGAGCACCGCGCACCGCGCGAACGTTCATGCTGATCGCACTGGCCGAGCTCGGCTTCGGTCCGATCACGAGCGCCTTTGCGCTGGGGCAACTGGCATTGCCGGCCGCCGCGTGTGCGGCGCTCGCGCTGCGGTGGAGATGGACGGCAGTGCCGGCATGGATCCAGCCCAACGTCGCGCTCTGCACCGCGGCTTTGCGCATCTTCGTTCCCGCGCTGCTGGTCTTTGCAGCGTGCGTCGTCGCCGTCGCAACTCCAGCGGGCGCGCTGCACTATTTGACGGTGTTGCGCGCACACGCCGCGGCCGAACGATTCGCGCTTATCCAAGTCACGCCCGCGGCCGTTGCCTACGGCTTCGGCGCCGGACGCACTCCCGCTATGGCGATCGGAGCGGTCGTCGCTGCCGCAGCGGTCGTTGCATGGCTGGCGTTCGTGCGGCACATCGAGTCTGACGAGTTACGCCTGTGCGCCGCCTGTGCTATGACACCGCTCGTGCTCCCGTTCGTTCACGAACACGATTTGAGTACGGCGTTTCTTCCCGCTGCGGTGCTCGTCGCGCGCGCCGGGCCGCGAATGGCACCTGCGGCCGCCTTTGCAGCGCTGCTGGTTGCAGCCGATTGGCTCGGGCTTGCACAGCGGCCGCAGGGCGCTCTGCAAACACTTCTGCTCGTAACCGGATGCGGCTGCGCGCTGCTCGCGGTCGCCGAAAACACCCGAGTACGCACGCTCGCGGCCGTCGCGGGTGCAGCCGCGCTCATCGTTATCTGCAGCAGAGGCGCTCTTGCCCGGCAGGTTCCCTTATGGCCGGACGCGATGCACGCGCTTCCCGCAAGCGCAGAGCAGTTGTCGATTGCGGCCGCATGGAGACAGGAATTGCGTTCGACCGGACTGCTCGAGCCCGACCCGTACGCGGCGGCGCTTCGCGCGCTCTCGCTCACGGGCTGCGCGATGCTTGCGGCGCTTACCGTGCGCTATGCGACGGAAGCACCGCCATGACGCGCGTCATCAATTCTCCGATGCGGTCTTCCTTCGCCCGAGGCTGGCTGTTCAACGCCACCGTGACGATCGTTCCGCTGCCTGGCAGCCATGCGTGGAGAACGCGATAGCCGAGCGTTTCGCCTTCGTAATACCAGAGCACGCCGAGCGGCGGCTTGAACATCTGGGTGACCCCGAGGCCAAAGCCGTGCGGGTGTTCGGCCGAAACTCCGCGGATCGAGATTCCCGTCTTCGTATCCACCAGAGTCGTCAGCTCCGCACGCTGTTTGGACGGCAAACCCGCGCCTGAGTACAGGAATCTGGCCCAGCGCGTGACGTCGGACGGTGTCGAAACGATGCCGCCCGCGGCCTGCGCCCAGGAAAGCGAGTAGTCCCGCACGTCCTTACCGTAGATTGGCTGCAATCCGCGATTGTCGGCATCGTCGCTGGCAAAATAACCCGGCGCCATGCGTGCGCGAACGGCAGCCGGAAGGCGATGCGGATCGTAGTATGTAGCGCGCAGGCCCAGCGGCCCGAAGATCCGCCGGCGCAGGAGATCTGCAAACCGCATTCCCGACGCGCGCTCGATGAGCAGCTGCGTGAGCAGGTAGCCTGTGTTCGAGTAATGCCAGCCGGGCGCGAATTGCGCCTTTGCGTTTCGCGGATAGACGTACGAAATCAGGCGCTCCGCAGAATAGAACGCCTGCGGATGCGCCGCGTAATCGCGTTGAAACGCCGGATCGTTGTCGTACGTCGGGATCCCGGACGTCATATCGAGCAGATGCCGGATCGTCAGCTGCTTCCAAGCCGGATACTCCGGCAAGCGGCGGCCGATGGGATCGTCGATGTTGAGCTTGCCCGCCGCCTCGAGTTCGAGCGCCACCACCGCGGTGAAGGCCTTCGTATTGCTGCCGATCTGAAAAAGCGTCGAGGGCCGCGCGCCCGACGCGGCGGCGATTTCGCGTCCATCCGGAAGCCGAACGCTGACCGAGGCCGCAGTGATGTGTTCGGTTGTGCCGCGCTCGTGCAAATAGCTCTGCAGCACGCTTGCGAGCTGCGGCTCAAGTGCCGGCGCGGCCCCCGCGGGCCGGGCGCCGATCGTGCAGAGCAGCGCCGCTGCGGCCAAAACTCGAAGCATGTGCTTTTCCTCGTTAGATGTCGACGTTCATCATGTCGTCGAACTGGGACACGGCGTTCGGATGGAAGTTCTTGAGATCACGATTCAGGACGTAAATATCCTCACGCCCGTTAAAAACGATCGTCGGCACGTCCCGGTCGAGCTCTTCCTGGACGACGGCGTCGTCCGCATTGCGCTGCGCTTGATCGAAATGCGTATAAAGCGCGTTCATTGCCGCGTCCGCTCGTTGATTGCACCAATTCAGATCGTTCTGACCGTTCGGGGGAATCTGACTGCATGCATAGAGCCCCGAAAAGTCGCCGATCGGGTCGAGCCCCCAGGCGAACGTCACCGCGTCGAAGCGGCCGTTGTTGACGATGCCCCCGTCGGGCTTGGGAGCGAGCAGTAAGGTCAGGGGATACCGTTTGACGTTCAGGCCGACGCCGATCTGCTGCCATCCTTGACGAATCAGTTCGATCTGGATATCCACGTCGGGCGTGCCGGTCGTCGAGACGAAATCCAAGTCGAGTTTAACGCCGCCGCGCGCGCGGATTCCGTCCGCGCCTCGAACCCAACCTGCGCGGTCCAGCATGGCATTAGCCGCGCCGACGTCCATTGGTTTGAAGCGGATCGCCGGATCCCAGTACGGCGCGGTGTGCGCCGCCGGTTCGTCCTGAAGGTAGCCGACGCCGTGTCCGACGGTGTCGTGGATGCGCTGCCTGGGCGTGGCTAAGCGGAGCGCTTGGCGCACGACGCGGTCCGCCACGCGCGGGCTGTTCAGGTTGAAATCAAGATGGTTGAAGATATAGCTGGGCTGGCGCAGGATCGTATAACCCGGAATGCTCCGCACGCGCGCTAAGTAGGCGCCGCCGACCGGATACCACATGTCGATCTGGTGCGATTGGAGTTGCGTGAGCGCGGTGTTTCGGTCCGGAATGATGACGTACCGAATCTCCTTGAGCTTCGGCATGCCCCGCCAGTAGAGGGCATTTGCCACGATCACGATGCGGCTGCCGCGCGCCCATTCCTTATACTTGAACGGACCTATCCCGACGGGCAGCGCGTTGTACGCGACGTTGTTGATGTTCGGATATTGCGCGAGCAAGTGTTTGGGCAGGAGGCACGGATTCGCACCGCCCGTCGAAAAGAACGCCTCGACGAACGGCGAGTACGGTTTGCGCATGTGGTAGACGACGGTGTACTTGTCGGGCTCGTCGATCTTGACGATTTGATCCCAGCCCGTGCGGCTGATCTCGTTGTTGGCCGGATTGAGCACGACGCGCGTCGAGAAGACGACGTCGTCGGCGCTGAACGGCGCACCGTCCGACCAGCGAACGCCCTTACGCAGGTGATAGGTTATGGTCAGCCCGTCTTTGCTGACGCCGCCGTTCGCCTGCGTGGGAACCTGCGTGGCCAGCTCGGGAATCGCGTCGTTGCGGCTGTCGAAGCGGACCAGCCAGGCCATCGTGAGCTGGGAGAGCATCAGCAGCGAGACCTCCTGATGCAAGTGAGGATTGAGCGTCGCGACGTCGTCCGGGGCCATCGTAATCCGGAACACGTGCGGAATGGTGAACGAGTTCGTTCGACCCGTTTGCGTCGCGGGGCCGCCCGTGCGGCTGCAGCCCAGCAGAACGGCGGGCATCGCCGCGATTGCCAAAATGCTGCGTGCGCGCACGATTAAATATCCACGTTCATGAAGTTGTCGAACGGGCTGAGCGCACCGGGCGTGAGGTTCTTGACGTCCCGATTGTACACCCAGAGGTTCGCGGTTCCCATGACCACAATCGTCGGCACGTCCTTGATCAGTTCGGTCATCACGATCGAGTCGTCCTTATTCCGGTCGGCTTGATTGTAGTGCGAAAAGAAGTCGTGCATCGCTTTGTCGGCTCGGGCGTTGCACCAGAAGATGCTGTTCTGGCCCGCGGGCGGAATTTGGTCGCATCCGTAGATGCTGGAGAAATCCCCGAACGCATCCTGCCCCCATGCGTAGTACGCGATGTCGTACTTGCCGCGATACAGGATGCCGCCGTCCTGATACTGCGCAAACAGCAGCGTGTTCAAATAGTGGCTGACCGTGATGTTGACGCCGAGCTTGTTCCACGTGCTGCGTACCAGTTCGATCAGCTGATCGTTGATGACCGTGCCGGTCGCGGTCACGAAGTTGAGGTCGAGCTTGACGCCGTTCTTGGCGCGAATGCCGTCGGCGCCGCGTTTCCAGCCAGCCTGGTCCAGCAATTGGTTGGCCCTGGCCAGGTCGAAGGGCACCATTTGGATGTTCGGGTCCCAATACGGCGCAACTTTGGGTGCCGGCTGCTCCTGCAGAATGCCGATGTTGTGGTAGAGCTTGGCTAGAATCGTCGGCCGGTCGATGGCCATGCGCAGCGCCTCACGCACGGCGTGATCGGACAGCTTGGGGCTGCGCAAGTTGAAGTCGATGTGGCGGAAGTAGAAGCCTGGCTGCGCCCAGGTCACGAACGGCTGCAGCGCGGCGAATTGATCGACCATATTTTGCGGAGCGTACCAGAACATGTCGAGCGACTTGGCCTGCAGCTCGGTGAGCACCGTGTTCGCATTGGTGATGATCTCGAAGTCGATTTCCTTGAGCTTGGGCAGGCCGCGGAAGTAATACGGGTTCTGCACGAGCACTACGCGCGAGCCGCGCGACCACTCCTTGACCATGAACGGCCCGATGCCGACGGGCTTGGCGTTGTACGGAACGTTGTTCAGGTTGGGATACTGCGCGAGCAGATGTTTGGGAAGCAGCGACGGGTTGGCGCCGGCGGTCGAAAAGAAGGTTTCCAAAAACGGCGAGTACGGCTTATTGAAGTGCAGGACGACGGTGTACTTGTCCGGCTCGTCCATCTTCGTGATATGATCCCACCCCTGGCGGCTGGTCACGTTGTTGTTCGGGTTGAGCACCGCTTTGAAACTGAAGATCACGTCATCCGCGTCGAACGGCGCGCCGTCAGACCACTTCACGCCCTTGCGGATGTGATAGGTGACCGTCAACCCATCCTTGCTCACGCCGCCGTTCTGCTGCGTCGGCACTTGCGTCGCCAGCTCCGGAATCGGCTGCGCGTTCTTGTCCCAGCGAATCAGGTACCCCATCGACAGAGGCGCCAGGATCAGGGTGACCGACGTGTCCGACGTGAGCAGCGGATTGAGCGTCTCGATGTCCTCTTCGTCGGTCAAACGAAGCACGTGCGGTATCGTGAAGCTGTTTTGTTCGGTCGTCGAGGTGTTTACGAACGGAGGATTGGCACCGACGGTGACGCCGGACGCGCCGCCGGTACCTCCGCCGGCGCCCGTTCCGCCGGTTGTTTGTTTCGTACAGCCCGCAGCCAGAAACGAGACGGCAACCGATAGTGCTAACACGCGTTTGATCACAGCGAATACTCCCACGGATTCCAGAAAGCCGATATTACCGGCGACGGCTTGAAGCCTTTGAGGTCGGAGTTGTAGATGTATGGCTCTTTCCAAAAGAACAGAATGATGGTCGGCACGTCGGCTGCCATCTGCTGCTGCACGATTTCATAATCGTGTTTGCGGCGGGCTTGGTCCAGCGAATCGAGCGCGTCGTTCATCGCCGCCGTCGCGGTCGCGTTCTGCCAAAACAGCGCATTTTGACCGCGCGGCGCCACGTTGTCGCCCGAGTAGATCGCGCTGTCGTCGGGATCGGCCGAGGCTGTCCAGGAAAACAGCGCGACGTCGTAATGACCGCCCTGCAGCGTTCCGGTCGTCCCGTTTTGGAACATCAGCTGCGAGGGCGAATTCTTGATCGAGGCTTCCGCGCCGATCTCGTGCCATTGCCGCTGCAGAACGGTTTCGATCTGCCGCGCGTAGTTCGACTCGGCGATGCAGGTCAGGTTGAATGCCAGCCGCCGGCCGTTTTTGGTACGGATACCGTCGGTTCCGCGCTTCCAGCCCGCAGCGTCCAGTATCTGCGAAGCCTTGGCCGAGTCGAACGGATGGCGCTCGAAGTTCCCGGTGTAGGCCCATGAAAGTTGCGGCGATTGGTCCGTTTGCGCGGCGATAGCCGACCCGTGCATGACCTTGGTCACGATCTCGTCGCGGTTGGTCGCATACGCGAGCGCCAGCCGCACGCTGCGGTCCGACATCAGCGGGCGCTGCAGGTTGAAATCGATGTGCGTGAAGAGAAAATCGTTCACGCGCACGGCCGTCAATCCGCTGCCGGGCCCGCTGATCGAGACGTACCTCGGCCAGTTCAGGCCCGTCCCGCGCGCCAGCATATCGATGTCGTGCGTCTGCAGCGAGGTGATCTGCGTGCTCTCGTCGGGCAGGTAGCGGAAGACGACTTCGTTGAGCTTCGGACGGCCCAGATAAAATTGCGGGTTGACCTGCATGCGGATCGAATTGCCGCGCTGCCACTCGATGACTTTGAACGGACCGCTTCCGACGGGCATCGATTGATAGGGCGCGGTGTTGAACGACCCTTTGTCGTCGTTGTACTTGGCCAGCAGGTGTTCGGGCACAATCGCGGCGTTGCCGTTGACGCCCCACAGCTGCTGCAGGTAAGGCGCATACAGCTTCTTCATGTGCACCACCGCGACGTACGGGTCCGAGCAGTCGACGTCGCGGATGTCCTTGTAGCCGTCCGTCGTCACGACATTGTTGTGCGGGTTCATGACCGCTTGCCACGTAAAGCGCAGGTCGCGACAGGTCAGGGGCACCCCGTCCTGCCATTTGATGTTCCGGCGCAGTCTGTATTTGAGCGTGAGGCCGTCTTTGCTGACGTCGCCGTTCTGCACCGTCGGCACTTCGCTGACCGCGTCGGGCACCGGGCGGGCCTTGTCGTCGTAGCGCACCGCGTACGAGTAGATGAACATCGACAGGTCGCCCGTCGGTGCGGAGGCATTGAGCATCGGGTTGAGCGACGACGGTTCTTCGTTCTCGGAGAACCGAAGAACGCCGGGGCGGGTCCAGCTGTTCGCTGCGCCGGCGACGCCCGCGCTGCGCTCCTTGGCGCAGGCGCACAACGAGAGCAGGGCGATTAGCGCCGCAGCCCATCTCCGCATGCGGCGCCATTGTACGGGACTCCGAAAAAGTCCCCTAGTAGTTTCTCAGGTCGCTTTCGCCCAAGGCGTAAATGTACGTCTGTTCGGCTTGCCGCAGACCGTACAGCGCATTGACTTGATCGGTCTCCGCCGTCGTCAGCCCGACTTGAGCGTTGAGCAGCAGCGGGAGTGTCGTCACGCCGGCGCGGTACTGCGCTTGCGTCGCGCGCAGGATCTCTTGCGCTTTGGCCAGCTCGGCTTGCGCCTGTGCCACCGCGGCTTGGGCTGAAACGAGCCCCACGACAGCCTGCCGCACGTCCGTTTCGACCGTCAACCTGGATTGCTCGGTCTGCGCGTTGGCCAGATCGAGTTGCGCTTGCGCAATGCGCGTATTCGCTCGCGTGAGACCTTGATCGAACACCGGAACGCTCAACGTCACACCAACGGTGCTGCTGGGCTGAAAGTTCGAGCCGGCTGCGTTGGTCGAGTTCGTGCCGTATGAAGCGCTGCCCGTCAGCGACGGCAGCAGCCCCGAGCGCTGCACCTGAACGTTGTATTGCGCTGCCAGAGTCGACTCTTGCGCCGCATGGTAATCGGGCCGGAGCGCGAGCGCGCGCGTCACCGCTTGATCGTATGGCAGAATCGCAACGGCGGATGACGTTTGCATATCGGCGGGTCCGTTTTGCGGACCGACAAGCGCATCCGGATTCAGCCCGAGGGTCGCC
>DASRDE010000363.1:0-8136 GCA_035652755.1 Vulcanimicrobiaceae bacterium | reverse complement strand
ACGTCGAATGCCACATAAATGTACGCCTTATCGGCCATGACGCGAGCCACCGTCTCTTCGGGTGCGGGCCCGTGCGAGCGCAGGTTGTACTGCAGGCGCACGATGGCAGCGCGCGTCCAGGCCGGGTCCGACAGGGAGGCGTCGATGCGCGGTGCCGCCGCGGCGACCGGAATCGCCAAGGACCAGGTAACGGCCGCAAGCAGAGCATTCATCGGCGTCAGCGTAGCGTTACCGCAGGCCGCCGGCCACCAGTTCGTGCCGAACGGGATTCAAACCGGCGCGAACCGCACCAATGCGGCCGCCGGGCTACTTCTTTCCGCGGCCGAATGCCGCTACACTAGATACGTGGAACGCCCGAACCGCCTGCGAAACGACGTGCTGCTCTATGCGAGCCTGTGGACCACGTTCGGTTTGCTGGACGGAATACAGACCCTCATCGCGGGCAATCTCAATGGGCAACACCAGACTGCCGCCTATGCGATAGGCACGGGATTGTTGAATTGGTGGTCCTGCGGCATGCTGACCCCGGTCTACCTTTGGCTCGTGCGGCACGTCCCGCTCCAGGCCCCGCATCTGGCCGCGCGCGTCGCCCTCTATTTGGCTGTTCTTTCGTTTTCCGCGATTCCGAAGTACGCGATTTGGATACCGCTGGAGAACGCGATCTTTCACACAGGCTGGTCGTTCGTGCCTACGGTCGGCGCGGAAATTTTCGGCGTCTTCATCGGCATGCTCTCGTTTGTAGTGCTGCTGTATGCGATGGAATATTATCGCATCGCGCGCGATCGCGAGATTCGCGCCAGTCGTCTGGAAGCCGAGCTGTCGAATGCCCAGCTCGAGTCGCTTCGCGCTCAGATACACCCTCATTTCTTGTTCAATACGCTCAACAGCATCCTCGCGCTGATGCGGCGCGACGTGAGCGCCGCCGAAGACATGCTGACACGGCTGAGCGACATGCTTCGCTTCACCCTGCAAAGCGACCGAACCCAAGAAACGCCGCTGGAAAACGAGCTGGCGACGATCGAGCTCTACCTGGAGATCATGCGCGTCCGTTTCGGCGAAAGACTCGCCGCGGACATCGACGTCGACGAAGCGCTTCTGACCGAGCGCGTACCGAGCTTCGTGCTGCAGCCGCTGGTAGAAAACACCGTCCGGCACGGTCTGAACGAATCTTCAAAATCGACCACGGTTCGCATTACGGCTGCCGCGGAAGGCGACACGCTCGTGATGCGCGTGCTCGACGACGGCCGCGGTTTACCGGCGAATGAAACCTTTCGCGAAGGCCTGGGCCTGACGAATATCCGGCGCCGTTTGGAACGCCTCTACGGAGCGACCGCGACACTCGATCTTCGCGACGGGCGGACCGGAGGTACCGAAGTGATCATCCGCATCCCTCGCCGCGTGGGCGTCGCTGTGCCCGCCGTGCAGTAAATGACGCCGATTCGCGCAGCGATCGTCGACGACGAAGCGCCGGCACGCAACCGCATCCGTGACCTCCTTCGCGCTCACGCCGACATCGAGATCGTCCTTGAAGCGGCCGACGGGCGTCAGGCGCTGCGCGATATCCCGCACAAACGAGCCGCGCTGCTCTTCCTGGACGTGCAGATGCCCGAAATCGACGGCTTCGACGTCCTCGAAGCATTGACGCCGGCCGACCGGCCTCCGGGAATCATCTTCGTTACGGCGTACGACATGCACGCGATTCGCGCATTTGACGTCAACGCCGTCGATTATCTGCTCAAGCCGTACACCGCCGAACGTTTCAACGAGGCGCTCTCGCGTGCGCGCACGCGATTGGGGGCAGGCAAGGCTCCGCAAATCGAAATCGAACGGCTGCTCGAGGCCGTCGCGGCTCGACGCTCGCCGGCGGCGGATCGTTTGGCGCTCAAGACCGCCGAAGGCGTCCGCTTTCTGCGTATTTCGGAAATCGATTGGCTCCAGGCGGACGGGAACTATACGATCTTGCATTCGGGCAGTGCGAGCCTGCGGACGCGAGAAGCGCTGTCGGAGCTGGAAGACAGGGTCGTCGCCTTCGGTTTCCTGCGCATTCACCGATCGATCGTCGTCAACGTGGACCGGATCTTCAAACTCGAACCATGGGCTCACGGCGAGTATCTCATCGTTTTGCGCAACGGCACCAAACTCAACTCGGGGCGCGCCTACGGCGAGCACGTCCGAGCGCTCATGGGCCGCGACTAAGCGCAGCTAAGGCGCCGTGACGCGCGCGAGCGCCGATCCGTTGCTGCGAACTTTCAGCAACCCGCTCGGAAACTTGCCTCGAATGTTCATCGCAAACGCCGTGTACGCCAGGTCGCTCGATTCCGTATCGTACTGATAGACCGAATCGGCCTCGTACCACGAAACCAGCCGTATGTGCGGATACGGATTATCGGCTCCGGTGAGCTCGGTGAGCATCTGCAGAATCCAAGCGCTCTTCATGGCTCCGCCGTCCCCGTATTCGTTGGACGCGATCTCCGAGATCGAGATAGGCTTTGCGTTCGAAATCGAAATCGAGAGTTGGTACGCCTGCGAAATCAGTGAGTCGAACGTAACCCATTGCTTGGGATTGGCGAGCGTGCCGCGGTTGTACCCGTCGAAGCTAATCCAATCGACGTAGTCGTCGCCGGGATACGCCTGCGCAGGATCGTCCCATGGTTCGTTTTGGATCGCATGGAGCGCGCTGGAGGAGAAGCACCAGACGAACTTCACGTTCGACGCACCCTGCTGCCGAAAAATGTTCACCATCCGCTGCCAGGCCGCGATAAACGCCTTATCCGTGTCGCTGTTTCCGCCCTGATTGGGGAGGCCCCAGGGGTACCAGTAACCATTGAACTCGTGGAACGGACGCAGGAAGACGGACGAGCGGAATTTTTTGAGTTCTTGCGCCTGTGCGGTTATGTACGCATCGTACTGGCCGCTATTAATTGCGTCATACGTCACGCCAATCGGCATCCACGTAATCTCCGGCGTTATCTTCTGTGCGGGCCAGGAATTCATGCCTTGCTGCTTCATGAACTTGACGAGATCGGAGTTCCAGCTCGCAAATTCGGTACCGAGTGCAATGTGATGCCGCAGGACCTTGGCAAAATTTCCGCAGCGCAACGGCCCGTGCGTCAGGCAGACGGCGCCCAGAAACAGCCCGCTGGGCCCAGTGTTGTCGTCGTCCATAATCGGCAACTGCAGGGGCGTGGGCGTCGCTTGCGGGGAGACCTGCCGCTTAGATTCTGCGGGCGCGATGCTCGCAGCGATCGGAATGCGCGGACCGCACGATGAGAGGACCAAAGCACCGAACAAGCAGCTGAGCAAACTGCCCACCACCAAATAGCGTTGCCGCGGCATGTCAAACCATCCCCATTTACGACTGCCAGACCGAGTACCGAGGGCTCTTAAATAGCACACCAACGCTATGAAAAAATTAAGCTTACATCAATGGTCCAAACAGCCCATCTTCGCCCATAAGCAGCCAAGCGGAAGACTTCTTGGCGGCGAGTTGTCCGGCGCCTCATTCTGATAGGGTCAGCCACCCTACATCTGAGAGTTGCGGATTCACGCAGGCCCAGATGAGAACGGTGGGCGGCGGCCGTATCCCTCTTGCAATGCGGGCGCTACGAATCGCCGCCGCTTCGCTGGCACTCGGCATCGCGGCTCATCTGCTCGGGACGCCGATTGGCCATGACGGAACGTTTCGCGACCTTGCCGTGCTGGGTGCGGACGTTGCGGCATTGTTGGCGTTACGCGGGCAAAGCGCGGCGGGAGACGGGCTGCGAATCGTGGCGATCGCGGGCCTCGTGCTTCCGGCAATCTTGGCCTTCGAAGGTCTGGATGCGGGATCGGCCGGCGAACTGCTGCATTCGGTTTTCGCGCTGGTACTGCTGGCATTGGCCGTCGCCGCCGGCCTCATCGCAATTGCCCAGCAGGCGATCTCCGCCATTGCCGAACTGATTCTGCGCGTTCGGCCGGTGCGTGCGATCGTGCCGTCCCGCTTCAACTCGCGGCACGTGCTCGCCGCGCTGGCGCGGCTGCGAAGGTGTATGACTAGCGCGCTGCTCCGCCGCGGTCCGCCGCTCCCGGTGATGGGATCTCTTTCCTCATTTCACCGGGAGATGCACGAGTGGATATTGCCGGCTTTGGAGTTCGGCATCAAAAAACGATTGCGTTCGCCGTTGCAGCCGCTGCCGCATTGGGAGTTTGGGCGTATTTCATAACGCCCGCATCGATCTTTCCTAACATGGCCTTTGCCCGCGTCGACGTGGTCGTCGCCGCCGGAAACCTGCCGCCCGATCAGGTGCGAATCGCGGTGACGCAGCCGCTGGAGCGAGCGATCCAGGGCCTCCCCGCCGTAACGCGCGTGTTTGCGACCTCTTCGCAAGGCAGCGCAGAAATTCTGGTAGACTTCGACCCCAAAACGAACGCGCAATACGACCTGCAGTACGTCGACCAGGCCGTCTCCGCCCAACGGTCGGTTTTGCCGCCCGACGCCGCCGTACAGTCGATGCTCGTTACACCGACCAGCGAGGTCGTCATCGCATACGCGCTCCGCTCGAAAACGATATCTCAAACACTGCTGCGCGAAATCGCGCAGCAGTCGATCATTCCGCAGTTCTACGGTATCGCGGGACTGGCACGAATCGTCGTCATGGGCGGAGCCCAACGCGAATACCACGTTCGCCTTAACCCCGCGCAGCTTGCCGTTCACGGCTTGACGGCAGACGACGTCAGTCAGGCGGTCGCGAATGCTGCCGCCGTCTCTGCCGTCGGGTTCGAGCAATCGCATTACCGGCGCGCGGTGCTGGTCGTGGACAGCGGACTTCGAACGTCCGAGGATCTGGGCGGCGTCGTGGTCCCCGACGCGAATCGCAATCCGATTCGCTTGTCGAGCCTCGGCACAATAACACTCGGCGTAGAACCCCTAACGCTACAGGTCAGTTACAACGCGCAGCACGCGGTTGCGATCAACTTTTACTCCCTTCCGGGCGCGGATGCGGTAAGAATGGCTTCGGTGGTCAAGGAACGCATGCGCCGCATCCAAGCGAACCTTCCGGCGGGCGTCACTCTAGACCGCGCCTGGGATCAAAGCGACCTCGTGACGAGTTCGCAGACCAGCCTGCGTGATGCAATCCTGTTGGGCGCCCTGCTCGCCGTCTTGGTCATCTGGCTGTTCTTGCAGAACGTGCGGATGACGCTCGTTGCAGCCGCCGTTATTCCCATCGCGATGTCCATATCAGTCTTTGCTATGAATAGAATGGGCGAAACGCTCAACTTGATGAGCGTAGGCGGTTTGGCCGTTGCCGTAGGGTTGATCATCGACGACGCCATCGTGGTCATCGAAAACGTCGCGCGGCACTTGCACGAACGGCGCGAGAGTTCCGCCCCGGCGGCGGTTCACTCTGCTATGCGCGAATTGGCTTCGCCGATGATTGCATCGACAGCAACGACCGTGGTCGTCTTCATTCCGCTGCTGCTGCTCACAGGTATTACCGGCTTCTTCTTCCGCTCCCTGGCTTTTACGCTCGCGGCGGCGCTGATCGTTTCGCTCGTCCTCGCTGTATTTGTAACGCCTGCAATCGCGGCTTGGATCGTGCGGCCCGGCGCGCACGACCAAAGACGTACGATAATCTCCAGGATTCTCGGTACGTATGAACCGGCGCTTCGCGCGGCATTGAGGCACCGCATCTGGGTGTATGCCGGCTGCGCGGCAATCTTGATCGCGACCGGACTCATCCTGAGCGCGCTGCCGACGGAATTTCTGCCGCAACTCGATGAGGGCCAGCTGCAGATCGACTACCGTATGCCGGTTGGGACAACTCTGGAGGCAAGCGATGCAGCCGCACTGGCGATAGAGCGCGTGGCGCTTTCGGATCGGGCGGTTGCGTCCGATCTGCGTGTGACCGGCGAGGATCCGAACGGCTTTTCACCCATCCAGGTGCGCGAGGGGAAGATCAGGATTCGGTTGCGGGCCGGGCGCCGCGATCCGTATACAGTCGTTGCCGACCGGCTGCGCAAATCGGTAAGCAGCGCGGTGCCCGCCGCGGAGTTTGACTTCACGCAGCTGCTCGAAGAAGTCTTGGGCGATATTTCCGGTGCGCCTGCCCCGATCGAAATTACTATACGCGGCAGCGATCAAAACACGTTAAGCGCCGTTGCCGCCCGCGTTGCCGATAAACTCGCCGTAATCCACGGGCTCACCGACGTCTTCTCCGGCGTAAATTACGACGACCCGGCGTTACGAATCGATCCCAGCGGCGTACGGCTGGCCGAACTAGGATTGACCAGAACCTCCTTCGGCAACATGCTCCAAGCGCAGCTCCAGGGAGAAGTCGCGGCTGCGGTGCCGGCCGCCGCGTCGTCCCAGATCGTGCCGGTTCGAATCGCCGTCGAACACGATGGAAGCGACGCGACGATGGTCACGCAGGGGGGAGTGCAGTCGCTGCCGGCATTGGCGTCGATTTCAAAGAACCGCTTATCCAGCGATATCACCGAAATCAACGGTCAACGCGTCATGATCGTCACTGCCGGGCTGAACGGCCTGACGCTTTCCGACGCTGTCGGCCGGATTCAAACGATGCTCGCCCATACCAGCCTGCCGCCGGGCTACGGCGCAACGCTCGGAGGCGCATATCGCGAACAGCAGCAGTCGTTCCTCGAATTTCTAAAAGTGATAGCGATAGCGGTGACCTTGGTCTTCTTCGTAATGCTGGCAACGTTTCGATCTTATCGCCTCCCGCTGGTCATCCTCACGGCCATCCCGCTCGCGCTGATCGGCGTCGCTCTGGGGCTGTTCGTGACGGGCACTCCGTTCAACGTCTCGTCGTTCATGGGTCTATTGCTGCTGGTGGGAATCGTCGTCAAAAACGGCATCTTGCTAATCGACGTGGCCAACCGTCGGCGCGCTGCGGGTGCAACCATCGAAGAGGCACTCGTTGACGCCGGCCGTCTGCGCCTGCGTCCGATCGTGATGACGACCGCCGCGGCCATCGGCGGCTTGCTGCCGCTTGCGCTGGGCATCGGGGCGGGAGCTGAAATGGAACGCCCGCTCGCAATCGCGGTGATCGGCGGCCTTTCGACCGCGACCGCGTTCACGCTCATAGTAATCCCCGTGTTGTACGCGGGCGTTTCACGCCTACGCCGGTAGTCGCTTCATGGAGAGATCGGGCAAGGCGGCGCGTTCGGCGGAGTCGGAATGACGGTATCGCCGTTCATCGCGAACTGCACTGATTGACCATTGCCGAAAATAAGCGGCGCACTGCCGATTGGGAAACACGCGATATCGCCGGTCTTGGCCGGAAATCCGCCTTGAACGGTGCTCCATTGCTCGTTCACTAATTGGTAAAGATAGTACGACCCCGCGCCAAGGGACGGAGTCAAGTACAAGTTGAAGCCCGGGGTCCCCGTAAGCGAAAACGACGAGTTGGCGGTAATAGTAATGTAGCCGAACACCGGCTGCGCTGTTCTGTACTAGCGGTGGCACGCCGATAGGCGCGGCGGTTGAGTACGTCAACGTCGCGGTTCCACTGCCCGCGAGCAATAGCACTTGTCCCGAATACCCACCAACGCTTGGCAGCGGTTCGGCGGTGGCCGTCGCCATGGCGCTAATCTGCACCCTCGCGGTGGCCGCCGGTGACGGCATTTGCGTCGGTGACTGCGTTGGAGGGGTATGGGCGTGGGACCGGCTCCGGACGAGCCCGCCGACCCCCCGCAGCCGGCGAGCAAAGCGGCAAGAACGACGGAGAATGTTGCGGTGACTGGCTTATACAACGTGCTTATCTTGAATTCCGCTGGCTGCTAAGTGTATTCAGCATGCTCGAACGCGCAACCCCTTCGCGCCACGATAGAGCCGTTACGGGTTTATCCTAAATATCGTTCCTCCGCCATATTTGCCGGCGAGGCGCGTGGTGCCATAGAATACGTTGCCAATGACGGACAAAGGATCTTCCGGGCTGCCGCCGTTCAATCCGCCGGTGAATGAGTGCAGTGTTTGTTGCGTACCTGAGGTCGTGAGGCTAAAGACCGTTCCGCCATTCGGGCTGCCGTCGTCCGACGTCGTACCGTAAAGCTTACCGTTCAATACTTCCACTCCGCCTTCAGGTCCGCAACAGACCGGCGCAACGACCTTCTCTACGCCAGACGTGGTAACGCTAT
>DASRDE010000362.1:0-2374 GCA_035652755.1 Vulcanimicrobiaceae bacterium | reverse complement strand
TGCTCGTAGTAGCGCACGAGCTTCGCGCTTCCGACGGCCGGTATGAGCGCGCGCGCATATCCTGCCTCGCGCAGCGCCGCGAGCGCTTCGACGAGCAGCGCCGGGCCAAGCGCACTGCCGCGAACCTCCGGTGCGACGCCGAACGGACCGAAGACGCCGGTTCCGGGCTGCCAAGCCGCACCGCGAAGCCAAGAAAATGCAAGGCCCTGCGGATCGTAGGAAACAAAACCCGCGGGGCCGCCGTTGCGAGCGATCGCCGCAACGTTTTTTGAAACAAACGCTTCGGAGCTCCACGAACCGCCGAACGTTTCGTCTATCCAGGCAAAATACGCGCCGTCCGCACAGCTCCGGGTTTGCAACTCGAACCCGGCCGCTGCTGCCCGTTCGCGCGCGGCAGCACGTGCCGCCGGACCGAAGCGCTCCGCGCTCAGATCCGCGACGAGATTGAGCAGCTCATGCACGCGCCGGGTGTACCGTTACCTGCGGTTCGTCGCCGCGGCGTTCTTCGATCCAGCCGACGATGCGGGCGGCGGGGACAGCCGAAAGCGCACGCGGCGCTTGCTCGAGCGGAACGATCAGCGTGTATCCGATGCCCATGTTGAACGTGCGGTATCGCTCCTGGTGCGAGAGGTTGCCCCGCCGGCAAAGCTCTTGAAAGATCGGCGGCACGGTCCAGCGCGATTGTTCGAAGATCGCCTTGACGTTCGGCGGCAGCGTGCGCGGCACGTTTTCGATCAGGCCGCCTCCGGTGATATGCGCCATCGCTTTGACCGTCGCTGCGCTCTGCATCGCGCGCACGTCGCGATAATATGACGGATGCTCTTGCAGCAGCGCGCGGCCGAACGTCGTACCGTCGAACGGCGCCGAGTACTCGTCCACGGGTATGAGCGTGCGGGCGAGCGTGTACCCGTTGGTGTGCAGGCCGCGCGACGGCAAGCCGACGATCGCGTCGCCCGGCTGCACGCGCGACGGATCCGGAACGTCTTTTGTGTCGACGATGCCGACGATCGTTCCGGCGAGATCGAAATGTCCGGGTGCGTAGAGGCCCGGCATCTCGGCGGTCTCTCCGCCCAGCAGCGCGCAATCGTGCGCGCGGCAGGCTTCGTAACAGCCGCTCACGATTTCCGCTGCGACGTTCGGATCGAGCTTGCCTACGGCGAGATAATCCAGAAAGAACAGCGGCGCCGCATTGACGACCAGGATGTCGTTGACGCAGTGATTGACCAGATCGGCGCCGACGGTTCCGTACACACCGAGCTCGGCAGCGATGAGGATCTTGGTTCCGACGCCGTCCGTGGAAGCGGCGAGCGCGCGGCCCTGCTGGCCCGGGACGCCGAAGAGCCCGCCGAAGCCCCCAATCGCGTCCAACTGACCGGGATGCCGCCAGCCTTCTGCGATGCGTTTATACTGCGCGACGGCCTCGTTCCCGGCCGAAATATCGACACCGGCCCGCGCATACGCGTCCGGCTCACGCGGCTCGGTGCTCACGCCCGCGGCCCGTTCGGGGCCTGCGAAGGTTGCAGCCTTAGATGAGGACAAAAGAGCCTTCTCGCCATTCCAGGCCGTACGTTCCTCCAAGGGAAAGGTTGACCATGCAAGTTCGTATCGCCACCGATGCGCCGGGTTCGGTGCGCGCGCAAGCACTCGTGCTTCCGCTCTTCTCGACCACGCTCGACGACGCCGCCAAGGCGATCGACGGCGATTTGGACGGCGCGCTCGCGGAGATCGTGTCGTCGGGCGAGATCAAAGGGAAGCTGGCCGAAAGCGTTTTGCTGCACGCGCACGGCAAACCGTACAAGCGCGTTCTGCTGATCGGTCTTGGCGAGGCGGACAAGTTCGAGCCATGGATGCTCGCGCGGTACGGCGGAACGGCGGTTCGGTATTTGGGACGGCGGAACGCACGCGAGATCGCGTTCGTGCTGCCGCCGCAGTGCAAGGGCAATGAAACCGCCTGCGCATCCTTTTTGATCGAAGGCTGCGTTTCCGGGCAGTTCGACACGTCGATCTACCAAAAGGATCCGGAACGGCGCAGCGGCGCCGACTCCGTCGTCGTGCTCGGCGGCGATTTCGATGTCGCCGCGCTGCAAAAGGGCGTCGAGCGCGGAGAGATTTTGGGCGAAGCGGTCAATTTTGCGCGGCGCTTGGCGATTACGCCGGCAAACGATATGACGCCGACCGTCCTTGCCGAGGAAGCAACAAAGGCGGCGAAGGACGCGGGGCTGGAGATCGAGGTTCTGGACGAAGCGCGCTGCCGCGCGGAGGGCATGGGTTCGTTTCTTTCGGTCGCGCAGGGGTCGGCGCAGCCGCCCAAGTTCATCGTCATGACGTATCGCGGCGATCCGTCGAGCAAAGAGCTGCTCGCGCTCGTCGGCAA
>DASRDE010000361.1:0-3458 GCA_035652755.1 Vulcanimicrobiaceae bacterium | reverse complement strand
TCGCCTTGTAAATCGTTTTCGGGCTGTTCGTCGCCGACGAAACCGAGCGACGGCGTGAGTTCGATCACGCTGTCGCTGTATTTTCCGCGTTCGCCGAGAGTACCCAGAGAATTCCCGACACCCGCAAAGAGATTGCCGTCGTCCGGGTCCGCCGCTTCGCCGCCCCAGCTCCAGACGCCGTTCCCGTAGTACTGCTTCTTTTGCGTAACGAGCTGAAACGTCGTGATTTTTTGGGTAGCCGTATCGACTGCGTTGATCGTGCCGAAATACGTTCCCGAATCGCAATGGCTCGCCGTGGGATAGTAGAGCGTGCTGCCGTCCGCGTTGAGCAGCAACCCGCTCCACGTGTGATTGAGCAACGGATCCTTGAAGGCCGTCATCGGCGGGAACCCGGCTGACTGTTTGCCCGTGCCCAGATCGAAAGCCGAAAGCGTTCCGGCGCCGTCCAGCACGTAGATCCGGTTGGTCGCGCGATCGATTGCGGGCGCGCTGGTGATGCCGTTGCTGCCGTGGCTCCAACACGGCGAGTTCGCCCTGCCGAGCGCCTTGGACCAAATCGCCGTCCCTGCGGTGTCGTTTACGGCGTAGAGATTGCTGCTTTCATCCGCCGCGTACACTACAGCGGTGACGAGGTGGCCGTTGGCGAGCTTTACATCCGAGGCGAGGAGCGGTTGCGCGTTGCTGATGTTGCCGAGTTTGAACGCGTACTTCAACTTGAGGTTCTTGACGCTGCTCGCTGTCAAGATCGTTTCATAGGGATTGTAGCTCCAGCGCTGCGCGCTAAAGCCGAACGTCCGCCAGTCGATGCCGCCGGGCGCGTGCGACGCCGATTGCGCAACTTGCGCGAGGCTCCGGAGCGGAATCGATGGCTGACCGCAGGCCGTAACTATCGCTGCGCCGGCGATCAACGCGAGTACGCGCAAGGGTGGCGGCTGGAGCATCCGGCCCTCCTTTTGGTTAGGCCCTTGCTTTCTGCCGCCGTTCCGCAAAATCCGCGCTGCGCGCAGGATCGAGACTCAGCCGCCGGGGCTTTCGACGCCCGGTTCGAGGGCCGAGCACTCTTCGCCGGCGCGAGCGCAGTCGCTGCAATGGCGTTCGCGGTGGTGTTCCATCGAATGGCCGCAGCCCGGGCAATTCGCCGCGCGGATCTCGCCGCGCTCGACGCGAGCAGGTGTCCGATTCATGCGGGCGCTTATACCCCGATACGTTTAACCGGCCTTCATGCGGTCAATACTGTGCGGCATGACACACGACAAGCCGCACCAGGATCTGCCGCCGGACGTTCCGGCCGGCGAATAAGGCGAAGGGCCGGGGAGCAGACGCAAGCGCCAGCTTGCACGCTCTCCGGGCAACTCTAAGGCCGGACGCCCGGGCGGCCGACAAAGCGACTGTAGGAGAACTCTTGCATGTCGCACGTCTTCTCGTTTTTGCTGGCACAGGCGCTCCCATACGTTACGCCGTCCGCACCCGTTGCGGTTACCTACGATCCCGTCCGCGCTCACGTTCTCACATCGACCGACTATGCGATTTTGGCTGCCGTGGCGCTGCCGATGGCGCTCCTTGCGCGCACGGTGCTGCGCGAGCAGCGCCGGTACGGCTTGAGCCCTCGCGAACGCCGCGAACGCCTCGAGCGCTTCGATCCGCTCGTGTGGGTGAACACGCAAAGCAAAATCTATTACTTCGAAGGCGAGCGATGGTACAAGCGCACGAGGGAAGGCCTGATGCTTCCGCTGCGCATCGCGCAAGCGCGGGGCAACCGCGCCGCCAAGGGTACAACCCCGGCATGGAAAAACGCCAAACCGACCGCGACGGTGAGATCTTTCAGGACGACCTGACCGAAAACCAAAGCAAGGCCCGCGGCAGCGTTCGCGACGACGCCGAGGGGCAACTCACACTCGATTCGCAAGTCGATTCCGAAGAAGCCGATCGCGCGATGGCCGAAAACCGGTTCGGAGTCAACAAGCCCGCCAAGCCTTAATTGCCCGCATTTATCTTCGATCTGGACGGAACGCTGGTCGACAGCGTCTACCAGCACGTCGCGGCGTGGCATTCGGCGCTTCGAACCTGCGGCTTCGAGCTGCCGATGTGGCGAATCCATCGCAAAATCGGCATGAGCGGCGGCTTGCTGCTGCGTGCCCTCGCGCTGGAGCTTCAAACGGGGTTAGACGACGACATCGGCCGCAGGCTCGAGGAGTTGCACGGCTCCGAGTACGCCCGGCTGCGCGAAAGCGCGCACGTTTTCGACAAGGTGCCCGAGCTGCTGAAAACGCTGCGCGAGCACCGCGTGCAATATGCCGTGGCATCCACCGGAAGCCGAGAGGACACGCAGGCGTCGATCGATTTGCTGGCGCTTCCGCCCGACGTACCGGTCATCACGCGCGAAACGACCGGAAAACCCAAGCCCGATCCGTCGCTCTTTATGGCGGCGGCCGCCAAGCTCGGTTCGCGCTCGGAAGAGACGATGGTCGTGGGCGACAGCGTCTGGGATATGCTGGCGGCGCGCCGCGCCCATTTTTTGGGTATCGGACTTCTGAGCGGCGGCTACGCCGAGAGTGAATTGACCGGCGCGGGCGCTTTCCGCGTCTATGCTGATGCGGCCGAGCTGCTTGCGCGGCTGCACGAAACCGGCGTTGAGGTGCGATGATGGAACGGGACGAGTACGACGGTACAGAGCCTTCGAAGGAAACCGAGATGCAGCGGCGGTCGGGGCCCGACGTCCTGCACGAGGTGAATCCGGGCGCTCCGCCGGGCCGCGGCGAGGCGGTCTACGGGGAAACCGATATCGACCCCCGCCGTGAAGAGCAGCCGAGCGCCCACCGCGCGACCGAGGACGAGCACCTCTAACCGGGAACCGCTTTCGGCAGGGGCGCCCCCGGGACGGGGGCAATCAAACCGGGTTCAAGCGCCCCACAGTGCACCGCACTCGTGGGACGCGCTGTGTTTGAGGAGGTCTTGCCCAGTTGAAGATCGTGGTCACCGTCAAATTGGTGCCCGACACGAATGCCGCCAAGCGAATCGACCCGGGAACGAAGCGGCTGGTTCGCACCGGCTTGGAGACGGTAATTAATCCCTTCGACGAGTACGCCATCGAAGCTGCGCTTCAACTGAAAGAGCGGCTGGCCGACGGCAGCACCGTCACCATCTTTACGATGGCGCCCGAGACCGCAAAGGAGACGATTCGCAAAGCGCTCGCGATGGGCGCCGACGACGCGGTGATGCTCAGCGATGCCGGGCTCGAAGGCAGCGACGTGTGGGCGACTTCGTACGCGGCGTCGCAAGCGCTCAAGAAGATTGGCTTCGATCTCGTCATCGCGGGCGGACTGGCGGACGACGGAAACACGGGCGGCGTTCCGGGAGCCGTGGCTGAGTATTTGGGCGTCCCCGCGCTGACCAACGTTCGCAAGATCGAAGAGGCCGGCAACGGTAAACTGCGCGCTCAGCGTGAGACCGACAGCGGC
>DASRDE010000360.1:0-2308 GCA_035652755.1 Vulcanimicrobiaceae bacterium | reverse complement strand
AGCGGAGCGCGTAAACGACGTGCCGGCGCCCCAGCTCTCGCGCCGGAACCTACAGCGTGATCTCGACCGTCGTTCCCTTGCCGGGCGCGCTGTCGATCGCAATCGAGCCGCCGGCACGATCGACCGCACGTTTTGCGATCGCCAAACCCAGGCCCGTGCCCGGAATCTCACCGCGTGCGTCGCCCCGGTAGAAGCGCTCGAACGCGTGCAGGCGCTCCGCCTCGCTCATCCCGGGACCTTCGTCCCGAACGTTGATGACGGCACTGCCGTTTTGCCGGTAAGCGCGGATGTGGATCGGCGCACCGGAAGCGTACTTCATCGCGTTTTCGATGACGTTCCAGAGCGCTTCGGAGATCTCGGCGCGGTCGCCGAGAATTTCTTGCACGCCGTCGATGCTGTAATCGATCTCGCGCGCTTCGTCCATGCGCCGCGCCGCCTCGACTTGCCGGCGAATTAAGTCCGCGACGTCGATCGGCGCGCGCTCAGGCGGAGTTTCGGAGTCCATACGGGCCAGCCGCATCAAGCGGTCGATGAGCGTGCGCATATGCTCTTTTTCGAGCGCCATCGTTCCGAGAATCTGCTTGGCCACGGTCGGCTCTTCCAACGCGCCGCGTCGAAGCACGTCGATATATCCGGCGATGACCGTCAGCGGCGTGCGCAACTCGTGCCCGGCGTCCGCGACGAACTGACGCATTCGCGCTTCCGTTGCGCGGCGTTCGTCCATCGCCGCGGCGACGCTCGCTGCCGCCTCATTGTAAGCCTGCGTCAGCGTGGCGATCTCGTCGCCGGCGGCCGTGACGAATCGCCGCTGCGTGTAATCGCCTTCGGCTAACGCCTGGAGCGAGCCGGTGATGTCGTTGACCGGCGCGAGCGCCTGGCGTGCGAACACGCGCCCGAGCAGCCACGAGACCGCAATCGCCACGACCGCGATGCCGAAGATGATCCACCAGTACGGGATGAGATTGCCGACGATAATGCCCGGCGACGCGTCGAACGTGACGTATCCGCCCGTAACCGCGACGATGCGCCACCAGTCATGCGTTCTCGGAGCGTCCGAACCGGAGGGTCCGGTGCCGGGCGGTGCGCCAATCGGCGCATGCAGCAGTGAAGGCTTCGGGTTTCGTATCGCGCGTTCGATGACTTCGCGCGGCGGCGCGAGCTGCACGCCGCCGCGAATGACGCGGTCGAGGATCTTGGGATGCACCGAACGGTCGCCGCCCAGGAACGCGCCTTTTTGATCGTAGACTGCGACATGGAAGCCGATGCCGCTGAGCGCGTTGACCAAGTGCGGAGCCGATTGGGCGAGGGTCTGTCCTTCCGACTGATAGCGGGACGAGAGAAAGCGCGCCTCCTGATGTTTTGCAACGATGATGTCGTTGCTGAAAAGCGAGAGCTCGTAGACGAGCGCGATGGAGGAAGCGACGATTACGACCAGCACGCAGACGGCGAAGATCACCGCGTACAGCGTGGCCAGGCGGGCCGAAAGGGAGCGGCGAGGGTGAATGCTCACTGCGTGAGGCCGTACCCGACGCCGCGCACGGTGCGGATGAACGAGGGTTCCTCGGGCTTGTCCAACTTGGCGCGCAGATACGAGATGTACGTCTCCACGATGTTCGGACCGCCTTCGAAATCGTGTCCCCAGACCAGTTCCAGCAGATGATCTTTGCTGAAGACGCGCCGCGGCTCGCGCATGAAGACTTCGAGCAGATCGAATTCGCGCTGCGTGAAGTCCAGCGCGTTGCGGCCCCGCCAGGCTTCGCGGGTAACGGGATTGAGCGACACGTCGTGCCAGCGCAGCACGTGTTCTTCTATCAGCTGCGGGCGGCGCAGTTTGGCCTGCAGGCGCGCGATCAGCTCTTCGAAGATGAACGGCTTGACGAGGTAGTCGTCCGCTCCCGCCGCAAGGGACGTGACCTTATCGCTCGTCTCGCCTTTGGCCGTCAGCATGAGGATCGGCGCCTGCGTAATCTCGCGCAGACGCGGCAGCAGCGCCAGACCGTCGATCTTCGGCATCATAATGTCCAAGACGATGACTTCCGGATCGAAGCGTTTGACCAGCTCTAGCGCCGAGGCGCCGTCCGAGGCCGTCTGGACGATGAATCCCTCGCGGCCCAGGCCGAGCTCGAGCATCTCTCGCACGAAGCGGTCGTCGTCAACGACGGCGACACGGGCAGGCTGCATGGCGTACATGTTCTACGGGGGAGATCGTCCCCCGTCACCCTGGGAGCGGGCTGTGCCGGACTCGGGCCGCTAGGCTGCGTGCCAGCGGCGGCACCGCTGCCCGCAAACCAGCGCTGCGGCCTCGATG
>DASRDE010000359.1:0-11304 GCA_035652755.1 Vulcanimicrobiaceae bacterium | reverse complement strand
GCCGGTCGCCAGGAAATGTCGTCCGGACCCCCCGTGCGCCCTCCGGCGAAGCGATCCCCAAGTACACCAAGCCCACGGGCTTGTCGGGCGTGCCGCCGTCCGGTCCCGCGATTCCGGTAGTCGAGAGTCCGATGCTCGACCCCAGCCGTTCGCGGACGCCGGCTGCCATCGCGATCGCCGTTTGCTCGCTGACAGCTCCCCACTTCTCGAGCGTCTCGCGCGCCACGCCGAGTGCTTGCAGTTTTACGGCATTATCGTATGCGACCACGCCGCCCACGAACGTCGACGACGAGCCGGGCGTCTCGGTCAGCAGCGCGCACACGCGGCCGCCGGTGCACGATTCCGCAACCGCGACGGTTTGCCCGCAGCCGCGCAGCAATTCGTGGATCGCACCCGGCAGCGTTTGAGCATCGGTGCCGAAGACGTGCCCGGCGAGGCGTTCACGAATCTGCAACTCGACGGGCTCGATCATCGCGAGCGCGTCCTGTGCTGAGGACGCTTTGGCCATGATCTTGACGTCGCATCGAAAGTCGTGGGCGAGTACGGCGATCTTGGGATTCTCCAGCGTCCGGAAGAGATCGTCGATTCGGCGATCGACGTCGGACTCGCCGATGGCGATCGTGTGGAGCACGCGCGTATAAATCGCCTGCTGCAAGTCGAAGCGGGAGCGAAGCCAGGGCACGACGCGTTCGGCGAGCATCGGCTTCATCTCGCGCGGGACGCCGGGCATGCACGCGGCAAATTTTCCATCGGAGCGAAAAGCGATGAAGCCCGGAGCCGTGCCGTGCGGATTCTCCAAGACGAGCGCGCCGCGCGGCAGCATGGCCTGCTTGACGTTGTTCTCGGGCATCTCGCGCCCAAACTGCGCGAAGCGCTCGCGCATGGCGCGCAGCGACGGCTCGTCGAGCTCGGCCGGCACGCCGAATGCATCGCAGACGGCCTCTTTCGTCAAATCGTCGATGGTCGGACCCAACCCGCCGGTCGTAACGACGCCGTCGGCTCGTTCGAGTGCTTGCCGGATCGCATCCGCGATGCGCGCACGATTGTCGCCGACGGTGTGCTTTGCATAGACGTCGACGCCGATCTCCGCCAACGCCGAGGCGACGTGTGCGCTGTTGGTATCTACGAGTTGGCCGAGGAGGAGCTCCGTGCCGACCGAGAGGACCTCGATGCTGGCCATCGATCAGAAATCGACGGGCCGAAGATAGAATTCGTTTATCGCCGTGTTCGTCAGCATCGCCGTGGTGGGCAAATGCCGCTTCCAATGCGTGCCGTCCAGCCGTTTGCGAACCAGCTCGACGTCCTGCGAGCGAAAACCGCGCTCGACCAGTTGCGCGTTCGAATAGCCCTCCAGAATGCGTGCGAGAATCGCGTCCGCTTTGGCATAGGTTATGCCGAGATCGGCTTCGTCGGTCTGATCGGCTTCGAGATCCGCGCTGGGTGCTTTTTCGATGAGCGGCGCCGGCACGCCCAAGCAGCGCGCGAGTTCCCACACTTGCGTTTTGTATAAATCCCCGATCGGATTGACCGGCGGCGTGTCGTCCGCGTGCCAGGTAAAGTATCCCAAGAGACGTTCGGTCTTATTGCCCGTCCCGATCGGAAGCGCCGAGTACTTCGCCGATTGATCGAACAGAACGAGCATGCGCACGCGCGCCATCACGTTCCCGCGCCGCCTTGCGTCCGCGCCAGGTTCGAATTGCAGGTAACCGTCGACCGCCGCGGTGATATCGACGGTTTGCTCGACCAAACCGAGCGCGTCGACGACTAAACGCGCGTCACTCAAACTCGACGGGCTGGACGTCTTGTACGGCATCCGGATAGCGTAGACGTTCTGCGGTCCCAGGGCGCGCGCGCACAAAAACGCGGTCACCGCCGAATCGACTCCGCCCGACAAACCGACGACGGCGCAGTGGATGCCGCGGCGTACGATGAGCTCGTCCTGCAGAAAGGCGACGAGCCATTCCGTCGTGACCGCGCCGTTGATGCGCGGCGGCGAAGTAAATGCTTCTTTCGGCGCCTCGATGACCGGAAGCATCAGTGAACGTCCGCGGCAGGCGCGGCAGGGCGATACGGCAGCGGAAGTTCGTCGTCCAAAAAGAGGTCGGGCAGGACCGCTTCCAGATCGCCGAGCAGCGGCAGCGCCGCCCGCGCCAGCTCGACCTCGCGCATGTCGATATCCGCGCGGACGATCTGCGCGCCCAGCGCGGGCGCCTGCACGACGATGCGGCCGTGCGGATCGACCACGCACGAACTTCCCGTCATTCCTTTGCCGCCTTCGAACCCGGCTAGACCGGCATAGAGCACGAAAACACCGTGCTCGGCCGCCGTCGCACGCAAAATCTCGCCCCATCGCGCGATGCTGCCCAAATCCGCTTCCTCTTCGATGCCGCGGCCGGGTGCGGCGCTGGGGACGATCAGCAGCCGCGCGCCCTTGATTGCGGCGATCGTCGGCATGATCGCATGCCACACGTCTTCGCAAATCAGCATGGCGACGCGGCCGAAGCGCGTCTCGAACGTCTGCAGGCGCCGCCCCCGCGAGAGAAACCGTTCCTCGTCGAAGACGCCGTACGTCGGCAGAAACATCTTGCGGTGCACGTGCAGGATCTCCATGCCCGAGCCGTTCAGCTGCACGTAGATCGCGCTGTTGTGGTACGTGCCGGCGTCGTTCTCGAAAAAACCCGCCGCCAAATCCACGGGCAGCTCGGGATTCACGCCGCGCCACGCATGGGCGAGATCGGCTGCAAACTGCTGGGGCGTGAGCGCGAGCTCGTAGACGGCGCCTTCGAGAAAATAGCCGGTCATGGCGGCTTCCGGGAGGACGACCAGATCGGGCGCGGGATTCAGCGCCCCGAGCTGCGCGAATATCGTACCCAGCTCCTCGAGATTCTCGCGATACCTGCCTTTGCGAGGTTTCGTTTGAACGATCGCCGCGCGGATGCGGGCGGAGCTATGGTCCAGACTAACCGGCGGTTCCACCGAACGCCACTTCCGGCTCCAGTTCGCCGGGACCGGCCATCTGCAGCTTCGCCGCGCATTCCTCGGCCGGGTACGTCCAGATCTCCGCGAGCGTCGGATGCAGGTGCGGGATCGCGATGAACTCCTTGACCGTCGAACCGTACCGCATCGCCACGATCATCTCGTGGATCAAATCCGAGCCGTGCGGGCCCAGGATCGCGGCACCCAAAATCTTGCCGTCTTGCGCCGAGGCCATGATCTTGACGAAGCCTTTGGTCTTGCCGATGCATTGCGCCTTGCCGTGCTCGGCAAAGTCGTACGTACCTTTCACGTACGCCACGCCCGCCGCTTGCAGCTCGCGCTCCGTGGCGCCGGCGATTGCGACCTGCGGATCGCTGAAAATTGTGTGCGCCTTGACCAAGTCGTAAACCGCTTCTTCGCTGCCTCCGGTGACGGCGTTGCGCGCCGCAATTTCACCCTCGTATATCGCGACGTGCACGAGCATATGCTTACCCGCGACGTCGCCGACTGCGTAAAAGTCCGGATTGCACGTGCGCATGGTCGCGTCGGTTTCGATGCCGGTGATGTGGTGGCAAGGCACGCCTGCGGCATCCAAGTTCAAGCCATCGAAGTTCGGTATGCGCCCCAAACAGTAGAGCAACTCGTCGGCTTCTAGTTCGCCTTCCACACCGTCGCGGAGGACGTGAACGGTTTTCTTGCTCCCGTTCTTGCTCACGCGCAGAATCTGCGTTTGCGTGTGCACCTGGATGCCCTCTTCGCGATAGTATTCGGTCAGGGCTTCGCCGATGTCGTGATCCTCGCCGGAAAGCAGGTGGCGGCTGCGCAGCACGATGCTCGTTTCGACGCCCATGCGCGCGAAGAATTGTCCGAGCTCGCAGCCGATGTAGCCGCCGCCCAAGACGATCAGCGACTTCGGCAGCGACTGCAATTCGAGCGCGCCGTCGCTGTCGATGTATCCGGTTTCCTCCAGTCCGTGGACTGCGCTCGCAGGTGCGACGGTGCTTCCGGTGGCGATAATGAACTTTTGCGCTTCGATAACGACGCCGTCGCCGACGGCCAATTCCCGCGGCGAAAGGAAGTGCGCCGGTCCCGAATAGAGCGGAAACGTTTCGATGCCCTCGATGCGGTAATCTGCGAACCCCTTGATGAGTTCGCGTTTGCGCCGCATGATGTGCGGGAAATCGATCGTGATACCCCCGGCGTGGACACCGAGCTCGGCAGCTTCGCGCATGTCATACGCAGCGTCGCTGGATGCAATGAGCGTCTTGCTCGGCATGCATCCGCGCAGAATGCACAGGCCGCCGAGCGGCCCGTGATCGACCAGCGCGACGTCGGCCCCGAGGTCGCGCGCGGTGCGCGCCGCGGCAAATCCGCCCGAGCCGGCGCCCACGACGACGATCTGGTGTTTTCGGCGTTCCATCATTGAATGCAACCCGCTCGGCCTGCCGGCGGGTTCAGCGCGCATGCGGCCGAGCGCCGAGCCGGTGCACCGACTCGACGAAGCGCAGCGTACCGTCGGTGTGCATGACGACCGAGTGCGTCCGCGCGTTGTTGCCGAAAAAGCGAACGCCGCGCGTGAGGTCGCCGTCGGTGATTCCGGTCGCGCAAAAGACGACGTGCTCGCCCTTGATCAAGTCGTCGATGGTCAGCAGCCGGTTGCTTTCGCCGAACCCCATTGCCTTGGCGCGCTCGATCTCGTCGGCGTTTCGAAACTCGAGCTTGCCCATGAAATTACCGCCCAGACACTTGAGCGCCGCTGCGGCGAGAACGCCTTCGGGCGCCCCGCCGGTACCCATCGCGACGTGCACGCCGGTTCCCGGCACTGCGGTGGCGATGCAAGCGTCGACGTCGCCGTCGGAGATCAATTTGATCCGCGCGCCGACTTCGCGCACTTGTGCGATGAGCTCGGCATGCCGCGGACGATCGAGGATGACGACGGTGACGTCGTTGATCGGTTTTTCGAGCGCGTTCGCTACCGCTTCGAGATTATCGCGCACCGTGGCGTCGATGTGCACGTACGGCGCGGCCTTGGGGCCGACGGCGAGCTTTTTCATGTACGTGTCGGGCGCATTCAACAGGCCGCCGCGCTCGGAGATCGCCATCACCGCGATCGAGTTGGGCAAGCCGTTGGCGACCAAATTCGTACCTTCTACCGGGTCGACGGCGATGTCGACTTCGAATCCGCCCGCGCCGACCTCTTCGCCGATGAACAGCATCGGCGCTTCGTCGCGCTCACCCTCGCCGATCACGATGCGGCCGGAGATGCTCATCGCGTTGAGGCTCTCGCGCATCCGTTCGACCGCGGCGCCGTCCGCCAGATCGCGCTCGCCGCGACCCATCCAGCGCGAAGCCGCCAGCGCCGCGCTCTCGGTGACCTTGACGAAATCCAGCGTGTCGATGGGGCTGGTCGCAGTCCGTGCAATTGCCGTCGTCATGGCGATGGGCTACAAGGTGACGAACGCTTTTCCTGTAAGAAACGCCCCGTGTCCGCCCACGTCGATGACGCCGCACCGGCGCGCCTGCACCTTCCGACCTTAGAAGCATTCCTCGCGGCCGGCTGGGCACCGGCTGCCGCCGTATTCGCTTCGGGCTTCACCCTGGGATTCTTCGTTTGGTACGAAGCGGTCGTGCCGGCTCACCATCCCACACTGATTCAGCTCGCGCTTCTGCTGTTGCCGCTGCTGGGCGGTGCCGCGGCCGTTTGGGCCTGGTCGGCATACAGCAAGTATTTTTCCTCGCGCACCGGCGTGAAATACCAGCGATCCCTCGAATACGACGCACTGTCCTGGGTTGCGTTCATCGGTCTGTGGTTCACGTTCGTGCTGCCGTTCTGGTTCACGCGCGGCGGCGGCGGGTTGTTCCTCTACTGTCTTGCGGCGTTCGCACTGGTCAAGCTTGCAGTTGCGGTGCGCTTCAACGTCACGGTGCGCGACGTTACCGTGGACTTCGTCGTCACGCGCTTTGCCGTGATCGTCATCGCCGAACTCGCGGCCGCGACGATCGGTCAGCGCCCGGGGGTGCACGTCCAAGAATCGCACAACGTGCTGCTCAACGTGTGGGGGCGATGGGATGCGGTGCATTATATCGACATCGCGGCGATCGGCTACCATGGAACCGACATGGCGTTCTTCCCGCTCTACCCGCTGCTCATCGCGATGCTCGGCGCACTCATCGGCAATCATTTGGTCGCAGGGCTGATCGTCTCGAACGTCGCCTTCTTTTTTGGGCTGCTGTACCTGTACAAGTTGCTCGAGCACGAGTTCGATCGGGGGGTCGCGCGGCGCGCGATCTTCTACGTTTCCATCTTTCCGACCGCGCTGTACTTCTCGGCCGTGTATACCGAGTCGCTGTTCTTCATGCTCACGGTGGCCTCGTTCTACTACATGCGCGAGCGCCGCTGGTGGCTGGCCGGAATCATCGGATTCTTTGCGGCGATGACGCGGGTCGAAGGCGTGCTGCTCGCGGTGCCCTTTGCGATCGAATGGACCGGCGCCCACTGGGCACTCCTGCGCGAACTCTATTACGCAAAGGCGCAAGCGATTTGGGAAGCTGCGCTGCAACTGATTCCGATCGTCTTTATTCCGCTGGGTTTGGCCGTGTACATGGGGTACCTCTGGGTACTCAACGGCGACCCGCTGTATTTCTCGCACGTCCAGATCAATTGGAACCGGCACCTGGCCGCGCCATGGACGGCGGTTTGGAATACGATCCACAAGATCTCCGTGGCCGCATCGGGGGCGCCGACGCTTGCCAACCAGCAGACGATCGCGAACCAGACGCTGGAACTGGTCTTTACCGCGCTCATGATTGCCGTGCTCGTAGCCGGATGGAGAAGGCTCAAGCCCTCGTACATCGCCTACATGGCGCTCTCCATTTTGGTCCCGATGGCGACGTCGAGTTTGATGAGCATGCCGCGCTTTGCCCTCGTGCTGTTCCCGATGTTCGCCATCTTTGCGCTGTGGGGTGCGCGGCCGGCGGCCAACAACGCGATCGTCGCGTTCTCGCTGCCGTTGCTGGGACTGTATACCGTGCTGTTCGCGGATTGGTACTGGGTTGCTTGAGCTGACGCAGCGCCGAGGGGTTCGGCAGTTCGTCAAATTCGGCGCCGTCGGTGCGGGCGGACTGATCGTCAACTTCGTCATTTCGCACGGCATCCAGCGCGGTGCGCCGTCTTTTCCATGGGTGGCGGATTTCGCGATCGGCTTCATGGCCGGCGGCGTCTCCAACTGGTATCTCAATCGCGTCTGGACGTTCCGCTCGAGCGCGCATCCCGTGCGCGAAAGCCTGCAGTTCCTGACCGTATCGGCGATCTCGCTGGGGATCGGATCGCTCATCTTCTGGTGGCGGCCCTTCGGCAACCACTTTTCCTTTACGTGGGCCGCGGCGACCGTCGCGGGCATTTTCGTCAACTTCTTTTTGAACAAGTATTGGACGTTCAAGCACGTCGCGTGATGCTGCGGCGCCTGGCGCTTGCGGCGGTGCTGCTGCTGGGGCTTTGGCTGCGGCTGCACGGCATCCATAATCCGATCCTCGACCACCCCGGCTGGCGTCAGGGCGACACGGCGTCGATTGCCAAGAATTTCGCAACGCTGCGATTCAATCTGCTCTACCCGCAGACCAATTACGACGGGCCGCCGCCCAACTACGTAGAACTCGAACTGCAGATCGTCCCGATCCTTGCCGCTTCGCTGTACAAGATCTTCGGCGTCCACGAGATATTCGGGCGCTTGATAAGCATCGCTTTCAGCCTTGGAACCATCGCCGCCGTAGGAATATTTGCGCGCTGGCTCTTCGCCTCGGAATGCGCGGCCTTGATCGCGGCGCTCTTGTACGCGATTATGCCGGGGAGCATCTACTACGGCCGCACGTTCATGCCCGACACCGCAATGGTGTTCTTTTTCACCGCGGCACTGTATGCGACGGCGCGCCTGCTGGTGGACGAGGAGCGATGGACCGCGCGAGCCGTCGCGCGATCGACGCTGCTGCTCGCGCTCGCGTTCTTGGCCAAGCCGGTTGCGCTCGTCGCGCTCGTGCCGATCGCGGCGCTCATTGCGGCGCGCGTTCGAGCCGGCCGGACGATCGATGCGCGCGGCATCGCGATACTCCTGGCGCTGCCGCTTTTGCTGCTGTACGCCTACGATCGAGCGGTCGCCTCGCACGCGGAGTGGCATTGGGCATCGGGGATCGCGCGGCTCCACGTCCTTCCGTCACTCATAGGCTCACTTGGCAGCCTGCAGGCGCTGCACGTCAAACTGCACCTCTTCCGCCTCGTCTTGGCGATGCTCGCGCAGACGATGATCGGACCCGCGATTACGGGATTGGCGCTGCTGGGCTGCGCCTTTACGCCGGCATGCACGCGCAGCCGCACGCTGCTCTGGGCATGGTTGGCCGGCGGGCTGGCCTACGTGTATGTGGTCGTCACCGTCGAACGCGTCGACTACTACATGTACCTGCTGCTTCCGCTGGCGGCACTGGCCGGCGCCGCGTTCGTTCAGCGTCTCATCGACGCGGTTTCTGAAAGTACGCTCGACGCACGTCTGAAGTACGCGGCGGCCGCAGCCGGCGTGCTTGCACTCGTCGCGATTACCTTTCAGAACCGGGCGATCGTGCGTCCTTACTACCGGTACAGCAAAGCCGTGTATCGCAATGCCGTGGCACTCGATGCAACGCTCGCCCCGGGAGCGCTGGTCGTCATGGGCCACTACGACCCCTCAATCCTGTACTACATCGGGCGCCACGGGTGGGAAGAGGACGCGCACTTGTGGACGCCGTTCGACGAACAAAGCGCGATTCGAAAAGGCGCGCGCTACTTCATCGACATCGAGCACAACCGCTTCACACAGAACGTCGAACTCTGCGCCTGGATGCAGCGCTTCCCCGTCATTAATCCCCATGCGCAGTGGATCGTCTACGTCACCGATCCGTCGCAGATCAAACCCGGCGCCGAAGCCCAGTGGCGCGCCTTCAGGAACGCCGAAAAGCAGGGCCGCGCGCGCGAATGGCTCGACGCGCACGCGTTATGTTCGATGCGTGTTTCACCCAGCGCTACCTGAGGTACTTCGGTGAAAAGACGCTCGAAAATCGACATCGTGTCGATTTTCTGCTGCGCGAATGTTCGGGAGAACAAGTTCGGTAGAAACCATCCATGGTTTGCCCGAACATATCGCAGCCTTTTCACCGAAGTACCTCAGGCAGCGCTGGGTGAGGCGCGGGTTAGGGGAGTGGGAGAAGTGAGCCGGCCTGCGAGGACGACGTCGCCGTGCCTGCCGCAGCGGGGACGCCGGATTCGACGAGCTGCCGATAGGCGATGAGGCGGTTGGTGTTCTTGGCAACTTCCAACTGCAATTCGTACGAACTCTCGATCGCCTTGCTTAGCGCCTGCGAGTCGTACGTGTAGCCGAAGCGCTTGAGATCTTTGAGAATGCTCTTGGTTTGGTCGTTCAGCGCCGCGTACGCCTCTTGGAGCTGCAGGCCGGCGCCTTCGTACGACGGATAGTTGGAGATGATGATCTCGCGCTGGAGCCGTGCATTGTCGATCTCCGAACGCAGTGCCTGGAGGCGCACGCTCTGCGGATCGTACCGCTGCGCTTCGTTGAGCGTCGAAAGCGCGTCGTCGAAGTCGCCTTTGCGATAGTCCGCCTCGGCAATGTCGGCTGACGCGGTCGAGAAGCCCGCGCGGGCGCGCGGATCGCGTGCGTTGACGCGCAGCGCGAGGCGAAAAGCGGTCTGGGCCTCGTGCAGGCTGCCGCGATCGAGGGCCGTCTGCCCCTGATGCACGCGCGTCTCGACGATCCATTGCTCGACGCTGCCCGCGCAGCCGCCGAGCACGAGCGCTCCGGCCAATGCCATCCCGGACAACGATGCCCACTTCATGCGCGTAGCTCCCTCAGCGGCCGTGATTGACGACGTGCGCGACGGCGGCGATAACCCATGCAGCCGGCCACAAGAGCAGCTGGGAGAGCAGCCATCCCACGATCGCAGTCACGGAGAGATAAAAGACCATGGCCTTGACTTCCTCGTGCGGCCGCTCGCCTTTGACGGCTTCGTCCACGATGATGGAGGACGTCGGATCGACGAAAAACGTGAACGCGATCGTACCGATGCCGTTGATGATGCCGGATATGCTGACCGCCGTGCGTGCGACGTTCACGTCCAGGACGCTCGCATAATAAGCGGCCACGACCCCAATGGCATAAATTCCGGTCACCACGACGTTAAAGGCCAGCAGCCGGCGCGGAATGTTGCGCGTGGAGAAACCGAAGATCTCGCGGTAGTGCGGGATGCGCACCCTGCGCAGCAGATCCCAAACCACGCGCGGATTTCCCAGGCGCGTCATGGAGTGCGGCAGCGACTTCGTGCGTTCGAACGAGCGGACTCCGCGCTCGTAGAGGTACGTAAACATGGGCAGCAGCAGGCTGCCGAGGATCGTGCCGAGCGTTCCGGCAAGGACGATGAGCCGCAGCTGCCACTCGAACGTGTGCTGAATCGCCCCGATGAGCTGGTGCGTTGCCGGATCCGCGGCGCGGTCGCCGAGCGCTTTGACCGCGTTGCCCGCGCGATCGGAGAGCGGCGCCAGCATCAGCGTGTACACCAGCGTGGCCAAACGGCTGGCGGTGACGAACAGATTGAAGAGCGAGATCGACGTGGCGATCCGGCCGGTTCGGACGCCCGCTAGACGCGCGGCGTAGGCGCCGATCTGAATTGCCTGGACCGCGACGTTGATCGCCAGCGCAACGGCGAGCTGCCAACTCCAAAACGGAATGAGCGCCTGGGCGCTATGCGGCGCTACGGTTCCACTCAACCGATGCTTCGTCTACAGGGCCGAGCACGCACAGACCGAGGCGATCCTCGGGCAGCAACTCTTGCGCCAACTCCTGCACTTCATCCGCCGTCACGGCCTCGATGCGCTCTTCGATCTCTTCGGTCGTGAGCTGCCGGCCCAGCGAGAACTCACTGCGACCCAGGCGAATCATTCGGCTCGACGTGCTCTCGAGCGAAAGCGTCAGCGAACCCTTGATGTGTTCCTTTGCCAGCCGCAGCTCGGCATCCGAGACACGCGTTTCGCGCATGCTGGCAAACTGCTCGCCGACCACGGCGACGCACTCGCCGACGTTCTGGGGCGACGTCCCGGCGTAGACGGCGAAAAGGCCGGCGCCGCGGTACGCCGCCTGAAATGAATACACCGTGTACACCAAGCCGCGCTTCTCGCGAATCTCTTGAAACAGGCGGCTCGACATGCCGCCGCCCAAAATCGTGTCGAGCACGGTCAGTACATATCGCCGCTCGTCGCGTACCGAGAGGCCGCCCGCGCCGATGACGACGTAGGCC
>DASRDE010000358.1:0-13499 GCA_035652755.1 Vulcanimicrobiaceae bacterium | reverse complement strand
CGCGGCGAAAGCCGATGCGGTCGGCGATTAAGACCGAGAGCGCGGCGCCGACGACGATGAACGCCGCTTGTACGAGCGCGTTCTGCAAACCGAAGTTCGCAAGCACCCACGCAAAGAGCCGCGCGACGAAGTACTCGAGCTCCGCGTTCGTGGATCCCGCGATCAGCGTATCCGAAAGAATACCGCGCTGCGAATCGCCCCACCCCAATACGTACGCTCGCCCCGAGCGCGTGCGGCGGGAGAGTACTTCAACGTAGAGCGGGATGTTCACGCCGGTGCGCCGGCGCAAGCCTTGCACCGCTGCGGCCAGCGGCGGATGCGGGGCGAAGCGTATGAATTGCTCGGAAGCGGGCGCGAGTACGGCTGGCGTCGCGTACGAGATGAGCAGCGTGAAGCTCATCACGCCCGCGATGGTGTACAGGTACCACTGATGCGTGCGGTCCGCCAAGTCGAGCACGATCGCCGCGGTAAAGCCCACGACGACCACCGTCACCAGGCTGCCGGCTATCCAATGGGCAAGCCACGTGCGAAAGAGCAGTTCGCTCAGATCCATCAGACGCAGAAACCGGTACTGCAGCGCTTGCGGCACGAAGGCGGCAGCACGATCGATGGCGGCCAGCGCGGCGCCGAAACAGAAGCGCGCGCCGAACTCCGAACCGATGCGGCGGCGCAGCGCATCTCGCAGCGCAGCGGAACGGCCCGTACTCCAAAACCACGCAAGCGCCGCCACCTGCACGGCGATCGTCGCGATCCAGACCGGAACTCGAAAGTTTTCGAGCCTCGCCGCCGCCGAGGCTCTCGCCGCGTCGACGAGCACGACGGGCGGTGCGGTCAGCAGCGCGTGCACGGTTAGGCGGTTGACCTCGGCGTCGACCGCATTCGGGCGGCCAAGCACCAGCGCAAGCAGATCGACCACGGAAGCTTCGTTTCACGGCGCCCGGGCCGCGGCCTTCGGGCCGGCCGTGAAGAGGCTGAAGATGCCGGGGCGCGAGCAAAACGACACGCAGTTGCGTCCCGACCGCTTGCTGTGGTACATCGCCGCATCCGCGACCTCGAGCAGCTCGTTCGCACTCGACGCGTCATACGGATACGCGGCAACGCCGATGCTGGCGGTGAGCTCGACGCCGTAGCCGAAGTCGAAGGCGGCGACCGCATCGCAGAGCCGTTGCGCGCGTTCGATCGAGGCGAGCTTGCCGGCGTCTCGGACGATCGCGCAAAATTCGTCGCCGCCGTTGCGCGCGGCAATATCGACGCCGGCGATCGTGTGCTCGCGCAGCAGCGCCGCCATTTGTTGGAGTACGGCATCGCCGGCAGCGTGGCCGAACGAATCGTTGATCTGCTTGAAGCGGTCCGTATCGAGAAACCACAGCGAAAGCGTCGACGATCGCGCCGCGCCGGTGCAGTCCAGCTCGGCCGCCAGGCGCTGACGAAACGCCCGCGGCGTGTGCAGGCCCGTCAACGCGTCGTACGTCGCGCTGGCCCGGTCGGCTTCGCGCTCGCACGCGATCGCATACGGAGCGGCCGCGTGCACGACGGTGCGAACGAGCGCATCCGCATCGGCAAAGGGCGCATGCAGCGCGCCCAAATAGACGACTGCGGCGACGCGGTTTGCGGCGATCATCGGAATCGCCAGCGCCTGCGCATCGGTTGGAATGAGCGCACGCAGCTCGCCGGAGGGGGCGACCCGATGGCCGCAGAGCGCGGCGCGCGAAGGCAGCGCATTCGCATCGTCCCGGCGCAGCCGCATTCGGCGGTACGGTTCCGCGCGGGCTCCGGCTGCGTACGTGCAGACGAGATCGTCGTCATCCGGTACGAAGATCAGCACCGCGTCAACTCCGTCATCCAACACGCGCAGCGTTCGGTCGAGCGCAGTCAGCACCGCGTCCGTCGACTCGCGGGATGCCGCCGTCAGGACGCGCACGGCCTCCAAGACGCCGGCTTCGCGGCGGAGGACCGCCGAAAGATGCGCGGCGCTCGCACGGGCCGCCCGCTTCATCGACGCGGCGTAGGCGGCCGCGGACAAACAGAGAACCGCCAACAAAGCCAGAACGGCCGCGTACACAGGAGGAGAGTGCCCATTTCCGCGCGCGACGTGCCATCGATTCCGCAGGCAGCGGCCGCCGACGCGAACCGCCGCGGCGTGGCGCTTCACGAGCAAGGCCGCACCGATGAAGCCATTGCAGCGTTTCGCGAAGCGATCGCGCTGCAGCCCGGCACGGCCGATTTGCATGTGAACTTGGGCACGGCGCTCATGAAGCAAGGGCAATTCGCGCAAGCCCGGGCAGAGTACGAGCTCGTGCTTCAGATCGATCCCGGCGACCTTCGCGCACATTCGGCCATGTACGAGCTCGAGCAGATCGCCGGCCATCCGGAACGGGCGCTCGCGCACCAGCGCGCGGTGCTCGACCGGCAAACGATCTTTTCGCAAATCGCTCCGCGCGAAGCGCGCAGCATTCTGGCGCTCATGGCTCCGGGCGATTGGCAGGCGAACGTCCCGATCGATTTCCTGATCGATCCCGCGACGACGTCGGTGCACAAAGCGTACCTTCGCTCGCCCGAATCGGCCGCTGCGCTGGAGCCGCCGCGCGCCGGCGTTGCATTTACCGCCATCGCCCAGTCCGATGCCAACGAGCCCCTCTTGCATGCAGCAGCGCAGCTCTTATCTCGCCTGGGCATGCCGGTGATCAATCATCCGCTGCGCGTGCTCGGAACCAGCCGCACGCGCGTGTACGAAACGCTCCGCGGCATGGAAAGCGTGCTCGTTCCGCAGACGGTGCGCAAACCGCGGGCCGCGCTCGAGCGCTTAGAACCAGGCATCGAATACCCGATCGTCGTGCGACCCGTGGGCTCGCACGCCGGTCACGGTTTGGAACTGGTGCGCGACGCCGCCGAACTCAAATCGTACGTCACGGGGAGCGCCGCTACTCAGTACTACGTCATGCCGTTCATCGACTTTTCGCTCGAAGACGGCTACTTTCGCAAATACCGGATCATCGTCGTCGACGGCGTTCCGTACCCGTATCACTTGGCGATCTCGCCGCGCTGGATGATCCACTATTACAACGCGCCGATGCGCGAGAACGCGTGGATGCGCGACGAGGAACGAACGTTCTTGGACGATTTCCCCAGCGTCTTCGGGCCGGATCTGCAGCGGGCGCTTTGCAAGATTGCCCAGGCACTGGGGCTGGAATACTTCGGCATCGACTGCTCGATCGATCGGCGCGGGCGGCTGGTCCTCTTCGAAGCGGATCCCGCCATGATCGTCCATGCAGCCGACGATCCGAATCTGTTCGGTTATAAGATTCCGGCAGCGCAGCGCATTTTCGCCGCGTTCGAGCGGCTCGTCGACCGTGCTCGATCCGGCTGACTGGGAGTCGTTCAGAGCGGCCGCGCACCGCGCGCTCGACGACGCGGTCGATTACCTGCGCGACGTGCGCGAGCGCCCCGCGTGGCAGCCGGTTCCCCAAAGCGTGAAGGCGGAACTGGCCGAACCGCTGCCCGCCGACGGAGCACCGTTCGCAGCGGTCTACGCGCAGTTCGCGCGCGCGATCTTGCCCTATGTGACGGGCAATATTCATCCGCGCTTTTGGGGATGGGTCCATGGGAGCGGAACGCCCGGCGTCGCCGTCGCCGAGCTGCTCGCGGCAACGATGAATGCCAACGTCGGCGGACGCGATCATGCGGCCGTTTACGTCGAGCGGCAGGTGATCGCGTGGTTTCGCGAGCTGTTCGGCCTGCCCGGAGCCGACGGCGGCGTGCTCCTGACGGGCACGTCGGCGGCCAATCTCGTCGCGCTGCTGGCTGCGCGCACGCGCGCACTCGGATCCGGCGTACGCAAGCACGGGGTGTACGCCGGCGGCGAGCGGCTGCGCGCCTATGCTTCATCCGCAACGCACGCATGCGTTCGCAAAGCCTTCGAGATGGCGGGCCTGGGCTCCGATACGCTGCGCGTCTTGCCCGCGGATGCCGCGCACAGGCTCGACCTGCAGCTGCTGCGCAGAACCGTCGAATCCGACATCAATAGCGGTTTGCGTCCGTTCTTCGTCGTCGCAAACGCCGGGAGCGTCGACGCGGGCGCTATCGACGACCTGGCCGCCGTAGCCGGTATTGCAAGCGCCTTCGATCTCTGGTTTCACGTGGACGGCGCATTCGGCGCGGCGGCTTGTCTTTCGCCGCGGCTGCAGCCGAAGTTCGAAGGCATCGAGCGCGCCGATTCGATCGCGTTCGACTTCCACAAGTGGCTGCACGTGCCGTACGATGCGGGCTGCGTTTTGATACGCGATTCGGAGATCGAGCGTGCGACCTTCGCGGGCGGCGGCCCGTACTTTACTCGCATGCCGCGCGGCACCGGCGCGGGCGAACCGTGGTTTGCCGATTACGGTCCCGATCTCTCACGCGGGTTTCGCGCGCTCAAGATTTGGTTCACGATCAAGGAGCACGGTGCGAGCGGACTTGCGCGCGCGATCGAACGAAACTGCGACCAGGCGCGTACGCTGTACGACCGGCTGACGGCCGATCCCGACTTCGAACCCCTCTTGGAACCGGAGTTGCAGATCGTGTGCTTCCGGCCGCGCGGCGGCGGCCTGGAGCCGGCGCAGATCGACCGCTTGATCGACGAGAGCGTTATGTCGCTGCAGGAAAGCGGCGTCGCCGTGATCTCGACCACGACGATCGGCGGACGCCGCGCGATGCGCCTTTGCATCACCAACCACCGGACCGAGGACGCCGATTTGGAGGAAGCTCTGGGCGCCCTGCGCAGCATCGTGCGGGACGGCCGGGACGCGCCGACGTAGCGTCGGTCATGCGCGCCCGCATCACCGAGCGGCTCGACCGCGCCGCGCGGTTTCCCGTCACCCTCGTCGTAGCGCCTGCCGGCTTCGGCAAGACCGTGGCGCTGCGCGAGTACTTGGAGTCGCGCAACGTCGATGCGGTGCGTTTCAACGTGCGGCGCGAGGACGCGACGCTCCTCGCCTTTGTCGGCAGCTTCAGCGAGGCGCTCGAATCCGTCGCGCCCGGTGCAAAAGCATCGTTCCCCGCAGTGCAGCAGCGCGTGCTGGCAGCCGAAGAACCCGTACGCGAACTCTCCGACTGGTTCGCCGAACACCTCAAGGGCGTCGCGTGCACGATCGCGATCGACGATCTCCACTTCGCTGCCGGCGAGGCCGCATCGATCGCGCTCCTCGCCGACGTCATCGAACGCACGAGCCAAAAGATCCGCTGGATCATCTCGGCTCGCTCCGACGCCGGATTGCCTGTCGCGACGTGGATCGCGTACGGCCGCATGGATCTGCCGATCGGCGAAGACGATCTGCGCTTTACCACCGATGAAGCCATGGCCGCGGCCGGCGAGATGCACAGCGACATCGACCCGTCCGAGATCGAGGCGCTCCGCCAATTGACCGAAGGCTGGCCCGTTGCGCTCACGATCGCGGTACGCACGCGAACCCACGTCGCCGACTTGCGTACCGCGTCCTCGGGCACTCGCGAAATGATTTACCGCTACTTGGCCGAGCAGGTTTTCACCGGCCTCTCACTCGCGCAGCGCGCATTTGCGCTGGCGACGTGCGTCTTTTCGACGTTCGACACGGCCGTGGTCGAAGAACTCGGCGCCAACGCGCAATTTCTGGCCGAGGTACGCCGCAGAATCGCCTTTCTGAACGAGACGTCCCCGGGGTGCTACCGGTACCACGAGCTTTTTCGAGATTTTCTGGAAACCGAGCTGCGCCGCTCGGGGGATCGCGAGTGGACGCGCGCCCTCTGCGACGGTGCTGCGATCCTCGAACGCAAGCACGACGACGCTGGGGCGCTTCTTCTCTACGCGCGAGCGCGCGCGAGCGACGAGATCGTCCGCGTCGTCGACCGGTGCGCCTTTACGTTGTTCGAACGCGGCGAGGGCGAGACGCTGGCGCAAGCGCTCGCCGCGCTTGACGACGCACGCAGGCGAACGGATCCGACAGTGCTGGGCGTAAGCGCGATGCTGGAGGCTGGCCGCGGACATTTCGACCTGGCCGAGCGCGACTTCAAGCGCGCGATCGACGTCGCCTCGGATCCGCACCTGCGCGCACAACTCGTTTTGCGGTATGCGATTGAAATGGTGCGGCACGGCCGCGACTGCGTCCCGCTGCTCGAACCGTTCGCCGCATCGGCCGATCTGAGCGCGGCCGAGCAGGCTCCGCTCCTGGGCACG
Source organism: Vulcanimicrobiaceae bacterium (assembly GCA_035652755.1). Classification (GTDB taxonomy): domain Bacteria; phylum Vulcanimicrobiota; class Vulcanimicrobiia; order Vulcanimicrobiales; family Vulcanimicrobiaceae; genus DASRDE01. The sequence continues at coordinate 7,312 of DASRDE010000358.1, read as the reverse complement.
CTCGCGACAGCGTACGCGCGCAGCGGGCGGCTGCACGAGGCACTGCGCACGATCGAAGTCGCGCTCGAGCGCCTCCCGTCCGAATCGCCGGACGAGGAACGCGCGCGCTTGTACCATCAAGCCGCATACGTCTATCAGTTCACATGGGAAGGGGAACGAACGCAGCGGTATGCTTCGCTCGCGGTCGAACTCGCGCAGGAGCGCAACATGTACGAGCTCGCCGCGCGCGCGTACAGCATTCTGTACGCGGTCCGGTACGAAGCGGATGACGCGAACGGCAGTCTGCTCGCCCTCGAGAGGCTCGCGGAATCCGCGCGCAAAGCCGCTTCCAACCAAGCGCGCCTGTTCGCGCTGATGGCGTCGTTCGAGCTGCAAGTCGAACGCGGCGACGACGCGGCGCTCGCGCGATTGGAACAAGCACTCGCAGAGTCACGCTCGACGTACACGCTGGCGCGCGCCGAGGCGTTGCTTCCGGCCGAAGCGATGCGCATGGCGTGGTCGGGCGACTTTCGCCGCGCCTACGAGCTCAGCGCGCCCGCCGCGGCGGAGCAATCGACGTCCGAGCGTCGCGGTTTGGTCTCCGCGCAGACGGCGCTGTACGCAGTCGCAGCCGGTCTGCTGAACGAGGCCGACGCGTCGTACCGCGACGCGCTCGCGGCGCTCGAGGGCACGCCGCGCGCGACGCTTCGCACGACCCTCACGCGAACGTTTCTGGCCTTGGACGACCTGGTGCGCGGACGCCATACGTCGGCCCATCGCCTGCTCTGCGATGCCGAAGAACAGGCGTCGCGATGGCCGCGCCTTCGCGCGTTCGCGGCGGCAGTTCGAACGTTGTACCGCGTGCATCTCGATCAAGCGGGATCCGACGCGCTCGCGGGGGCGCTCGAGCGGCTGGAATCCGCCGGATTCGGCGGTGCCGCGCGCTTAATTGCCGCGCTCCCTTCACCGGCAGCCAAGGGCGGGGGATACACGCAGCTCACACCCGCCGAGCGTGAGATTCTGCAGATGCTGGCGGGCGGCGCGAGCACCAAGGACATCGCCAACCGCAGCGGCCGCAGCGCACACACGGTCGACACGCACATACGGGCCATCTGCCGAAAACTCCAGTGCAGCGGACGCCGCGAAGCGGTTGCGTTAGCGGTGGCCGCGGGATGGGTACACGGGTAGGCGTTGGAAAGCAAGCAAGTCGCATCTGCATTGGCGCTGGCTGCCGCAGGCTGCATCCTGCCGGCGGCCTGTTCCCCAACGTCCGGTCCCGGCGTTGCACCGGCGGTGAACGCTGCGCAGCTCGAAACCGTGCACGTCGCCAACGGCGCAAGCGGTCTTCCCGCCAACGGCGCGAGCGGCATGCCGGCGGGCGATTTTCTCGCCTGCAACCTGCACGATACGCCGGGTCAGGTCGATTGCACGATCGCGATCAACCTCAACGTTCCGGCGAATCCCAATCCGAACACGCCCCAGAGCCTGTTGCCCGGCTATCACCCGGCCGACTTGCAAAGCGCCTACGGATTACCGTCGACGGGTTCGGGGGGCACGGTAGCCATCGTCGATGCGTATGACGATCCCGTTGCCGAATCGGATCTGGGCGTCTACCGGCTTGCGTTCGGATTGCCATCGTGCACCACGTCGAACGGCTGCTTCAAACGCGTGAACGAGTACGGGCAGAGCGGCTCGTATCCGCTTCCGAATCTGCAATGGCAGGAAGAGATGTCGCTCGACATGGACGTCGTGTCGGCCGTCTGCCCGAATTGCCGGATCCTGCTCGTCGAAGCGAATTCGCCGACGATCGCCGATCTCGGCACCGCCGTCGATACCGCCGCGGCGATGGGCGCCGTTGCCGTCAGCAACAGTTACTACGCGCAAGAATGGCCCGGCGAACGCAAGATGGACTTTCACTACCGCCATCCAGGCCACGCGGTTGTCGTCAGTTCGGGCGATCAGCCCGCGTCGTACTATCCCGCCGCGTCGCCGTACGTCACGAGCGTTTCAGGTACCACTTTGACGCTGGGGGGAACGCGCACGGAAACCGCATGGGGTCCGTCCGGCCACGGATGCTCGTTCTTCGAACCGATTCCGCGCTGGCAGCAAAACGTTGCGCCGTGCACGACGCGGTCGAGCGTCGATATGGCCGCGGTGGCCGACCCGCAGACCGGCGTCACGTTCTGGGATTCGATCTCCGGCGGCTGGCTCGTCGGCGCGGGAACGAGCGTGGGATCTCCGCTGGTCGCGGCAGCATATGCGCTTTCGCAGAATCCGCAGCCGCCGTCGTATTCGTACGGCCATGCCGGCGGGAACTTCTACGATCTGCCGCCGCAAGGCTACGACCTTGCGACCGGGCTGGGATCGCTCGACGGCACCCGAGGCCTTTAGGGTCGCGGCTTAGGCGCTGACCCTTCGGGATCCGAGGGCTTCGTCCACCGACGACGCGATCGGGAAGAGCCCGTCCAGGCCGGTCGCGGCGCAGAGCCGCCGCACGAATGCCGACGTCACCGCCAGGCGGATGGGCGGCAGCGATTTGGAAAGCCGTTCCTTGTGGGCCAGCACGAGCGCGCAGATCAGCGTGCTCGTGATGTATTTTGCGGCCGTGAGGTCGAGCACGACCTCAGTCTCGCTCAACGCGGGCTTGAGCCGCTCGCGGAGCTCCTCACGCCGGTAAATGTCCCACTCGCCTGCCAACGATATGACCATCGTGCTTCCATGCTACCCCGCGGCCCGTCCAAGCACAGTACTCAATTTCCGGTAGGTGCCTACTCGGTTTTCGGTATGTCGCCCGCCCCCGCGTCCCGGTACGCTCGGGGCGTGGAGGGATATCACCGCATGAATAGATTTGTCGTTCTGGCGATTGCGGCAGGCGTACTGACCGCTTCGTGTGCCGGACATACCGGAACTTCCGCCGTGCCGCAGGTGCCGTCGGGCACCCACAGCGGACGGCACCCGATGAGCGCCCCGCCCGGATGGGCGGCGACGGGCACCCAAGCCGTCAACCTGGCCAACGCGGTCGATCTGGGCGCGTTGACGCCTTCGCAGCCGCTCACGATTCGCGTGGGCTTGGCACTGCACAACCAGAGCCAACTGCAGTCGCTGGTCGCAAGCGGTCAATCCGTCGACCCGGCGACCTTCATGTCGACGTACGCGCCGACCAACTCGGACATAGCGGCCGTCACGAACTATTTGCAATCGCAGGGCTTTTCGAACATCTCGGTCGAGCCCAATAATCTGATCGTCAGCGCGTCGGCGACCGCCGCGCAGGCGCAAACCGCGTTCAACACCTCGCTGCACGGCTTTTCGGTCGGCGGCGTCAACGTGTGGGGCAACGTTTCTCCCGCGTACGTGCCGAGCGCGCTCGGCGGAATCGTCGTTGCCGTCCTAGGCTTGAGCAACGAACAGGCGATGGCGGCCACGCCGCATCACGGGCCCAAGCCGAATCCGTCACCCTCGCCGTCGCCGACGCCCGGACCGCCTTCGCCGTGCAGCTTGTACGGTTTGGAGATCGTCGGCTTCCCGACCGGCCCGCAGCCTGAACCCAACACGCAGTACGGATGTCTGCGCAACTACTTGCCGGCCGACTACTGGCGCGCGTACGACGCGTTGAACGCACCGGCCGGCAACAACGTGAGCATCGCGATCATGACCGCCGGCCAACTCGGCGACGCAGTAAGCAATCTGCGTCAAAACGAGACCAGCGACGGATTGGCGCAGGTTCCCGTCATCGTCAAACAGGTCGGCGTGCCCGGCGGCGTGATCAGCAGCGGCGTCGACGAGTGGACGCTCGACATGACCGCTTCGAGCGGGATGGCTCGCGCGCTCAAATCGCTGTACGTCTATAACACGACGTCGCTGACCGATTCGGACATCACGCTGATGTACAACCACTGGGTCACCGATCGCGCGGCGAAGATCGGCAATTCGTCGTTCGGCGGATGCGAGTTCGGCCCGTATCTCGACGGCTCGATGCTGGTGGACGACGAAATCTTCCTCCAGGGCGCATCGCAAGGCCAAACGATGTTTACATCGTCCGGTGATACCGGAGCCTTCTGCCCGGTCGCAGTCGGAGCTAACGGCGTGCCTGCCGGCGTACCGCTGGTCAGTTACCCCGCAGCTTCACCGTACGTCGTCGCAGTCGGCGGAACGACGCTCGTCACGCAAAACGACGGCTCGTATCAAGGCGAAGCGGCGTGGTATTCGGGCGGCGGCGGCATCAGCCAATTCGAGTACAGCCCCGTGTGGGAAACGCTGGCGCAGCCGCTCGGCAAGAACGGGCAGAGCTTCCGCGGCGTGCCCGACATCGCGATGGACGCCGATCTGCAAACCGGCATGATCCTCTACGACGCGGATCAGGGCGGCTGGGTCATCATCGGCGGAACGAGCTTGGCGTCACCGCTGGCAGCCGGAACCTATGCGCGCCTGCTCTCCAACAAACCGTCGCTGGGCTTTGCGCCGCCGCACCTGTACAGCAACTTCGCAAACAACAAGGCGGGCTCGCAGGTCACCGGACCGCCGCCGTGGCAGCCGGACGGCGCATTCCACGACATCCTCGTCGGCGCCAACCCCGCATACACGGCGCTCCCCGGCTACGACTACGTCACCGGCCTGGGCTCGCTGGACGCACTGCTGGCGTCGCAACAACTCTAGCAGCGCACCAACAAACACCCTGCTGCACCAAGAGGGCACCGTCGTGGAGCACCGGTGCCCTCTCTCCTTTTTGGGCCTTTGCCTTTTTACCGGTACGGCACCATCCCGTCCGGTCAACGCTCGGAAATCAACGTCCTGTTGATTTCCTGCTCGCGCCGCTTTCGCGCAACGTCAAAGGAAGTTAGACATCCTGTCAATTGCGCGAAAGTCGGAGCGTGCCCGAACGGGACGCTGCCGCACCGGTAAAAACGAAAAGAACGGAGTTTGGGGGGACACCGAGCACAGTCGGAATCTCGGTGCATCAGGTGCGCTGCTAGAAAAAGAAAATCAATGGGGGGATTGGTTTGGGGCGTTTGAAATTATTTCTTAGGTAGGGGGCGGGCCGGGTTGCCGGCAACGCGTTCGCCGGGCGGCACGTCGCGCGTGACGACGGACGACGCGCCGGTGAGGGCGCCGTCGCCGACGGTGACGGGCGCGACAAGCGAGGTGTTCGAGCCGATCGAGACGTTGCGCCCGATGGTGGTTTTATTTTTCCGTACGCCGTCGAAGTTGCACGTGATGGTGCCGGCGCCGATGTTGCTGCCTTCGCCGATCTCTGCGTCGCCCAGGTACGAGAGGTGGCTGGCCTTGACGCCGCGCGCGAGTTTCGAGTTTTTGACCTCGACGAAGTTGCCGATGTGGACGCCGTCGGCGAGCTGCGTGTTGCCGCGCAGATGAGCGAAGGGCCCGATGGTCACATCGTTGCCGACGGTACTTTCGATGATGACGCTCTCGCGAATGGCGGCGCCGTTGCCGATGGTCGCCGCGGAGAGACGGGAGTTGGGGCCGATGACGCAGCCTTCGCCGATCCGCGAGAGGCGGCCGATCGCCGTGTTCGGATAAATGACCGTGTCGCGTCCGATCTCCAGTTCGGGCTCGAGGTACGTCGCTTGCGGATCCACGATCGTCACGCCGTCGCGCATGTGCTGCGCGCACAGGCGCTCGTTCATCTCGCGCCGCGCGCGGGCCAGCTCGACGCGATCGTTGATGCCCAGAACGTGGAGATGATCGGTCGCCATCACCGGCACGACGCGTTTGCCGGCTGATACAAAGTCCGCGATCGTATCGGTCAAGTAGTATTCGCGCTGCGCGTTGTCGTTGCGCAGGCGGCCGGCGGCGTCCCGAAGGGCCTGCTCGTCGTACGCATAGATTCCGGCGTTCATCTCTTCGATCGCCAGCTCCGCGGGCGTGGCGTCGCGAACCTCGACGATGCGCTCGACGTCGTGTCCGCGGCGAACCACGCGGCCGAAATTTGAAGGAAGCGGCATGCGCACCGTCACCATTGCCAGGCTCGCTGCGCTGCCGTTCGCGCCGAGCGATCCGACGATGCCGCGAAAGAGTTCGTCGTTGACCAGCGGCATATCGCCGTAAGCGACGACGATGCAGCCGCCGTCCGCTGCGGGCATCTGCGCGAGCGCGGTCTGCACCGCGTGGCCCGTGCCGAGCTGTTCCGCCTGCAGAATGCCCTGCACGCCGAATTCGTCCATGCGTTCCTGCAGCTCGTCGTTGATGACGGTGACGATCTCGGTGATGCCGGCGCTGCGCAGCGCGCGCAGCACGTACCACAGCATCGGCCGGCCGCAGATCTCGTGCAGCACTTTCGGCGTGGCGCTCTTCATGCGCGTGCCCTTGCCCGCCGCCAACACGATCGCGCGCACGCGCCGCTGGGGCCCCGTGGAAGCTCGCGTCACCCGAGCACCTCCAGCGCGGCGCGCAGCCGGCGCACGGACTCGACCTTGCCGAGGATCTCCATGCCGTCGAAGAGCGGCAGCGACGTCGGCGAGCCGGTTACCGCGACGTAGAACAGCCGCGCGACGTCTTTGAACTTGGTCCCGTTGTGATTTGCCGCCGCGCTCTTCAAGCGCTCGCCGATCGACTGCTGCTGCCACGCGCCGCCGTCCAGCCGCAGCAATTCATCGATTGCGGATGCGAGCACCGTTTTCGCATCATCCTCGGAGATCTTCGGCAGCGCGAGATCCCGCCTGGCGAGATCGGGCGGTTGCCCGAGGAATTCGACCATCGGACCGAATTGCGCGAGCGTCTCGATTCGCGGAGCCGCCACTTCGGCGATGCGCAGGCGCCACTGCTCCGGAATCGTGGAAGGCCAGGCAAAACCCCAGTCGTCGAGCAGGCGCAGAAACTCGTCGGGCTGCAGGCGCCTCATCCACTGCCCGTTGAGCCAGTTCAGCTTGGCCATGTCGAAGACCGGACCGCCGAGCGCAATGTGCTCGAATTCGAAGTGCGCGGCCATGGCATCGACCAACTCGGACGGCGATTTGCACTCGAGCAGCTTCGGATCGTCGTTGCGCCCATCGATCAGCACGCCCAAAAAGTTCAGCAGCGCCTCGGCCAGATAGCCTTGTTCGCGATAGTAGAGAATACTCGTAGGGTTTTTGCGTTTGCTCAGCTTGCTCTTGTCGGGATTACGCAGCAGCGGCAAGTGGCACAGCTGCGGAGCCTCCCAACCGAAGTAGCGATACAGCAGCACGTGCTTTGGCGCCGAGCTGATCCACTCCTCACCCCGTACGACGTGCGTAATTTCCATGAGATGATCGTCGACGACGTTGGCCAAATGGTAGGTCGGAAAGCCGTCCGACTTCATCAGGACCTGCATGTCGACGCTCTTCCACTCGATCTCGAT
>DASRDE010000357.1:0-33149 GCA_035652755.1 Vulcanimicrobiaceae bacterium | reverse complement strand
TTCTGGTCAGCGGCGGCTCTTCGGGCCTGGGGGCCGCGTGCGTGCGCGAGTTCGCCGGGGCCGGCGCCAACGTCGTCATCTGCGACGTGAACGAACCGCGCGAAGCAGCTTCGGGTGACTCGGCTGCGCGAATACGCTATCAAAAAACCGACGTGACGAGCGAGGCCGACGTGCAAGCCGCGATCGCGCTGGCGTTCTCGGCGTTCGGTGAACTTCACGGCGCGATCTGCTGCGCGGGCATCGCGACCGCCGAGCGCGTCGTCGGACGCGACGGTCCGCAGCCGCTCGATCATTTTTCGCGCGTGATCGCGGTGAACCTCATCGGAACGTTCAACGTGATCCGGCTGGCCGCCGCGCGGATGCTCGAACGTCCCGTGCAGCCCGGGGAGGATCGCGGCGTCATCGTCTGCACCGCTTCGGTCGCCGCATTCGACGGCCAGATCGGTCAAGCGGCGTATTCGGCGTCCAAGGGCGGCGTCGTCGGCATGACGCTGGCAATTGCACGCGAGTTCGCCCAGCACCAGATTCGCGTGATGAGCATCGCGCCGGGCATCTTCGACACGCCGATGATGGCAGGTCTGCCCGAGGCCGCGCGCGAGTCCCTCGGCAAGCAGACGCCGTTTCCCGCGCGCTTGGGACGTCCGCAGGAGTACGCGCTGCTTGCGCGCCACATCGTCGAAAACCAAATGCTCAACGGCGAAGTGATCCGGCTCGACGGCGCGATTCGACTGGCGCCCAAGTAGCACCAGCCATTCGCGTCTCCGAATTCGCGGCCTATTTCGCTGCGCGCCAAAGCAGTTTGCTCGCGTACAGCATCGAGGACGTCGCGGTCGGGTGGCAGATCTTTCAGTTGCGGCACAGCGCGCTCGACCTGGGCCTGGTGGGTCTCGTGCTGTTCGTCCCGCAGCTCGTGCTTGCGCTGCCGGCCGGCATTCTTGCCGATCGAGTTGACCGCCGCGCGATCGTCATCGCGTCGACGATCGGCGCAGCGTTCGGCTTGGCGATCGTCGTCGCGCTGATTTCCTGGGGCGTGCGCGACGTGCGTGCTTACTTCGGCGCGGTGGCCTTGATCGGCACCGCGCAGGCGATCGGAATCCCGGCGCAGCGATCGCTGCTGGTCAACATCGTGCCCAAAGATCGCTTCGTGCGATCGCAGGCGCTCACGTCCTCGATCGGTCAACTCGTGACGATTGCCGGGCCCGCCCTGGGCGGCGCGCTCATTGCAGCGGGCACGCACGTCGCGTTCGCGGCTGCGGCGGCCGCGTATCTCTGCGCCGCGTGTACGTTCTTGCTGCTGCGGCGCCACACGGCCGAGCAGCAGAACGAACTGCCGCTGCACGCCGCGCTGCAAGGCGTGCGTTTCATCTTTACGCACCGCGTCATCCTGGGTGCGATCTCGCTGGATCTCTTTGCCGTTCTGTTCGGCGGTGCGACGTCGCTGCTGCCGATCTTCGCCACGTCGATTCTGCACGTCGGCCCCACCGGATTCGGCTTGCTGCGCGCCGCGCCCGCCGCCGGTGCGGCGCTGGTCGCGGGCTACGTCGCGCGTCACTCGCTTGGAGCCGGTGCGGGGCGGCTGCTGTTCTTTTGCGTTGCGGGCTTCGGTGCTGCGACGATCGTGTTCGGCCTTTCGCGAAACGTTGCTCTCTCGGCGGCTGCGCTCGTGCTGACCGGGGCCTTCGACATGGTCAGCGTGGTGATTCGCAGTGCGCTGCTGCAGCTGCGCACGCCGGATGCGATGCGCGGGCGTGTCTCTGCCGTCGAAAATATTTTTATCGGCGCATCGAACGAGCTGGGCGCATTCGAGTCGGGCGGCGTGGCCGCGCTGGCGGGAGCTCGCGCCTCCGTGGTCCTGGGCGGCGTAGCAACCCTCGCCGTCATCGCGATCTGGGCGGTGTTCTTTCCGGAATTGCGCCGCTTCGAGACCAGCCATGACTGATTGCGCCCTGTGGGGAATGCGAACGCTATGGATTTAGGAATCCGCAACCGCGTCGCGCTCGTCACGGGCGCGAGTTCGGGGCTCGGAAAAGCGTGCGCGCTGGCATTGGCGCGGGAAGGCGTTCGTTTGGCCGTGGCGGCCCGCCGCAAAGACCTGCTCGAGAACGTCGCCGAGCAAGCGCGCAACGCGGGCGCGAGCGACGCGCGTGCGTTTACCGTCGATCTGACCGATTCCCGGAGCATCGATCTGCTGGTGCGCGACGCCGCGGATGCGTTCGGCGGCGTCGACATCTTCGTCGCCAACAGCGGCGGGCCCAAGCCGGGAACGTTCACGCAAATGTCGCCGCAGGCGTGGGACGAAGGCTACCGCGGCGTGCTCCGTTCGATGCTGCAATTGATCGACGGCGTAGTGCCGGGCATGCGCGAACGCCGCTGGGGACGCATCGTGGCGCTCACGTCCACGTCGGTAAAACAGCCCATCGCCACGCTCGCGCTCTCCAACATCTATCGCACCGCGCTGGTCGCGGCGCTTAAAACGCTCGCCGGCGAGGTTGCCAAAGACGGCGTTACCGTCAATGCAATAGCGACCGGACGCATCGATACCGATCGCCTGCGTTCGCTGTACGGAGGCGACGAAGGGCAGCTGCGCCGCGCGGGAGCTGAGGTGCCGATCGGACGCGTTGCGCAGCCGGACGAATTTGCTCCGCTCGTGGCCTTTCTTTGCGGCGAGCCCGCGCGCTATATAACCGGCCAAACAATTTCGATCGACGGCGGTTTAGTAACGGGATTATTCGGGTGATTCGAATCGCTTCGGTGCACGACGTGCCGCCGGGCACCGGCCGCGCGTTCGCGCTGCCGCGTTACGACGTGGCGCTTTTTAACGTCGACGGCGAATTTTACGCACTGGAGAATAGTTGTCCGCATCAAGGCGGCCCGATCGCCGACGGATGGTTGGAATCGGCCACGATCACCTGTCCGTGGCACGGCTGGTGCTTCGACGTGCGCAGCGGAAAGATGACCCTGGGTGATTTCGCGCGAGTGCGCCGTTTCGAGATCGTTCGCCGCGGCGAGGATCTGTTCGTAAGCGACGAACCGGTGGAGGAAACATGAACGGCGAGCCGGTTTGGGACGGCGTGCGCGGGACTGCGGGCGGTGAACGCTTCGGCGGCGCGCTGCGCGCATTAGCCGCCGAGCGCGGCGTGGAACACGAGGCGCTAGCGCGAGCGTGCGGCATCGGCCGCGAGGAGCTCGATATGGTTTTGGACGGGCGCAAACGCGTGGGGATCAGCGCCCTTGCGCGCCTGGCCGCGGCCCTGCGGACTCGGCCAATCGAGTTCATGCAGCGCACCCAGATGCTCTCGCTGGAGGTCTATGCCGGCGGACTGGACCCCCTGTTCTTCCTGCCCGACGGAGAGATCCGGTACGACGCGCGGATCTACATGCGCGAGATCAATCCCCGCCACCAGGTCCCCGAGGCCGACATGACGCGGCGCAACCCCGCCCTGCGCGCGCTGGCCGAGGACTCGGTGCTCGATGCCCAGGGCAAGATCGAGCTCGAGTTCGCCTACTTGCTCCGCACGGCGGTGCAGGAGACGGGCGGCGAATTGTAGCCTGCAGCGCGACGGGGGAAAGAGAGAGTGAGGAGAATCGTCGCCGGATGCAATCAGTCGAAGGAAAGCGTATCGCCGCCCTGGTGGGCGACGGATACGAGGAATCGGAACTCACGGAGCCTCGCCGCGCCCTGGAAGAGGCCGGGGCCATCGTCACGATCGTCGGTGTGGACGAAAAAGCGCGCCAGCGCATCCGCGGCAAGCGCGGGCTGGACGACGGCGGAACCGTTCGCGCCGAGGAGCTGGTAGCGGACGTCACTGCCGAAGATTTTGATGCGCTGCTGATACCCGGCGGCACGTCCCCGGATCACATCCGGATGAATAAGGAAGTTCAGCGCTTCGTGCGCGAGTTCGACGCGGTCAAGAAACCGATGTTCGCGATCTGTCACGGACCACAGGTCTTAATCTCCGCCCAGATCGTGCGCGGCCGGCAGCTGACGGGCGTGAACGCGATCTCCGACGACATTCGCAACGCGGGCGGGCTGTATCGCGACCAGCCCGTGGTTCAGGACAGCAATTGGGTCACGTCGCGCACACCTGAAGATCTGCAGCAGTTCAATCGCGCGATCTTAGAAAAACTCGCTGCGTCCGCGGCGGCTCAAGCCGTCTAGCGGATCGTAGCGCGCAAGCGCTTCGCCGTATTGGCGCAGCGCCGTGAATCCCGCTACCGTGCAAACGCCGATCGCCGCCGCGATCGGCGTTTGCTGTAAGGCGAAGGTCAACGGCGGTATCGCGCACGCGCTGCCAAGCCACAGCCAGCGCGCCGCTCCCGTTTCCGTCGTGGCGCGAAGCGCGACGACCCCCGCCAAGTTCGCCGCGGCAAACGTCAAGAGCGCGCGGGCGGGATCGACCGGAGCGTACCATCCGCAGACCAGCCAGTATGCCGCGCATGCGCCCGTTGCGATCGAACAGGGTACCAACGCTCTGGCGCGCGCCAATTCGCGCCCGAAGAGCGGCGCGCTCTGCTCGCAAAGCTCCAGATGGCCCGCGCGCCCGCTGCGCTGGAGGAGCGCGGCGACGATCGCCGCGGACGAACCGAACAGGATTGCACCGGCAAGGCGAAGGTTCGCGTCGTCATAGCGCTGCAGGTACCCCAGCAGCGCGCAGGCACCGATGGCTACGGCAACCGCCAGCGAGTCGCGCCGCAAACGCGCGCCGGCGATCGCGATCGTCGCTGCGCTTCGCGTCAGACCGCCGCGATGCATGCGTGCTCGAAGCGTTCGGCTTCCTGCCGATCGGCATGAGTGGAGAAGATGGCGCACGAGCCGGCCGCGCGCAGGATCTGCGGCGCGTATGCCGCCAGCGGCCGGTCGAGTACGAGCAGGCGCGGCGCGCTCAAGAGCGCGCCGGCGAGCGGATAGGCGAACTGTTCGTGGACGCCTTGCAATTTAAGCAGCAACGCGCGGGCGCGCACCACGCTTTGCGCTCGCGGCAATCCCCACAGCGCGGCGCGGTACTCGGCGTATTGGGTGAACGAGGAAAATTCCAGCGGCGGCGCCTCGTGCGGGACGAAACCGGTGATGCGTTTGACCTGCACGGGCTGAATGCGCGGATCGAACGCGGCGACGAAGACCGTTCCGCTGGTCGGAATCACCAGCCCCGCAGCCATCATCGCGATCGCGCGCGCCGGCGCTTCGCCGCTGCAGGCCAGCGCGAGTTTTTCGCCCTCATTCAGCGCGAGGGTGACCGGAGGCGCCGACGTGCCGCCGCGCACGTATGCCGCGGCGCGCAGTTCAAGCAGCGCCATCGACCTCGACGCGCTTCAAGCGAGGATTCGGGCGTTCGGGACGCCCGGTCTTATGACACGCTCGCCACGCACCGTTCTCGTGCAGAGCGACGATATCGGCCGTATAGTCGTACGCCCCGGCACCCGCGAAGAATGCGCTGCCGACCGCGTAAGCGTCGACCGGAACGCGCGCGGATTCGAACGCGCGGATGCGCTCGGCGGTGAATCCGCCGCTGGCGACGATTCTTACATGCGCGTGTCCGGCGGCGTCAAGTGCGCGGCGGACGTTGAAGACCAGTTCGGGGACGACGCCCGTCGGTTTGAACGTGCCCATCATCTCCCACAGGGAGCGATCGACGAGCGTTCCGGACGTATCCAGCCGAACGCCCCACAAACGTTCGCCCAACGCGTTCGCGACGGCAAGGCTCGTGCTCACGCAGTCGTTGTCGAAATCGACCAGCGCGATCACGTTGACCTTCGGGTCGGCATACTGCGCGAACTTCTGCGTCGCCAGTACCGTGTCGCCGCCGTAAGCGGCGATGAGCGCATGCGGAACGGTGCCCATGCCGCGCGAACCCCACCACTCCGCGTTTGCATCCGTCGAAACGCCCAGCGCACCGGAGATGTATGCGGCGTAGCCGTCCCCGGTTTGCACCAAATGATGATCGAAGCGTGCGGGAAAGAAGAGCACCTGCTTGCCCGCGGCAGCGTCGACGATGGCGCGCGCATTGGTGGCGATTCGCGTGCGCCGGCTGAGCACGCCCAAGTAACAGGTTTCCAGATGCGCGAACAGCGTGTAGTCGCCTTCAATCGACATTACAGTCTCGTAGGCCGCAGCGCGGTCGCCGTCGCGCAGCGCGCGTACGGTCAGGGCGTCCCATCCGTCTTCCCACGCTCCCCCGTGCCGCCGGCCCGAACAGAGCCGCAGAATCGCGATCGCCTCGTCGATACCGCAGACGACCGCGTCGCTGCGCTGAAAGACCTGCATGCGCACGATCGGCCGCCGTCCGTCGCGTTCCAGAACGTCCCGCGCGCGGTTGAAATACGCATCCGAGTAGTAGCCGTCGCGCATCTTCTCGACGGGCAGATTGAAGATTCCGGGCGGCAGTCGCGGCTTCATCTCCCGCGCGCCTTCGCCGGGCGCACGGGCGGCTCCCCATTCCGGCATGAACGCAGGCGGGCGGTGTGCTATAGTTCCGGCGTGACCAATACGGAGATCGCCGGGATCCTCATGCGGATGCGAACGCTCATGGAGCTGTCCGGCGAGTCCTTTTACAAGTTCATGGCGTACGAGCGCGCCGCCGCGGCGCTCGAAAACGCGGCGCCGGTGCACGACCTGATCGCGGCGGGAGAGCTCAAGAGCCTTCCCGGCATCGGTAAAACGCTGTCGGCGATCATCGAGGAGATCGCGCGGACCGGCACGTGCGAACCCTTCGAAACCTTGCAGCAGCGCTACCCGGCTTCGATTTTCGAAATTCTGGGCGTCTCCGGAATCGGCATTAAGACCGCGGCGATGCTGTTCGATCAGTACGGCATCGGATCGCTGACGCAGTTGGAAGCGGCGATCGACGGAGGCGCGCTCGCGCAGGCGCCGCGCATGGGCCCGAAAACGATCGAAAACATCCGTCGCGGTATCCTCGCCTATCGCGGAAGGCAGCGAAGAACGCCGCTCGCGCGTGCGCGTGCGCTTGCCGGTGAGATCGTCGAGCATCTCCAGGGCGGCCCGCCCGTGCACCGCTTGCAGTACGCCGGCAGCTTGCGGCGCGCCGAGGTGACCGTAGGCGATATCGACGTCGTCTGCACGTCGGATTGTTCCGCGGACGTGATCGAGCGCTTCACGCGCTGGGATCGCGCGCGCGCCGTGCTGGCCGAAGGTCCCACCAAAGCGAGCATTTGGCTCGAAGACGGGCTGCAGATCGATCTGCGCGTACTGCCCGACCACTTGTACGGAAATTTGCTCCAGCATTTCACCGGAAGCCGCGAGCACAACATCCAACTGCGCGAGTACGCGGTGCGATGCGGTCTGCGCGTGAGCGAGAACGGCATCCTGCGGCTCGAGAACGGCGAAGTGATCACGTGTTCCGAGGAGGCGGGCGTCTACGAAGCGCTGGGCATGCAGTACATTCCGCCCGAGCTGCGCAGCGGCATGGGCGAGATCGAACTCGCGCTGGCTAGGCAGGTGCCGGCCCTGGTCGAGCTGGACGACATCCGCGGCGATTTTCACATGCACTGCACGTACAGCGACGGAAACCAGAGTCTGGAAGCGATGATTGAAGCTGCCGCCGCGCGCGGATACGAATACCACTCGATCTCCGACCACTCACAGGGGCGCGGAAGGACGTACGGGGTGACCGTCGAGCGGCTGCGCGAACAAGGCGAGCGCATTCGCACGCTTGGCGCACGTTACGGAATACGGACGCTGGCAAGCAGCGAGGTCGATATTCTGCCGGACGGGAGCCTGGATTATCCCGACGAGCTGCTCGCGCAGCTCGACATCGTCGTGGCGAGCGTGCATTCGGCGTTCAACATCGGACGCGACGCGATGACCGCACGGCTGATCCGCGCCTGCGAGAACCCCTTCGTTTCGATCATCGGTCATCCGACCGGACGGATGCTCGATGGATTCGCGGGGTACGAGTTCGACTACGATGCGGTCTTTGCTGCGGCGGCGCGTACCGGCACCGCGCTTGAAATCGACGGTCAGGCCATGCGTCTGGATCTGCCGTCCGCCTTGGCAGCGCGCGCTAAAACGTTCGGCGTCGTCTTTACGACGGACAGCGATGCGCACGACGTCGACCAACTACCGAACGTCGAGCTCGCGGTGAGCCAAGCGCGCCGCGCCGGGCTGCAGCCGGCCGACGTGCTCAATGCGCGCCCGCTCGAAGGCGTGATGGCCTTCGTGCGCGAGAAGCGCTCGCGCGCGGCGTGACGGCACCGGCAACGGCGCGGGTCTGCGGCTCCACGGGCCCGCCCGTTATCTTCGTGCACGGCGTCGGTTCGACGGCGGCGATCTGGGACGATCAGGTGCAGGCGCTGCGCACCGAGTATCGCTGCTTTGCGGTCGAACTTCGCGGCAACGGCGTACCCAAGCCCGAGCCTGCGCCGCAGGACATTACCCGCGAAGGCTACGCGGACGACGTCCTGGCCGTTGCCGACGCGGCGGCCGCGGCGAGTTTTCATTTCGTCGGCTGCAGTTTGGGCGGCGTCGTGGCCTTCGAGCTCTGCAAACGCGCGCCGGAGCGGCTGCTCTCGCTCACGCTCGTCGGCAGCTTCGCGCAGTATCCGGACAGCGCCCAGTACGTTCGCACGATCGTTGCGTCCGTGCGGCAAGCGGGTTCGATGGAACAGTTCGCGCGCGAGCGCGCGGCGCGGCTGGGCATGCCGCCGGGGAAGCGCACGGACGAAACGATCGCGCAGATGGCGTGCAAGAGCGTCGACTCGTATATTGCCGCCACCCATGCCACATGGACGGGCGACTACCGCAACATCCTTTCGTCCATCGCCTGTCCCGTGCTCGTCGTCTGCGGAGAACGCGACACGATCGCACCGCCGTCCATGTCCGAAACGATCGCGCGCGAAATTCCCGGCGCGCGTCTGCGCGTACTCGAGGGCGCGGGCCACGTCGCCAACGCCGACGCGCCCGAAGCGTTCAACGCGATACTGCGCGCGTTCTTGAGCGGCGCCTAGACGATACGGCGCATCCCGGCGTATATATTGGCACGCTCGCCGCGAACGAATCCCACGAGCGTGAGATCGAACGCCTGCGCCAGGCTGACCGCCAAGCTGCTCGGGGCGGAAACCGCGCAGAGCACCGGGATCCTTCCAACGATGCATTTTTGCGCCAGTTCGAACGATGCGCGTCCGCTCACCAGCAGAATGCGACCGCCGGGCGCAGGCCGCGCGCCCAGGATCGACCAGCCCAGGATCTTGTCGAGCGCGTTGTGGCGGCCGACGTCTTCGCGCAATGCGAGCAAGGTGCCGCCGTCATTGAAGAGCGCTGCGGCGTGCAATCCGCCCGTCGACGCGAAGACCCGCTGAGCGTCGCGCATCTTGCCCGGCAACTGCGCGAGCAGCGCGGTACTTAGGCGCGTTTCGTCTTCCAGCTTCGGCGCGCGCGTCGCGAGCGCGTCGATATTGGCCTTACCGCACACACCGCAGGCGCTGCTGGTGATGAAATGGCGCTCGAAGCGGTCGAGCTGCACCGCGGGCGCCCTCAAATGCACGTTGACGATGTTATAGCGCTGTTCGGCGTCCACGGCGGGATCGATGCAGTACGAGATTCCGGCGAGATCGGAGGGATCGCGAATCAACCCTTCGGCGAACAGAAAGCCCGCGGCCAGTTCGAAATCGTGACCGGGCGTGCGCATCGTCACCGCGAGCGTCTGCGTTTGCCCCGCCGCGACGATGCGGATCTCCAGCGGCTCTTCGGTGGCGAGATCGTCGACGATCTCGCGCCGGCGCCCGCCGTCGATGGCTATGACGCGCGCCGCTGTCGTGACTCCCGGGCGCGCGCCGCTGCCGTCGATCATCGCCGGTGCAGCGCGCTCATCGCACGGGTTCGAGCGCGGATGCGGCGAGCGTCGCGATCAGCACGGCTAAATAGGCGCCCGCAGCCCATTCCGGCGAGCGGCGCAGCGCGAGCGCGACGAGAACGGCGGCGGCAATGCCGAGCGGGGTAACGCGCGAGTTGCCCGCAACGAACGCGTAAAAGCGCTTCACGCGCGCACCGGCTTACGCAACAGCCCGGACAACGCGGCGCCGGCCAGCGCGTACGCGGCCACGAGCGTCAGGAGCGCACCGTCGCCCGACCACCACTGCAGACCCAGGCCCTCGGCGCTCCAAAAGGTTCCGAACGAGAGCAGCATGACGCCGACGATGAACCCCATCGCATTTTCCGGTATGCGCGAGAACGGATGACGCAGCACGAATGCGGAACCGGCCACCGCCGCCGCAGCGGCGACCGCGCCCGCCGCAGCCCAGAGAAACGTGCCTGCGCGTTCGGCCGCGAACGTAACGACGATCACCGCGACCTCCAAGCCCTCGACGAGCACGCCGTTGAACGCGGTCGCGAATGCGTACCGCCGCTCGTGGTGAGCGCGAAGGTCGCGTACCTCCTTTTCAAAAGTTGCGTTCTCGTCACGCAAGCTCTTGCGGCCGGCAAAACGCCAGATCGCCTTACGCAGCCACGTGTAGCCGAAGAGCAGCAAGAAGATGCCGATGACGATCTTGAGTGCGGCGATCGGAACGTAGAGCAGCAGCACCGGGCCCAGCAAAGCGGCGATCGCGACGAGTGCCGCAAGAGCCCAGGCGGTCGCGCTGAGCGCGACGCGCCAGCCGGCGGTATAGCCGACCGCCATGACGATCGTCGCCGCTTCGACGCATTCGAGCGCGGAGGCGGTGAACGTCGTGCCCAGCGCGATCCACGGGCTCATTGCCGGGCTGCGTGCGCCAGAATGTCGTTCAATTCGGATGCCGGTGCGGCGTCGGGGCGGGTGAAATCCATTCGCGCGCTGCGGGCGGCGCCGTACGCAGTTCGCGCATTGACCGCCGTAACGGAAACGCGCGGCGGAATCGCCGTGAACGGCGCCGCATTGACCGGCGTGGACGCGAAGGCGTCGTACAGAGGACGGGCCGCGGCGTCGTAGATCGAAAGGGGCGCCAGGCCCAGCAGCACTTCAATCGTGCGAACGAACGATGCCGTCGAATAGTGCGCGTGCTGCACTCCTCCGCGCGCGTACGCGCCGGCGACGTAGAACGTCGAACGCTGCGCGCTCACATGGTCCGGGCCGTTCTGCGCGTCGTCCTCGAGCACGAAGATCGCAGTCGAACGCCAGTACGGCGAATGCGAAACGTCGTCGACGAGTTTGCCGACCGCCCAATCGTTCATCGCGATGTACGCCGAGGGCGTCGGCATACCGGGACGCGTCCCCGATGTGTGATCGTTCGGAAAGTAGACGATCTCCAATTGCGGCAGGTCGCGGTGCGCGACGAAGGCCGTGAATTCGCGCTCCCATTCGGCCAGCCGGTCCTTGTCGCTGTAACCCAAGTCCCACCCGACGAATCTCGCGTCGTAGTGGCCGGTCAAACCCGGCATCGTGTTGAGCGGGACGCGCACGACGGCGTGCGGCGGCGCTTCCAAGTCTTCGCCGTAGTCACGGTAGGTAATGCCCGCGCGTTTGGCCGCGTCCCAGAGATAGCCGCCGTGCGGGACGTCGGGCGCGTCACCTTCCTGAAAATCGTACAGATCGCGCCGGCCGCCGTAGTTCGGGGGCCAGAAACGCTCGACGTAGTCGTTGGCGAATGCGGCGTCGGTCCAATTATGGCCGTTCGCGCTGACTTGTGCGTCGGTATAGGCGTTGTCGAAGATTCCGAATCGGCGCGCAATGGCGTGCTGATTCGGCGTGACGCGATCGCCGAATTCCGTCAGCTGCGCATCGCCGTTTGCTCCGCCGATATCGCCGAGCACCTGATCGTACGAACGGTTTTCCTTGATGATATAGATCGCGTGCCGGATCGGTCCGCCTGCGCGGACCACCGTCGATGACGGGCGGGACCACTGCGGCGCGGCATTCGCGGCGACCGCTTGCGAAGCAGCGCGCGCGTCAGCGTAGGCTTTGGGTTCGAGGCGCCGCAGCGATCCCACCGTGATCGCTCCCACGTAGCCGCGGTCGCTGCCGGGCCGGAACTGCGGATTTGCCGGCGACCCCTCGCCGCGCCCGTTGACGATCCAGAGTGCGCCGCCGCTCGCGGCCGCAACGCCGGTCGGATACCAACCCGCCGGGATGCGCTCGACGAGCTTTCCGCCGCGCAAGAGCGCCACCGCATTCTGCGCCCCGAGCGAAACGAACGTGCCCGCGCCAGTCACCGCCAGTGCGTTCGGCGATGCTCCGTAACCCGACGCACTTCCCGCGTGTAACTCGACGGAGATGTCCGCGATGCGTTTGCCCGCCGCGGGATCGATGATTCCGACCGCGTCGTCGTCGCTCTCGGCGACCAGCAGATGCTTTCCGGAGGAGTCGTAGGCGATCGCGGCCGGGTGAAGCCCGGTCGGAATGCGCGCGGTCAACGCGCTCTTGTCCCAATCGACCACCGCAACCGAACTGGGCTGGCGTACCGCGACGTAGACGAGCTTTCCGTCGCGGGAGAAAACCGCACCCGACGGATGTGCGCCGACGGCGACGCGGGTGAGGTCGTGCAGATCCGGCAGCGTTCCGGTTCCCACGAAACCTCCGTCGTCGCAAAAGGCAACGCGGCGCCCGTCCGGCGAGAGCGCGATCCAGACCGGAAGGCTCGAGGCTCGGGTCGCTATCGCGCGCGCCGAGCCTGACGCAAGATCGACGTCGAAGATCGCGTGAGCGGAATCGCCGGCGACCAGCACGCGCGTTCCGCTTACCCAGACCGGACGCCCCATCGCGTCACCCAGCGGGATCGTTGCGCTCGTCGCAAGCGTCGAGGCGTCGAAGAGGTGAAGTGCCGCCGGGCCGACGCCGGATTCCACGACCGCGACCTTCGAGCCGTCGGGCGAGAGCGCGATGCCCTGCGGCATCGTGCCGGTCGCTGCATGCGTGCCCTGCGGCGGCGTCAAACGCCATCCGCTCGGAAGGATCGTTTGCGGATTCAAAGCGCAAAGCGCCGCGCCGCCGCTGACGGAGAGGAAGGCGGCCAGGGGGAGAAGGCGTCTGATCATGCGCGTGCACCTTCGCGCAGGTCTGAATGAACCCCGCCGAGTCCGGCCGGAGCCGGCGCTGAGCTGGTCGAAGGGCGGCATCGAGGATTTTTTGATGTGACATTGAGCGAAACGACGGTCTATTCCGCAGGCGATTTTTGCGCGTACGGCGACGCGAAAGTCGGTCTGCTCACGCACGGGCTGCAATACGGCACGGGATGCTTCGAAGGCATTCGCGGCTACTGGGTTCCGGAAGAGCGCGAATTATACGTCGTCCAACTCCGCGAACACTACGAGCGGCTGGCGCTCTCCGCGAAGATTCTTACGATGTCGCTCCCGCACTCGATCGACGAGCTCGTGGAGATTACGCTCGATCTCTGCGTGCGAAACCGGTTCGAAACGGACATCTACATTCGTCCGTGCATCTTCAAGGCGGCCGAAGACATCGGCGTGCGGCTGCACAACGTACCCGACCACTTCGCCATCGTGCCCGTTCCGTTCACGCGGTATTTGGACACGTCCGAGGGCCTCAAGACCGGCACGAGCTCGTGGCGCCGCGCCGACGATTCGGCGGCGCCTCCCCGCGCGAAGATCACGGGACTGTACGTCAACAGCGCGCTGGCAAAGAGCGAAGCGATTCAAAACGGCTTCGACGAAGCGATCATGCTCTCACACGATGGACACGTCGCCGAGGGTTCGGCCGAAAACATCTTTCTCGTGCGCGACGGCGTGCTGTATACCCCGGATCCTTCGCAAAACGTCCTCGAAGGCTGCACGCGCCGCTCGATCATGGAGATCGCCCGGGCCGAATTCGATTTAACGGTCGTCGAGCGATCCATCGATCGCAGCGAACTCTATACCGCCGACGAAATCTTCCTGACCGGAACAGCGGCCGGCGTCGTCTACGTTCAGTCGGTCGATCGCCGGCCCGTCGGAGACGGCGCCATCGGCCCGATCACCAAGCGCCTGGCCCAGTTCTACGATCGCGCGGTGCGCGGAAAAGAATCGCGGTATTCGCGCTGGCTGAGCCGCGTCTACGCAAAGAACGCGGCGCTGCTCTCGTAACCCCCGCGCGGCGCGCGGCTTAGGGACTCGGCGAGGGTGAAGCGCCCCACATCGGCACGTCGGGAATCGTCGCGGTATCGGATGCAGTCGTCGCTGCAGAGGCAGCTGCCGGCGCATCGGGCTGGGGCTGCGGATTGGCGGCGCGCCACTGCGCGAACTTCTCCATCGTGGAGTAGGCGACGCGCGAAATCCGGCGGATGAAGCTGCGCCCGGAGTCCAGGGACGAAAGATTGGTCGTCATCACCGCGATCACGTACGGTTCGGCGCCGTAAACGATGCCGACGTCGTTGAGCGTATCGTAGAGCGAGCCCGTCTTGTGTGCGATCGGAATGGCGGGCAGGGGCGCCGGCAGTAGCGTGTTGATCTCTTGGCGCTCCAGAATCGCGATCATGGCCTTGGACGACCACTCGTCGATGAGCTGGTTCTTGGCCATGTCGGAGAGCAGTTTGACCATGTCGGACGGCGTCGTGCGCAGGGTGGTACGGACGCTCCACTCGGCCGTTCGTATATAGTCGGCCAAGTGCGTGTGATGCAGCCCGAGATCGGTCATCGTCGCATTGATGCTGCGGCGGCCAACGAGGCGGATCAGCATATTCGCGGCGGTATTGTCGCTAACCGTGATCATCTCGGTCAGCAGCGCGGAGACGGGAAAAGTTGAACCGGTGGGGGCCTCGCACAGGTCGCCCGAGCCCCAATCGCGATCCTGGGGCAGCAGCTCGACGCGGCGGTTGAGATCGAACGACCCGGCCGCCATCTGTTTGAAGACCTCGACCATGATCGGCACTTTGATCGTGGACGCGGCGGGCATCACGGCATTCATGTTGTAGCCGGAGGTGTAGCCCGTGGTCAGATCGCGAATTTCGTACGCGGCGAAACCGGGCGCGCTTTGCGCTGCGCTTCGAAGGCTTTGCTGCAGATGCGCGAGAGGAGCCGGCATCTCCGTCTGCGCGGCAGCGCGCGCCGAAACGGAAACGGCAAAGACGCCACAGGCGAGCAGTGCGAAGAAGTTCGGCCGCATGTTCTCGTTGTCGGCTGATTCGCTCGGACTTTTATCTCACCTCTGCCCGATCAGTAGGGAATTCCGTCGGCGGCGGGAGCGCGAACGCGCCCGACGAGGCCGGCAAGTGCAAAGAGTGCGGCAACGTACGGCAAGGCTTGCATTGCATCGCTCGGAAGCCAGCTTGCTCGACCTTGCAGCACGTACTGCAGCGCTTCGAAAAATCCGAAGAAGAGTGCCGCGCCGGCTGCACCCAGCGGCGTCCATCGTCCGAAGATGACCGCGGCAAGCGCGATGAAGCCTCGCCCGGCCGTCATGCCGTCGGAGTAGAGATTTACCTCGCCGATGGAAAGAAACGCACCGCCCAGACCCGCGAGCGCGCCGCTGAGGATCACTGCTTGCAGGCGCAGGCGAAGCGGCAGCAGCCCCGCATCTTGGACCGCGCGCGGGTTTTCACCGCAGGCGCGCAGCCGCAAACCCCACGCCGTGCGGTACAGGGCGACGTGCAGCACGATGCTGCATGCGCCGGCCGCGGCCACCAGGATCCAAAACGAACTGCCCAGCGCGTTGACTTGAGGACTGGCCCCGGGTTGATTGAAGATCAGCGTCAGCCCGTACGCCGCGCCGCCCGCCGCCACCAAATTGATCCCGGTGCCTGCGACGATTTGATCGACTTTGAACGTCGTCGCTGCGACGCCGAGCACCAGGCCGAGCAACGCTCCCGCTGCGATACCCGCGGCAAGACCTGCAAGCGGGCTCCCGCTCATGGCCGAAAAGACGACCGCGGTAAACGCGCCGGCGATCATCATTCCTTCCAAACCGATATTGATGATGCCCGAGCGCTCGGAGACCACGCCGCCCAGCGCGGCGTACGCGATCGGCGTGGCTTTAATCAGCGTGAGGGCGCCGAGCGTGAGCGCGAGCGCGGCTCCGCCGCTCACAGCGGCACCGTCTGCGCGCGCGTTGCGACGTATCGCCGCGCGGCGAGCACCAGCACGATCAGACCTTCGATGACGTGGATCGCATCCTTGGGCACGTCCGCCAGCGCCTGCATCGCCAGACCTCCGGACTCCAAAATGCCGAAACCAAAGGCCGCCAGGCAAATCCACAGCGGGTGGAGATCGCCGACCAGCGCCACTGCGATTGCCGTATAACCATATCCGGGCGAGAGCTGCGTGTTGAAGCGGTGAAGCACGCCTTCGACGATCGTCGCGCCGCCCAGCCCGGCGATACCGCCGGAGAGTCCGAGCGCGAGCAGCGTCATGCGCGCCATGTCGATGCCGCTGCGCCGCGCAGCCTCGGGCGCAGCTCCGCACGCGCGCAGCTCGTACCCGAAGACGGTGCGCGCGAGCAGCCACGCGAGCACGCCCGCCGTCGCCAGCGCGATCAAAAACGCAATCGAGAGCCGCGTTCCCGGAATCAGCGCGGGCAGCCACGACGCCGCCGGGAGCGGCGCAGTTTGAGCGCCCGACGCCTCCGAGGCTTTGAGCGGTCCGGACACCAGATAGCTCGCGAGCGAGAGCGCGATGAAGTTGAGCATCAGCGTCGAGATGATCTCGCTTGCCGAAAATCGCGCGCGCAGCCAGCCCGCGAGCGCGCCCCACGCCGCTCCCCCCGCGAATCCCGCGGCCAGGATCGCGACGGCCGCTACGGCTCCCGGCGCGTCGAGCTGCGCGCCCACCGCACCGGCAGCGAGGCCGCCGATCATCAGCTGCCCTTCGGCCCCGATGTTGAACAGGCCGGCGCGAAACGCCAACGCGACGCCCAGCGCCGGAAAGAGCAGCGCGGTCGTTTGCACGAGCGTCTCGGCGATTTGATTGCGTCCGCCGAGCGATCCCAAGAACAGAGCGGAGAATCCGTCGGCGGGGCTGACGCCCGCCACGAGCATCGCGATTGCCGCAAGGACGAACGCCAGCAGAATCGCGCCCGCGGGACCGCCGGCCAGCGCGGCAGCGCGCTTCACGCCGCGGCGCCCGCCATTAACCGGCCGATCGCGGCACGGTCGGCCGATGCGCTCGCGAATTCGCCCGCGATCCGGCCGCGATACATCACCAGGACGCGATCGGCGATCGCCAGGATCTCGTCGAGATCGAACGAGATCAGCAGCACGGCGGCTCCGGCGTTGCGCGCTTCGATCAAACGCGACTGCACGAGCGCGGCGGCGCCGACGTCGATGCCGCGCGTGGGCTGGTAGGCCAGAACGAATGCCGGGCGATCGATCAGCGCGCGGCCCGCGAGCAGTTTTTGCTGGTTGCCGCCCGAGAGCGCGCGCACGGGAGCGTCCAGCGACGGAGCGCGCACGTCGAACCGTTCGACGATCGTTTGCGCGTCCGCGCGCGCCCGCGCGCGATCCACGACGATTCCGCGGCGTACGCGGCGCTGACGGCCGAGCACGACGTTTTGCGCGAGCGACCAATCCAAAACCAGGCCTTCGGCGCGGCGATCCTGCGGGATGATCCCGGCCGTGCCGTTCATTTCGATCGATCCGCGGAAGGGGACAAGACCCGCAAGCGCGTCGGCCAAAGCCGTTTGTCCGTTTCCCTCGACTCCCGCGATCCCGACGATCTCGCCGCCGTCGACGTGCAAGCTCATGCGCTCCACGCCGGACGAAGCGGAGACCGCAGTCAGATCGAGCACGCGCAAACAGGGACGCAGCGGCACCGCTTGGCGCGACGCGACCGCCGCGGGCTCGCCGCCCACCATCGCGTGCGCGATTTCGGCAACGTTCGTTTCGGACGTACGGTACTGCGCGACCATGCGCCCGCGGCGCAGCACGCTCACGCGCTGCGAATACTCCATGACCTCTTGCAGTTTGTGCGTCACGACCATGACGGCTGTCCCGCGCGCCGCGAGCGCGCGGACCGTCTCGAAGAAGCGGCCGATCTCCGCGGGCGCAAGCGCTGCGGTGGGCTCGTCGAGCAGCAGGACGACCGGATCGCGGTAGAGTTCCCGAAGCAGTTCGACGCGCTGCTGCGCTCCGACCGGCAATTCGTCGACGAATGCGTCGGGATCGACGTCCAGCGCGTTCTTTTGCGCGAGCTCGAGTACTTGCGCGCGTGCCGTGCGCGCGTCGATGCTCCATCCGGCCTTGGGTTCGCGTCCGAGCACGACGTTCTGCCAGACGCGGAGGCGCCCAACCAGTTCGAAGTGCTGGTGCACCAGACCGACGGTTCCGGCCGCGCGCACCGTTCCCGAATCCGCTTTGAGCGTACCGAACGCAATCGATGCAAGCGTCGACTTTCCCGCGCCGTTTTCGCCGACGAGCGCGTGCACTTCGCCGGCTTGCAGATCGAGATCGACCCCGTCCAGGGCGACGACGCTCCCGAACGTCTTGCGTATACCGCGGAGCTCCAGCGCGTTCACGGTTTCCACGCTGCGAGCGCCTCCCGCGTGGACGGCACCACGATCGATCCGCTCGCGATGCGGGCGCGCAACGACGATAGCCGCGCGAGGGCCGCCGCGGTTACGGCGCCGTGCGTGTAGCGAAAATCCGTCAAGCCGACGCCGTTCTCGCGCAAGCCGAAGACGAGATGACCGGCGATCGGGCGCCGGCGCGCGATTGCCTGCGCGACGTCGAACACCGCAACGTCGACGTGCTTGACCATCGACGTCAGAATCTTTCCGGGCGCGAGCGCATCCTGGTCGCTGTCGACGCCGATGATGTAGTATCCTTGCGGACGGGATTTAACCGCATCGATCGCACCCAAGCCGACCTTTCCGGCCGCCGTGTAAATAATGTCCGCTCCGCCGTTGAAGAGGATGTTGGCGATCTCTTTGCCGGCCGGGACGTCGTCGAACGAGCCGGCGTATTTCACATCGACGTGCATTGAGGGATCGATCTCGCGCACGCCGGCCGCGTATCCGGCTTCGAACTTGCGGATCAGCGGGATATCGGCACCGCCGATAAAACCAACGCGCCGCGTCTTGCTCACCATCGCGGCAAGTGCCCCGGCCAAAAACGATCCGTCTTCCTCTTTGAACGTCAGCGAGACGACGTTGGGCTCTGGAACCACGTCGTCGACGATCGCGTACCTTTGCGCGGGGAATTGGCGTGCGACTTGCTGCAGATCGTCCCCCATGAGAAAGCCGATCGCGTAGATCATCGCAAAACGGCCTTCGCTGAGCACCGTCAAGTTGGGTTGATAATCCGCAGCGGATTTGGACTGCAGCACTTTGATGAAGGCGCCGAGATCGGTGCGCGATTGCAGTAATCCGCGATAGGCCGAGTCGTTGAACGAGCGATCGCCCAGGCCGCCCACGTCCGTCACCATCGCCAGCGTGAGCTGCCCGGGTTTGGGGCGCTCGTGCCGGCGGCCGCAGCCGGGCATTGCGAATGCGAACGGGAATGCCGAGAGCAGAGCCAGGAGCCGCCGCCGCTTCATTGCCGCATGTGTACGCTTGGGGTTTTCGCAGGCCTGCCGGGGTACATACCAAGCATGCCTGCAAGCCAAGCCAACGATTTGCGATCCGTCCCTCCGCGCCGCTGGTCCGAGGAAGTGGGCGGGATCAAATGGCTGCCGCGGATCATCGACAAGGCTCGAGCCGCGATGAACGGCACGCTGGGCGATTATCTCTACGGGCAAAGCCCGATGGACCGCGGATTGCTGCGCGCGCTGGGCTTGAGCTATAAGGAGTTCACCAACATCGTCCGGCGCGCCGCCGACGACGACCAGGTCCTGAGCATGCTGCGCGACCGGGTTCCCGAAGGCGTCGACCTGGCCAAACGCTGGAGCGACCGTCTCGCGCGCCGCCACCGCCTCGTGCTCTTTTTGATCGATCTGGACGACGGCTATGCCGGCGGATGGGAAGTGCTGCGTCCCGTGCTGCGCTTCTGCCTGCGGTTCTACGCGCGGTATCTGCGCTACAATTGGCCGTCCAAAGCCGCGCTCATCGGTCTGGAGATCGAATCGCAGCGTTCGGGGGATCGCGCGCAAGCCGCGCGCGGCGCGGAAGAAGAGCCGTACACCTGGTTTAGCGCGCAAACGGTCGACGTCAGCTGGAAAGCCCTGCTTTCCGTGCTGCTGATCATCCTCATCTCCGGGTACGTCCTGGCGTTCTTGCAGCGCATCTGGACGATCTTTTTGATCATCGTCATGGCGATCTTCTTCGCCTATTTGATCTATCCGGTGGTCCGCTGGCTGAACCGGCGTTTACCCCTCATCGTTTCAATTCTCATCGTTTACGCGGTTATCGCCGCCATCGTCGCCGTCGGGCTGAACTACCTCATTCCTGCGATCAGTAACGAGGTGACGACGCTCTCGCGGAACTGGCCCGAAATTCAAAGCAAGCTCACCGCCAGCGTTCAAAATCCGCACAGCAAGCTGTTCGTGCACCTGCCGCCGGCGCTGCGCGATCAGATCGCGCGCCTGCCGCAAGCCGTTACGACCTGGATGCAAACCCACGGGATGGCCGCCGCGGGCAACGCCATCATGGTCCTCATCGGCACGGTCGCGATCATCGGCGCCTGCATCGCCGTTCCGGTCCTGGCAGCCTATCTGCTCTACGATTCCGAGACGATCAAACGGTTCTTCATGGGCTTCGTTCCGAGCCGGCGCCGCGAGAAAACGCTCGAACTGCTCTCCGAACTCGAACAAGTCGTCGGCGGCTTCATCCGCGGTCAATTGCTGGTGGGTGCCTCGGTGGGCACGCTCATCGCCGTGGGCCTGATGCTCGTCGGAGAACCCTATGCGATTCTGATCGGCGTGGCTGCGGGCGCGCTCGACTTGATTCCCTACATCGGACCGGTGATCGCGGCGATCCCGGCGTTCACGATCGCGTTCGTCAGCGGCGGCCTGCATCTGGTCGTGCTCGTCGCCATCGTATTCGTCTTGGCCAATCAGATCGAAGGTCACGTGATCGCCCCGAACATCATCAGCCGGACGATCCAGCTCTCCCCCAGCGCCGTCGTCATCGCGATCCTCATCGGGGGGGAGCTCGACGGCGTGCTCGGGATGTTCATGGCGGTCCCGGTCGCCGGGATCATCCGCGTGCTCCTGCTGCACGTCATCCCGGGCTCGGTCAGCCGGGACGAAGCAAGGCCCGTTCTTACCAAGGACCCGCACGAGCGTACTGAAGAAGCTGCCGCTTCGTGAGCACCACCGTTCCCAACCCTATCGCGCGCGTGGATATTATCGGCGTGCCGATGGATCTTGGCGCAAGCCGCCGCGGAGTCGACATGGGTCCCTCGGCGATGCGCTACGCGCGCCTGCACGACCGTTTGCGGCGCCTGGGCATCCAATGCATCAACGACGCGGGAAACCTCGCGGTGCCGATTCGGGAATCGGTGCCGCAGAGCGACCAGCACGCCAAGTACTACGACGTCATCGAGGCCGTCTGCGGCGAATTGGCAGGCCTGGTCGAGCGCGCGGTCCGCGAGGACGGCTTTCCCATCGTGCTCGGCGGCGATCACTCCATTGCGATGGGTACGCTGGCGGGTCTCAAGGCGGCGCGAGGAGAGGCGCCCGGGCTGGTCTGGATCGACGCGCACAGCGACATCAACAGCCCCGATAGTTCGCCCTCGGGCAACGTGCACGGCATGCCTTTGTGGTTTGCGCTTCAGCGCGGTCTCGCGCTGCCCGAGCACACGGTGCAGATCGGTCTTCGCGACGTCGACGCTGTCGAGAAGGCAAACCTGCGCGCTTCCGGAGTTGCCGCTTTCACGATGAGCGACGTCGATCGCTTGGGGATGACGCGCGTCATGGAAGAGGCGATCCGCATTGCCGGCGCCGGCGGCCGGCGCATTCACGTTTCGTTCGATATGGACGGCATCGATCCGAGCGAGGCGCCCGGTACGGGCACGCCGGTCAAAGGCGGGTTGAGTTATCGCGAGGCGCATCTGGCGATGGAGATGCTCTTCGAGTCCGGACAGCTTGGCTCGATCGAGATGGTCGAGATCAATCCGATCCTCGACACGCGCAATCAGACCGCGGTGCTGGCCGTCGGTCTGATTTGTTCGGGTCTGGGCAAGTCGATTCTCTAAAGCTCACCACGGCGTACGTGCGCGCCGCCGAAACGGTGCGCCGCGGCCGCCTGCGTGAGATTCTCGCGTTTGCGCAGCGCGAATCGCCCGACGTGCTCGCCGCCGGCGATATCGACCCGGGCGATGCCCTCACGATCGCGACGCGATTGGCGCTGGAGTGGGCGTACCGCGGCGGTCAAGCCATTTTTTGGAACGCCCGCTTCGATCCGGCGGAGATCTCCGAAGCCTATTTGCCGCGCTCGCCGGCCGTGCTCAAGCGGCGCGGTCTGCTCGTCGTTCGAGGCGCGATCGACGGAATGCAGCTGACCATCGCCGCCACGCAGGTGGACGCTGCACGCGAGCAGCGCATTCGGCAGTTGCGTTTCGTGCGCGAGCGTCTGCGCGGCGCAGATCCTGCCATTGCCTTCGCGCCGATCGGCGCGGGCCGCATAGCACTGGACGATCTTGGTTTTGCGCGCGCAGAGTCCGCGTGCACGTGGGTTCGCGGCATTCCGCGAGAAAACGTGCGCGCGCTCGAAATCACGATCTAGAGCTTAATAACGGCGACGCCCTCGCAGCTGACGCCGCCCCCGCAGATGGCCGCGTCCCAATCGGCTTGCGCCAGAATATCTTGAATGCTGCGTTCCGTTTGCGCGTCGAGCGGCGGATCGAAATCGACGCCCAGCGTGCGGCCGTCCTCACCCACGCGCACGCGCAGCGTGACGTGCACCGTAACCTTCTGCTGCAGTGCGGCCAGAACGCGCGGATCGAGTACGGGATCTTGCGCGGCGCCGAACGGCATCACCCCGCCGCGATCGCTGCTGGCGCCGTTGACGTCGCGTTCCCCCGCTGCTGCAGCCGGCGCCGGCGTCGCGGCCGGCGCATGCTGCACGGCGGCTTCCGGCTGCACGCTCGAAGAGGTGCGTGCGTACAGCGGCGTCTCTTGCCGCGGCACCGCGTGCGGGGCTGCTGCCGCCGTTCCGGGGGCGCCGGCGATGGGACGCGGCGCGAAGCGCCGCCGCTTGGACGGGGCGGAGAGCTCGGCTTTCACGTGCGCAAACGTCGCAACGGCCGAGCGGTGCTGCGCGCGAACTTGCGCGCGTTCGGGGGCGCTCGCGGCCGGGCGCGAGACCTCCATGCGAATCAACCGGGCGAACGTCAACGACTCGATCGGCTGCAGATCCTGGGATTGCGAGCGCAACCAATTGGGAACCAGAAGCGCTAACAAGAGATGCAGGCCCAGCGACGCGACGATCGCGCGCCGCAGCAGCCGGTCATCGTATCGAACGTTTACCGCCATCTGCGTTTTTCGAGCTAACGACTTCGCGGCCGGGCTCGTGACCCGGCACCGCCGTCCGCCAGGAGATATTTCAAGTGCGTGATACCGATATCGTTCTCTACCAAGCCGAATGGTGCTCCTACTGCGCGCGCGTCAGAGCCAAAATGACCGACCTCTTGCTCGACTATAAAGTCGTGAACGTTCCGAGCGACCACGGTGAGCGCGCAATCGTCAAAGAGGTCTCCGGTCAGACGGGCATTCCGGTGCTCGTGGACGGGGACGTGGTGCTCGACGACGACGACCGGATCATCGGCTACCTGGAAAAAACGTACGGACGCACGCCGCAGCCAGGGCCCCGGTAAGCGTCGCCAGCGCGTTGACGGCGTCGTTGGAGACCCAGCGAAGGCCGCGCACTGCCGTCGTGGGCGTCCCGCAGGCGTGCGGATTGGTTTCGCAGTCGCGGTCGCACGCCGCGCAGTAGCGGCGCTCCTGTAGGCACGCCCCCAAGAGCGAGTCGGCAAGCGCGCCGGCAACGCCCCCCGCTGCGACGGCGGCAAAGGGTGCCGCGCCGGTCGCCGCCGCGACGAGTGCAACCGCGCACGCGCCGCCTACTTCGGCGGCGGTGCCAAGCGCGGTAATCCCGCCCGACAGCCCAGCGGCAACGGGCTTGAAGTTCAAAATCGAGCGGGGCTGCTCGCGCGAAAGCGTGCCGATCTCAGTCCCCCACGTATCCGCCGACGCCGCCGCGAACGCGCCCGCGAACGCCGCCGCGAGCAGCGGCTGCCCGAATGCGGCCGATGCCGCCGCACAGAGTGCCGCAACGCCGCCGTTTGCCAGGACCTGCCAAGCATCGCGCGCGCCCTGCTTTCCGGCATCGACGAGCATCGCTTTGCGCCGGCGGCCGACGCGCGAAAGCAGCGTCGAGGGCAGGAAAAAGGCCAGGAGGACTGCCGCATACGGCCAGCCTCCCGCGCCGAGCGTGCACGTGCCGACGATCGCGGCGGCAACGGCGCCCGGCAGAGTCAGCGCGCGGAAGCGATAGGCTACAGCTGCAACGGCGGCTGCCGCCAGCAGCGCCGCGAGAAAGCGAGCGGCTATGCCAAGTGCTCCAGCGCCGCAAGCAGCCCGCGCGCAGTGTACTCACTCGCAATTGCATGCACGTGAAGACCCGTCGTGCGCGCTTCGTGCGCGGTGATCGGACCGATGCATGCGATCAGTTTATCCTGTGCAGCGCGTACCGCAGCTGCGGGGCCGCCCAAGTTCCGGACGAAGCCCCGAACCGTGCTCGCGCTGGTGAACGTCAAGATATCGCTCGCGGCGACTTTTTCGGCGAAACGATCGTCACGGGTGAAAACGGTCTTATATGCGGCGACGACGACCGGGCAGCGGCCTGCCGCGTGCAGATCGCGTGCGAGCACGTCGCGGGCCTCCTGCGCACGGAAGATCAGGAGCCGTTCGCCCGGAGCGCTCGCGGCAATAAGCGCTCGGGCGAGATCTTCGGCGACATACGTTTGCGGAATCAAGGCGGCGTCGATGCCGTGCGATTGCAGGGTTGCCGCGGTTCCGGGACCGATCGCCGCGATCTGCGCGGTGCCGATCGCGCGTGCGGCGGTCCCCGCGTCGTCGAAGAGATCGAAGAAAGCGCGCACGCCGTTGGCGCTCGTGAAGACTAGCCAGGCGTAGTCGCTTAGATTCGACGCGGCCTCGCGCGCGGGCGCGGGATCGTCCGGTGCGGTAATTTCGATTGCCGGCGCGAGGATGGCGCGGGCTCCCGCCGCCTCGAGCGCCGCGGCGAATTCGTCGTGCTGGTGCGCGGGCCGGGTCACGAGCACCGTTCGCCCGGAAAGAACCGGCGCTACTCCCCGACGTTCAGCTCGAAAAGTTCACCCAGCACGCGCGCGTGATCGAGCGCATCGGGGTGATTGACGGCCGCACGTTCGCGCATCTTGGTGACGACCGTATGCAAGAGCTTGGAGATAATCGTCATCGACATGCCGGTAACCAGCATCTTTTGGCGTTCGGTCAGCTCCGGACACCGCGCGAACAGGCGCTCGAGCTCGGCCGACCGGATGCGTTCGGCTTTTTTGTGCAGGGACGCGATGACCGGAACGGCGACGCGGGATTGATACCAGTGTCCGAACCGCTCGACGAACTCCTCGACGATCTCTTCGACGTGGGGGACGGCCTCGCGGCGGACTTGCAGCTTTTCGTCGACGCGCGATTTGAGGCCGTCGATGTCGATCAGCGTCACGTTGGGGATCTGCGCGATGTCCGGATGCGCGTCGCGCGGCACCGCGATGTCGACGATGAAAAGCGGCTGTTCGGCGCGGCGCACCATCGCTTTGGCGACGATCTCCGGCGTGAGCACGAACTGCGGCGCGCCGGTGGACGTCACGACGATGTCGGCGCTGGTGAGCGCGTCGCTCAATCCTGCAAACTCGACTGCATGGCCGAAGCCGATTTCGCCGATCGCTTCTTGCGCGTTCTTGGCAGTGCGGTTGGCGATGACGAGATTTTGCGTACCTTCCGCGCGCAGCCGTTTTGCCGCCGTCCGGCCCATCTTTCCCGCGCCGATGAGCACGACGCTGCGGTCTTGCAGCGATCCGAACTTCGCCTTTGCCAGCTCGATCGCGGCCGTTGCGACGGAAACCGACTCGTCGCTAATCCGTGTCTGCGAACGCGCCGATTTTCCGGCGCTCATCGCCTCGCGAAAGAGCCGGTGCAGCGTCTTGCCGAGCGAGCCCGCTTCCTGTGCGGCAATATACGCGTCTTTGACCTGCCCTAAGATCTCGGCTTCGCCGATGAGCATCGAGTCCAGTCCGGTGCTCACGCGGAAGAGATGCTCGACCGCGCCGCGCCCGAGCAGCGTGTAGAGATATGACTCGAGATCGTAGGCAACCGTTCCGTGCCGGAAGTTCAACAGGAACGACTTCAATTGCGCGGCGCCGGCCTCGTAGTCGGAAACGTCGGCGTAGATCTCCAAGCGTCCGCACGTCTGCAGCATCACCGCTTCGCGCACGGCTTCGTAGTCGCGCAATGCGACCAGCGCGGCGCCCATGCGCGCGGCCGGGAAGGCGTGACGTTCGCGCACTTCGACCGGCGCGGTGTGGTGGGAGAGTCCCAGACAGACTAGCGGCATGACGGCTTCTTGCAGCGTAGAGGGGCCCGGAGTCCTTCCGGTAGCGGTTTTATCGCAATCATAGGCGAGCCTGCGCGGCGGCCGATGCCAGCGCGTCATCGGCTGCGGCGATCGTCCGTTCGATCTCCCGGGTCGTATGGGCGGCGCTGATGAACCCCGTTTCGAACGCCGACGGCGCCAAATAGACTCCGCGTTCGAGCATCGCGTGAAAGTAGCGCGCATACAGCGATGTGTCGCTCTGCATTGCCGACTGCAAGCCGGTCACCGGACCTGCGGTAAAGAACGTACAGAACATCGACCCCGCATATGCGCTGCAATGCGGCACCGCATGCTTTTCAAAGACCTCGTGCAGGCCGTCGCAGAGCAGCCGCGCGAGTACTTCGAGCCGATCGTACAAGGTCACGTCCTTTTGAATCTCGCGCAGGGCCGCGATTCCGGCCGCCATGGCGAGCGGATTTCCGCTGAGCGTGCCCGCTTGATACACCGCGCCGTCCGGCGAAAGTTCGGCCATGATCTCCGCGCGCCCGCCGAAGGCCCCGACCGGCAGTCCGCCGCCGATGACTTTGCCCAGCGTCGTCAGATCCGGCGTAACCGCTTCGAGTTGCTGCACGCCGCCGGCCGCGACGCGAAATCCCGTCATCACTTCGTCGAAGATCAGCAGCGCGCCGTGCTGCGTGCACAGCGTGCGCAGCTGCTGCAGATAGCCTTCGCGCGCGGTGACCAGGCCCATGTTCCCCGCATAGGGCTCGACGATGATCGCCGCAATCTGCCCGGGATTTGCATCGAATGCCCGAGCAACCGCGCCTACATCGTTGAACGGCAGCACGATCGTATCGCCGGCGACGCCAGCCGTGACACCGGGCGAGTTGGGTGCACCGTTCGTGAGCGCCCCGCTGCCTGCCGCGATCAAAAACGCGTCGCCGTGCCCGTGATAGCAGCCGGCGAACTTGACGATCTTCGAACGGCCGGTAAAGCCGCGCGCGAGCCGCACCGCGCTCATCGTCGCTTCGGTTCCGCTGGAGGTGAAACGGACGCGCTTGAGCGACGGCATGAACGAGCGGATCAGCTCGCCGAGCTCCGATTCCGCCTCGGTCGGCGCGCCGAAGGAACTGCCGCGCTGCGCGGCCTGTGTGATGGCCTTTACCGCCGGAGCGTGCGCGTGGCCGAAGAGCAGCGGTCCCCACGACTGCACGTAATCGATATATTCGTGCCCGTCCAGGTCGGTCACGTACGCGCCGGCGCCGCTCTTCAAGAAGACCGGCGATCCGCCGACCGCGCGGAATGCGCGCACGGGAGAGTTGACGCCGCCGGCAATAATGCCGCGGGCGCGTGCAAACGCGGAGATGGAGCGCTCGAAACGCACGGTCCCTTCGATGTCCTTCTTTACTTTAGCGCTGCAGGAGCGAGTGCCGATCCGACGCCGTGTTGACGTTGGCCAGCGCGCTCTCGTCGCTCAGACGAATTCGTTTGGTCCGCAGACGTTCGACGGCGGCTGCGACGCCTCCCGACCGTGCCGCCAGATCCGAGGCAGCGGCCAGGAAAGCGGCGCGGTCGTAGACGGCGCACAGGGGTTGCAGCCGTCCTTGGCCGTCGACCGGCACGACCGCGTCGATGCCGGCTTCCCAGGCGGCGAGCAGCTCTTGGGCCGTGCGCTGGCCGGCGAACGGGGCATCGCCGGCGACCACGAAGACGCGGCGCTGGCGTACGTGCGCAAACGTTGAAACCAGGCCCGAAAGGGGCCCGTGTCCCGGCGAGCGATCGATCACGATCGGACAGCGCAGCGATTCGTCGAGCGCGGCGGGAAAGGTCCGATTGGCCGAGACATACACGGGGCCGATCGGGGCGACGTTGCGGTAGACGCGCGCGAGCAGCGGCTCGCCGCCGGCATCCAATTCGAGTTTCCCGGGCAAGCGCGTCGCCTCTCCGCCGGCGAGAATGACGACGCCGACGTCATCGCGCGCCATGGCGCGCGGCAAAATCCTTTGCAAAGTAGGTGATGATGACGTCCGCGCCCGCGCGCGCAAAGCAGCTCAACGTTTCGTCCACCGCGCGCTGCTCGTCGATCCAGCCGTTCTGCGCGGCGGCCTTGAGCATCGAGTATTCGCCGCTCACGCTATAGACCGCGATCGGCACGTCGAAGCGATCGCGCGCGGCGCGCACGACGTCCAGATATGCGAGCGCCGGTTTGATCATGACGACGTCCGCGCCCTCGTCGACGTCCAAGGCGATCTCGCGGAGCGCCTCGCGAACGTTCGGCGGATCCATCTGATACGTGCGCCGATCGCCGAACTGCGGCGCCGAATCGGCGGCTTCGCGGAACGGTCCGTAAAACGCCGATGCGTATTTGGCGCTGTACGCCATCAGCGCCGTCTGTTCGAAACCTTCGCCGTCGAGCGCTTCCCGAATCGCGCGGACGCGGCCGTCCATCATGTCGGACGGCGCCACCACGTCGACGCCCGCTCGCGCATACGTTACGGCCGTTCGAGCCAGAATCTCGACCGTCGCGTCGTTGTCCACGTCGCCGGAAGCGTCCAGCACCCCGCAATGGCCGTGGTCGGTGTATTCGCAGTTGCACAGATCCGCGATAACGACGACGTGCGGGTACGCGGTCTTTATCGCCCGCGCCGCGTTCTGCACCACGCCGTTCGGATCGTAGTTGCGGCTTGCCAGCGCGTCCTTGCTCTCCGGAATTCCGAAGAGCAGCACGCCGTGAATGCCCAGCGCCGCCAGCACGCCCGTCTCCTGAACGGCTCCCGCGACGGTGTGCCGCGCAATGCCCGGCATCGACGCGATCGGACCGGCGTCCGCATCGCGCTCGGCGACGAACAGCGGCTGCACGAGCTGCGACGGATCGACGCGGTGTTCGCGCACGAGCGCTCGCAGCGCGGACGTACGCCGCAGCCGGCGCGGCCGCATGGTCTGACGAAGGCGCGTCTGAATCATGCGCCGTCCTTCGGTGCGGCGAGCAGCCGCTCCGCGCCCAGCGTGAGCAGAGCGCGCGCGAGCTGCACGCCGAGGGCGCGGGCTTGGGCCAGACCCGCGGCGGGAGCCTCGAGGCGTTCGCGCACGAGGATGCTGCCGTCGGGCGCCGCTACGGCGCCGGCCACGGACAACGTATCGCCTTCGCATCGCGCGTGGATGCCGATGGGCGCTTGGCACCCGCCGCGCAGTTCCGCCAGCGCAGCCCGTTCGCACAGCACCGCGCGTTCGGCCTCTGCGTCGTTGAGCGCGCCGCGCAAAGCGTCGGAAAATGTGGAACCCGCGAGGATCTCGATCGCAAGCGCGCCTTGCCCCGCGGCCGGCACCATCTCTTCGACGGAAAACGGGACCGTATAACGCGCGCGCGCGTCCAGGCGAGCTAAGCCGGCGCACGCGAGCACCACCGCGTCGTACTGGCCTTCGCGCAGCTTGCGCAGACGCGTATCCACGTTGCCGCGCAAATCCGCATATTCGAGATCGGATCGCATCGCCGAAAGCTGCGCGCGTCTGCGCAAGCTCGACGTGCCGACGCGCGCGCCGCGCGGCAATGCCTGGAAGCTCGGGAACGATTCGCTGCAAAATGCGTCGCGAGGATCTTCGCGCGCGGTGATCGCCGCGATGACCATGTCGGAAGGAATGGTACTCGGAAGATCTTTGCACGAATGGACCGCATAGTGCGCGCGCCCGTCGCGCAGCGCGATCTCCAGCTCTTTGACGAACAGGCTTTGCGATCCGATCGCGGCCAAAGGGCGATCTTGAATGCGATCGCCGGTGGTGCTGACTTTTAGAATCGTCGTCGGAATGCCGCTGCGCGCCAGACGTGAGGCCACCAGGCGCGTCTGCGTGAGGGCGAGCGCGCTGGCACGCGTTGCGCAGACGAGCGCGCCTTCTTGCGCGGCGGGTTGCGGATCGGAAAGCGCGCGGGCCGCCGATTCCACCGCATGTTCGGCCTGCACCGGGTTCATCGACGCGAGTTCCTCCAGCGGCAGCCGCGAGAGGCGCGCGAAGATTTCGGCACGCTGGCGATGAGGCACGCCCGCATGCAAGTAGTCGCGCATTCGCTCCAGCGTGCGCGCGGCCTCGATCACGACGTCGCCGTCACCTTTCATTCTCCCGCATGAGTTCGCTGCGCAGACGCCCAAAACTCTCGGCGATGCAGAACCCTTGGCGCGCGGCGCTCATCGGCGCCGCGGCCGGCGCACTGGTCACGATCCCCGGGCTGGGCAGCGGTACGTTGTGGGATAATAGCGAGACGGCGTACGGAGAAGTGGCGCGCGAGATCCTGCTCACCCACGACTGGGTCGTCATGCACTTCAACGGGGCGCCGTGGTTCGTTCAGCCGCCGCTCTATTTTTGGATTGCCGCGGTCTGCGCAAAAATGTTCGGCATCGGCACCTTCGCGCTTCGCCTGCCCTCGGCTCTGGCGACTATCGCGATGGGCGGCATGACCGGGTACGCGGTCACGCGCCAGGCCGGTTTCCGCGCCGGTTCTTACGCGGCCGTCATTCTTTCGACGTGTTTGATGCAGGCGATCGTCGGGCGTTTGGCCATTATGGACGCGCTGCTCGATCTCGCGATCGCGCTCACGATCTTTTGGTGGTTTCGCGCGATTCAAACCGGACGCGATCGGTACTTCATCTATGGGTGGGTTGCGGCCGCTTTCGGTTTCTTGGCCAAGGGTCCGGTGGCGCCCATCGTGTCGCTGCTCGTGATCTTGCCGTATTTCGCATGGGAGTCGCACGCATCGCGCGCACATTGGCCGTCGTGGCGCGCGTGGTTGGGCGGCGTGGTTATTTTCGCCGCGATCGTCGCGCCGTGGCTGGGAGCGCTGGCGGCTCGAACCGGCTTGGGATCGCTCGCGCAGCTCATCGGTCACTACACCTTCGGCCGCTACACCGGAACGATCGAGAATCAAAGCGGTCCGTTCTGGTATTATCTGCCCGTCGTCGTGCTGGGGTTCTTTCCATGGATTGCGTTCCTTCCGTCGGCCGTCGCGTTCGCTGCGGGCGCGGTCCGGGTTCGGCCGACGGACGAAGGTCAGCGTAACGCGCAGCAGATGATGCGCCTGGCGATCGTGTGGTCCGTCGTGCCGCTGCTGTTCTTCAGTTGCGCTAGAACGAAACTTCCCAACTACATCGCGCTCGAGTTTCCGGCGCTCGCGGTGCTTGCGGCGCTTTATATAGACGATGCCGTCGAGCTCGCCCGCACGCACGCGCTGCGCTTCTCCGCGGCTGCCGTCCCGGTGACTATGCTGCTCCTCGGAGTGGCGATCGAAATCTTCTCTCGCGAAAACCGGCTGACCGGCGACCTGCGCGGGGCTGCGACCGACGCGCTCTATGTCGCCGCCGCAATTGCGGCCGGCTCGGTCGGCGCCTTCTGCCTGCTGCTGACACGCCGCCGGCGCACCGCCGCGCCATATGCGCTGGCTGCCTCGATGCTCGTTGCGGTCACGCTGATCGCGGTCGTCGCATTGCCCCAGGCCGAAGCGTTTAAGCCCGTACCGCACTTGGCCTCGATCATCGAACGCCGGCGGCATGCCGGCGACGCTATCGCCATCGGCGACGTCGCCGGCGGGAATGCGCTCGTGTTCTACACCTCACCGCCCGTCTACACGCTTCGCGCCCCGTACTCGCCCGCCGGCGTGCTCTGCACGTCGCGCCGCGCGTGGCTCGTGGCGCGCAGAGATGCCGATCCGCCTCCGTTCGGCCGGCGCCGGCGGCTGATCGCGGGGTGGGGAAAAGCCGTGCTCTATCTTTACGACGGCGCGCGTTGCGGCAGCGCACACCGCGGCCGCGTGACGGCCAGGACGGAAACGGACGCGCGCGAAATCTGACCGCAGCAACTTCCGAGGGTTAGAAGGGTGTATCGATTTGATTTTCTGGCCGGCCTTTTGACGTCCGGCGCTGCCGCATTGGTTCCCGCTTCGCCGGCTCCGCAGCCGGCCGATCCGCTCGACCAGTGCGACGACAATCCCGCGCTGCGTTACGACCAGCGGATCGAGTTCAAACAGCGCGCGCTGGACGCTCCGGACGTCGACTTGAAGGATTACCTGGGCAAGATCGTCTTGCTGAACTTTTTCGCGACGTGGTGCGGCCCGTGCAAGGCCGAGCAGCCCGATCTGCAGGATCTGTACACCAAATATTACGACGCGGGCTTTCGCGTCATCGGCTTGAACTACGGAGAGACCGACAACACTGTTCGCCGATATCGCGACGGCTTCCACATCTCGTATCCGATCGTGATGGAGGCCGAAACCATCCTGCACCGCGTGCAGACGAACAGCGTCAGCAATCAGAACATCGTCTTCCCGGTCTCCCTCTTCTTATGGGACAACGGGCTGCTCAGCTGCTACCGCCGCGGAGCGATGGGGCGGACCGAACTGGTTCACAAGATCGAAGGCATGCTCAAAGCGATGCACGAGGGAACCTAAGCCGGACGCGCGCGGTACAGCACGTGCCGCTCGAGGGGGTGCCCCTTTGGCAGCCGCGGATGGTCGAAGTCGTCGCGCGGATCGTGCGTCATCCCCAGGCGCTCCATGACGCGCCGCGATCGTACGTTGTCGACGGCCGTCATCGCCACGACTTCGCGGCGGCCCAGTACCTCAAAAGCAAAGCGCAGGGCCGCGGCCGCGCCTTCGGTCGCGTACCCGTTGCCCCACTGCTGGTATGCAAGGCGCCAGCCGATCTCGGTTGCCGGCGTGAAGTGCGCTTCGAAAGAAACCTCGATTAGCGCGATGGAGCCGGCGAATGTTCCGGACTCCTTGATCTCCGCGATCCACCATCCGTAGCCGCG
>DASRDE010000356.1:0-19908 GCA_035652755.1 Vulcanimicrobiaceae bacterium | reverse complement strand
CCGTGCCTTACAAGCTCGTAGGAAGCGCCCATACACCCCGTACTACAGCACTTTTGAAGGTGCGAGCCGCCGGCACAACGCCCGCCGCCCATTACTCGGTCGTACGAGGCGCCGCGCCGACGCTCACTCCCATAAAGTATTTTGTTGTGCAAGCCGCAGGCGCAATATTTTCTTTGACGCAGCTTGATGTTGATCGGGCGCGGCTCGATGGTGCGCCTTATAACAACATGTCGTATTTCGGTGCTGCTGGAAGCGGTGCGTGGTGTACTTGGGGGCTGGAAGATCGCGTTCGGGATGGGGATGGGGGTTCCCGGGGGCCGCGACGCGGCGGAGCGGCTACTTCTTTTAGTTTGTTTGAGTCGCATCGTCCGGACGTGTGTGGTTTGTGTCGTGCGGGGAAGTACTCCGACCGGAAAACTCCGACGTTTTCGCGCAAAACAGGATGTTTTCTTCAAGGCTTTGCCCTCGCGAAAACGCGGAGTAGCGGCCGAATTTCCACGGACGGAAATTCGGCCAGTGGTTTCCGGGCGGGGTACTTCCCCGCAGGACGTTGGATGGAAATTCCACCAGTGGCTGCGGGCCGAAGCACCCGGCCGGCTTCAGCGCAGGAGCGAGCGGCATGAGCTACGGTGACGCGATCAGCCTAGGGCGCGATGCGATCTTCGTGTGTTTTATGGTGGCCGCTCCAGTGCTGCTGATCTCGATGGTGATTGGTCTGGCGATCTCGATTTTCCAGGCGGTGACGCAGATTCAGGAGCCGACGCTGACGTTTATTCCGAAGATTATCGGGTCGGCGCTGGCGATTCTGTTCTTCGGTCCGTTCATGCTGGCGCTGCTGACCGATTTTACGAGCCGAATATTCATGCACGTTAAGGATTTCGTCCACTGATCGATCTGTTTCACGTCAGTCAGGGGCAGTTCGAGACGTTTTTGCTGATTTGGCTGCGCGTCTCGACGATGCTGTACGTGTTTCCGGTGTTTCAGGCGCGGCAGATTCCGACGCTGGTTCGGATCGGTCTGGCACTGCTGATCTCGTTCGTTTTGGTGCATGCGGTGCCGGTGATGCCGGCTCTGCCCGATATCGGAGCGCTGGCCGCGGCTGCGGTCAGTCAGATCGTGCTGGGGCTCATCGTCGGCTTCGTCGCGTATCTGGCCTTCATGGGGATTCAGTTCGCCGGCGAAATCGTGGACATTCAGATCGGTTTTGCTGTCGCGAACGTGATCGATCCGACCAGGCAGCAGCAGGCGACCGTCATCGGCGAACTGGAGCTGACGCTGGCGACGCTGTTCTTCTTGGTCTCCAACTCGCATCTGCTCTTCCTGCAGGGCATCGGCGGATCGTTCCATCTGGTGCCTCTGCCGTACATCAATCTGAATCCGGCGGTCGCGGGCGACGTCGTGAGCGTGCTCTCAGCCGCGTTTCTGGTCGTGATCAAGGTGGCCGCACCCGCAGCGGTATCGCTGTTCGTGGTGAACGTCGCGCTCGGATTGATGGCGCGCGTCGCCCCGCAGATGAACGTCTTCGTCGTCGGCTTTCCGCTGCAGATCGGGGTCGGGCTAATGATGCTCGCCGTCAGCATGCCGCTGCTGGGCTACGCGGCCCCGCAGCTCTTCAACGACACCGCGCATAGTATGGACTCGGTCATGCGCGGAATGGCGACGCGGTAGGCTGCGCGATTAGAAGTACGAGAACTGGCCGATCTTGTTGCCGGTCTGCTCCGTGAAGTAGAGTTTGCCGTCGGGCCCCAGCGTGATTGCGGCGGGCACAGCGTTGGCAGTAGGAATTTTGTACTCGGCCGTCTTGAGCGTATTGACGTTGAATTGACCGATCGCGTTGTTCGCGGGATCGGCGAAGTAGAAGTTGTTGTCCAACCCGACGGTGAGCGCAGTAGCCGATGCGGCGCCGGTCAAGGCGTACTCGTTGAGCGCTCCGGTTGCCGTGGAGATACGGCCGATCTTCGGTGCGCCGGGCGTGTTCTCGGTGAACCAGAGGGCTCCGTCGGGCCCGACGCGGATGTCGGTGGGCTGCGATCCCGAAAGCGCGATCTCGCGATCGACCGTGTTGCTCACCGTGTTCAGGCGTCCAATCTTAGCCGCGCCGTTTTCGGTGAACCAAATGTTCGTGTCGGGCGCCGCGATGATGCCGAGCGGATTGGCACCTGCCGTTGGAATCGCGTACGGACCGGCGACGACTTGCGTGGTCGTGTTGATCGATCCGATCGCATTGATTCCGGGCTCGGTAAAGTACAGGTTGCTGCCCGGTCCGGCGACGATGCCGTAGGGCGACGCGCCGGCGGGCAGCGCAAACTCCTTGACCGTATTGAGCGTGATCGTGCCGATGCGGCTCGCCGTCGTCTCGGTAAACCAGAGGTTGTTGTCGGGCCCGAGCGTGATTTGATTGGGGCCGGCCGCATGCGTCGTGGTGCCGAACAGCGTGAACGTCCCGTTCGTCAAGTTGTACGACGTGATGCTGCTCGGGTTGAAGAGCGTAACGTACAGGTTGTTGTCTGCTCCGACCGCGATGCCGGTGGGCTTTGCGGCCAGGTTCGTAATCGGGATTTCCTGCGTGACGCTCGGCGGGCTGGAGGTGGGGCTGGGAGGAGGCGTCGAGCCGATGACGGTGCCGTTCCCGCAGCCCGCCAGAGCCGCCGCGAGCACCGCTGCTGCAAAACCGATCGAAACCTTGACGCGC
Source organism: Vulcanimicrobiaceae bacterium (assembly GCA_035652755.1). Taxonomy (GTDB): domain Bacteria; phylum Vulcanimicrobiota; class Vulcanimicrobiia; order Vulcanimicrobiales; family Vulcanimicrobiaceae; genus DASRDE01. The sequence goes on along the minus strand of DASRDE010000356.1, from coordinate 17,216 downwards.
ATACCTCTCCCTTGGGGCGGCACCCCGGGCGGGGTGCGCAAACTCCGCCCTATTCGTCGCACCGGGGGGTGCTCCCGCCGGAGTAAGGCGGCGGTTAAGAGTCGTGACGCGCCTGTTGCCCCTTTTCACGGCGGCCGAATATACGCATAGGAAACCGGACGCCGTGCCGGCGCGGAGGCTATGCCCAGACCCGAGCAGACCGAAAGAGCCACTCCAAAGCGCCGAGAAGAGGCGCGAAAACGTGGTCAAGTTGCCAAGAGTACCGATCTCGCCGGCGCGGGCGTCTTTCTTGCCGGCGTTTTCGCGCTGCATTCGCTTGCACCGGTCACCTTCGAGAACATGTCGGCGTCGATGCAGACGATTCTTTGGCGCATCCACGAGCATCAAGATTTTACGGCCCAATCGGTCTGGCTGATCTTTGCGCGCGGCTTCGCCGCCGCCGCGCTGCTCGCCGCGGTGCTCTTCGGCGCCGCGATGCTTGCCGCGCTGGGAATCAACGCGCTTCAGACGGGCTTTCTGGTTTCGGCCAAACCCCTGACGCCTAGTTTTGCGAAGATCAATCCCGCCGCCGGACTTCAGCGGCTGTTTTCCAAGCAAGTCCTCGTGAATCTCGCCAAGCAGCTGCTCAAGCTCGGCGCAGTGCTCGTCATCATCTATACGAGCGTCGCTGCAAACCTCCAGACGTTTTTTATGCTCGGTCAGATGCCGGCCGGTGCGGTCATCGCCTTTACCGGCGAGCTGATCTACGGCATAGGCTGGAAGTTCGGCTTCTTGCTGTTCCTCGTCGGTGCGCTGGACTATGCGTTCGAGCGCTGGCAGTACGAAGAAAACCTCAAGATGAGCAAACAGGAAGTCCGCGACGAGTACCGTCAGAGCGAAGGCAACCCCGAGATCAAAGGCGCGGTCAAGCGGCGCCAGCGCGAGTTTGCGCGCCGGCGCATGATGGCCGCCGTGCCCAAAGCGACCGTCGTCGTGACCAACCCGACGCACTTTGCCGTGGCGCTGGAGTGGGACGAGATGAAGATGGAAGCGCCCGTCCTCACCGCCAAGGGCGCGGACTTGGTCGCCAAGCGCATCCGTGAAATTGCGGTCGAGCACAACGTTCCGATCATGGAAAACCCGCCGCTGGCGCGCACCTTATATGCCAAGGTCGAACTCGATCAGATGATTCCGCCGAATATGTACGCGGCGGTGGCCCAGGTGATCGCGTTCGTCTTTAAGCTCAAACGGAAGACGATAGCATGAGCGCGGCGGCAGCACAGATCCAGCACTCCGGCGGCGGTTTGGCCAAGCGTTTGAGCGCCGGCGCTCCGGTGTTCGTGGCCGGCGCCTCGGTCATGCTGGTCATCCTGATGATCGTGCCGATCCCCTCGGTGCTGCTCGACTTTCTGCTTTCCATGAATATCATGGTAGCGCTGCTGATCATCGGCGTCTCGCTCTATGCCGAGAACGCGCTGGCGTTCAGCGTGTTCCCGACGCTGCTGCTCATCGTCACGCTCTTCCGGCTTTCGCTCAATATCACGGCAACCCGGCAGATCTTGCTGCACGGGTACGCCGGCGAAGTCATCAATTTCTTCGGCCAGATCGTGATCGGCGGCAATTACGCGGTCGGCTTCGTCATCTTCCTGATCCTCATCGTCATCCAGTTTGTGGTCATCACCAACGGCGCCGGGCGCGTTGCCGAAGTAGCCGCCCGCTTTACCTTGGACGCCATGCCGGGCAAGCAGCTCGCCATTGACGCCGATCTGAATGCCGGCCTTATAACCGAGGCTGAAGCGCGTCAGCGCCGCAAGGACATCCAGCGCGCTGCCGACTTCTACGGTGCGATGGACGGCGCGAGCAAATTCGTCCGCGGCGACGCAATCGCGGCGCTGATCATCGTGGCGATTAATACGGTCGGCGGCTTCATCGTGGGCGTGGCCCAGCTGCACATGACCCTGATGCAGTCGCTCACGCATTTCACGCTGCTGACGGTCGGCGAAGGCATCGTCACCCAAGTACCTGCGCTGCTGATCTCCACCGCGACCGGTATCGTGGTCACGCGCGCAGCCTCGGAAGGCGATTTCGGCGCGGATCTGACGCGGCAGCTGAGCGGCCAGCCCATGGCGATTCTCATCGCCGCATGCATGACCGGCTTATTCGGCCTGGCGCGTTTGGCGCCGTGGTTCATGCTGCCGCTGTCGGCCGCGCTCTTCATCTATTACTTCCGTACCCGCAAACGCCAGGGCGACCAGCGCGCGGGACAGCTGCCGGGAAGCGCGCAGGGGGCTGCCGCTGCCGCGCCGGGCGGGCAGCAGCAGGCGATCAAACCCGCCGAATCCGTCGTGCCGCTCCTTTCGTACGATCCGATGGAGTTGGAGATCGGCTTCGGCTTGATTCCGCTCGTCGACACGACGCAAGGCGGCGATCTGCTCGAGCGCATTACGCTCATCCGCCGGCATGCGGCGCGCGACCTCGGCATCGTCGTACCGCCCATCCGCGTACGCGACAATCTGCAGCTCAAGCCGAGCACGTACGTCGTGAAGATCTACGGCTTGGAGATTGCGTCCGCGGAAGTTATGGTCAGCCGCTTGCTCGCGATGAACCCCGGAACAGCGATGCAGCCGCTGGACGGCATTCCGACGACCGAGCCCGCATTCAATCTTCCCGCGCTGTGGATTCCGGAGTCCGCCAAGGCCGAGGCCGAGATGGCCGGCTACACGGTGATCGATCCCACCAGCGTCATCGCTACGCACCTGACCGAGATCATCAAGTCGCACGCTCCCGATCTGCTCGGGCGGCAAGAGACGTCCGCGCTGCTCGACAACGTCAAAACGCATTACCCGGTCGTCGTCGAAGAGCTCGTTCCCAATCTGCTGACCGTCGGCGAGATTCAGCGCGTGCTGCAGAACCTGCTGCGCGAGCGCATTCCGATCCGCAATCTGCTGATGATCCTGGAAAGCCTGGCGGACGCCGCGCGCGTGAGCAAAGATGTCGACTTCCTGACCGAGCGCGTGCGGTCGGCGATGGCGCGGCATATTTGCGCCGAGTACGCCGAAGACGGGCTGCTCTCGGTCATCACGGTCGATCCGCGCCTGGAAGCCTTGCTGGGAGAAGCCGTCCGCCGCGGCGAGGACGCGTACGCGCTGCTCGACCCCAACACGGTCGCGAAGATCTACACGTCGCTGACCAAACAGATGACGCTCGCGCAGTCGTCCGGTCTGCATCCGATCGTGCTCTGCTCGCCGTCGGTGCGTCTGGCGCTCAAACGCCTGACCGAACGCGCCGCGCCGCAACTGGTCGTGCTCTCGTACTCCGAGATTGCGCCGGGCTTGCGCGTGGAGTCGATCGGACAAGTCTGCACCACCGACGAAAGCGCCCAGCCGGAGCCGGCGGCGACGTGACGCTGCGATCGATCTTCGGCGCCCGCGCCAAGCGGTCGCGCATTCCTGAGGAGCAGCTGCCCGTGCTGCACTCGTTCGTCGACGTAACCGTGCCGGGACGCAAGGCGCGCTCGGCCGCGGTAGAAGAGGTGACGCCGCGCGTCATCGTCTTGGGCGACGCCTGCGGCCGCGTCGGCGAGCGGGCCTCGATCGTCTACGAAACGCCTGCCGGCCGTTTCCGCTTGGCCGCGCCGATCGTCGGGCTGCGCGGGGGCATGACGGTGTTCGCCGTCCCGGCGCGCGTCGACACCCTCGCGGGCGGATCGCAGAAACGTTCGACGGTTCGCATGGACGTGCTGGTTGCCGGGTCGTGGCGCTTTGCCCCCAGCGGACGGGCCGTCGGCGATTTCCGGCGCGGCAACATTCGCGACATCAGCCGCGGCGGATGCGCGCTGATCATGGATCGCCAGTGCAAACTGGGACAGATGCTCGAAGTGCAGCTGTTCCTGCGTCAAAGCGAGGCGCCGCTCACGGTGCTTGCCGAGGTCATGCGCTGCGAGCCGATCCCGACGTCGGGCAAGTTTTCGCACGGTCTGCGCTTCCACGGGCTGCGGCCTGAGGAAGATCAGGCCATCCTCGAATTTATTAACAATAAATTGGCAGATCTCCGCAACCGCGGGCTGGCATAACCGGCCGTTTCCTAATGAAAACGCGGGGCGCGGCCGATGCCTGTCAAGAGACCTTTCTAAGGATAGATGGGAGCGCGTAATGAGCAAGCGGGTCCTCATCGTGGACGACGCCGTCGTCATGCGAATGATGATCAAGGGCATTTTGAGCAAAAATGGATTTGACGTCGTCGGCGAGGCCCAAAACGGGCTCGAGGCGGTCGACAAATACAAAGCATTGAGCCCTGATTTGGTGACGATGGACATGGTGATGCCCGAGATGGACGGCATCACGGCGGTGCGGCAGATCATGACGCACGATCCCGGCGCCAAGATCATCATGTGCACCTCCATGGGTCAGCAAGCGCTGGTCGTCGAGGCGATTCAGGCCGGAGCCAAGTCGTTCATCACCAAGCCGTTTCAGCCGCCGAAGATCCTAGAAACCATAAACAAGGTGCTGGCGTGACGCTGCAAAGTTTGAACCTCAACGAACTCCAAAAGGACGCGCTCAAAGAGGTCGGCAACATCGGCGCGGGCCATGCGGCAACTGCGCTGTCGCAGCTGCTCAACGCCAAGATCAACTTGAGCGAGCCGCGCATCGACGTCATCAAGTTTCGCGATCTCGCAACGCGCGTCGGGCACGAAGACCGCATGGTCGCCGCGCTGCACATGTACATTCGCGGAGAAGCGCCCGGCCAGATCGTCGTGCTCTTCGACCGCGAGCAGGCGCTGGACTTCGTCTCGACGTTCCTCAAGCGCGTGATCGGCGATATTCAAATCTTCGATTCGATCGCCGACTCCACGCTCAAGGAGATCGGCAATATAATCGCCGGTTCGTATTTGTCGGCGATCAACAACCTCACCGGGCAAAACGTGCTGCCGTCCGTACCGACGCTCTCGTACGGCACGATCCAAGCCGCGTTCCGCACGCTGATGTCGATTCTTCCCGACCAGGACGTGTTCTTGATCGAGAGCAGCTTCCTGGACAAAGAAAAGGAAGTCTCGGGCCAATTCATTCTCATCCCCGAGACGGGCTCGCTGGGCCCGCTATTGGCTGTCTTCGGAGTCGAGTGATTGCGTCGCCGGCCGCCGCAGTCGGGTAGGCGCTAAGCGATGGCAGAAGAGTACTTTGACCGGAGCGAGTTCGTCGCATACTTCCGCGACGAAGCCGAAGAATTGCTCCAGCAGATCGACGCGGATCTGCTCCAGCTCGAGGATTTCGTCCAGTCCGGGCGTCCCGATACAGAGATCGTCAACTCGCTGTTCCGCGCCCTGCACACGATCAAGGGCAGCGCGGGCATGCTGCAGTTCGCGGCGGTGCAGTCGCTGGCTCACAAGCTCGAGAACCTGTGCGACCTGCTCCGCAAGGAGCGCATGCCGCTCTCGGAGAGTTGCGTGGACGTCCTGTTTGCCGGCCGCGATTTTCTCACGGACCTCGTGTCGGCGGCGATTTCAGGCAAGGAGCAGCCGTCGGGTCTGCAAGAGTATTCGGCGCGCTTGGACTCGTTCGTCGCGATCTACGAGGAGACCGCGCACGTCATCGAAGGTTCCAGCAGTGAAGTCTCTTTTGACGAAGCCGCGGCGCACGAACATCAAGACGCAGGCGAAGACGACGTAGCGGCATTCGAAGCCGAGGTCGAGCGCCTGCTCGAACAGGCGCAGCTCGCCGGCGCGGCGCAACCGAAGCCGCAACCCGAAGAGGCACTGGACGCGCTGGTGGAGGCGGCACTCTCGGCCGCCGGCGCCGCGCAGTTGCAGGCGCAGCCCGATCCGGCCAAAGGCGACGCTCCGCCCCCTCCGCAAAACGTGCACAATCGCGTACGGCCGGAAGCTGCGGTCAAGAAGTCGGCCGCCCATCAAACGATTCGCGTCGACATCGAGCGGCTCGACTTGCTGCTCAACCTCGTGGGCGAGCTCGTGATTAACCGGACGAGAATCTCCGACATCGCCGGAACGCTCGAACGCGCACTGATCGACAAGAACGGAGCCGCGGCACGGCTGAACGGGCAGTCCAAAGAATTGCTGCCGCTGGCAAAGGAGCTCGCGGACAGTTCCGCATTGCTCGCCCGCACCACCAACGAGATTCAAGAGTCGATCATGAAGGTGCGCATGGTGCCGATCGGCCAGGTCTTCGACCGGTTCCCGCGGATGGTCCGGGACGTGGCAAAGGCGCGCGGCAAGGAAGTGCAGCTGCAGATCTCCGGCGCGGATACCGATCTCGACAAGACCATCGTCGACGAGGTCGGCGAACCCCTCATGCACCTGCTCCGCAACTGCGTCGATCACGGCATCGAATCGCCGCAGGAGCGCGTCGAGCGCGGAAAACCCCGTCACGGAACGATCTCGCTCAACGCCTATCACGAAGGCAACCAGGTCATCATCGAGGTTAGCGACGACGGCAACGGAATCGATCTGGAACGGGTGCGGGCCCGCGGAGTCAAGCAAGGCCTCATCGGCCCCGACGATCGGCTGTCGGACCGCGAGATCGTCGAGCTGATCTTCACGCCCGGATTTTCGACGGCCGAAGTCGTGAGCGACGTCAGCGGCCGCGGCGTCGGCATGGACGTGGTCAAGAAGAACATCACGCGGCTCAAAGGCGTCTTCGACGTCAATACCGTTCCGGGCAGCGGAACGACCTTTACGATCAAACTGCCGCTCACGCTGGCGATCATCCAAGCCCTGCTCGTGCGCGTCGGCGCGGAGTTGTACGCCATCCCGCTCGACTCGGTGATCGAATCGCAGCGCGTGGAGATGCCGGAGATCCGGACGGTTCACGGCAGCGAGGTCATCACGCTGCGCGGGCAGGTCGTGCCGCTAATCCGCGTTGCGGAATTCTTCCAGCTGGGCGGCGAGCGCGATCCGGAAAAAGCGATGATCGTGATCGTGGGCCTGCAGGGCCGTCAGGTCGGCTTGGTCGTGGACTCGTTCCAGGGCGAACAGGAGATCGTCATCAAGCCGCTCTCCGACGTCGTTGGACGCATCGCGGGCATATCGGGCGCCACGATTTTGGGCAACGGCTCGATCTCGCTCATCATCGACGTCCATTCGCTGATTTCAGAAGCCTATAACAGCGGGCGCGTCGCGCGCGCCGAATTCTCCGGAGTATAGGAGCCGCCAATGCAAACGATGGAGCAGAAGGAAAAGACGCAATCGTCCGGCGAGGTCGTACAAGTCGTCTCGTTCCGCCTGGGCAACGAAGAGTACGGAGTGGACATCTCGCAAGTGCAGGAGATCATCCGCATGGTCGAGATCACGCACGTGCCCCGCGCTCCGCGTTTTATGGAAGGCGTCATCAACCTGCGCGGTCAGCTCATCCCGATCATCGACTTGCGCACGCGCTTTTCCATGCCGCGCGCCGAGCAGACGAAGAGCACGCGCATCGTCGTAACCGAGATCGGCGCCAAGCGCGTCGGGATGGTCGTCGACAGCGTCTCCGAAGTGCTGAACATTCCGATGGAGCACGTCGAAAACGCTCCCGACATGATCGCCGGCGTGGGCACGGACTATATTCAGGGTGTCGGCAAAGTAGACGACCGCCTGGTCATTTTGCTGGACCTGACCATGGTCATCAGCGGCGAAGAAAAGTCCGCGCTCGAAACGGCCGACCTGGCCTCCTAAGGCCCCTCGACGCCGAGCGGCCGGCCGGTACCTGTATCTTAATTCATTAGTTGACAACCGGGCCTCGAGGCGCTATATTCTACTAAGGAATTAGTTTACAGCCGGCAGCGGGCACCCGTGTACGCGCCGGTCCTGCGCTCTTACGCGTGCTGGAGGTATCAGTGGCCCGGAAAAAATCGTCGACGCTCACCGAAGCCGAGCTGCGGCTCATGGAAGTGCTCTGGAACATGGGGCGGGCAACCGTCGCCGAGGTCACCGAGCAGCTTCCGCCGCCGCCGCTCGCGTATAACACCGTCCTGACCACGATGCGCATACTGGAGCAAAAGGGCTACGTTCGCCACAAAGAAGACGGCCGTGCCTACGTGTACGAGCCGCTGATCGCGCGCGACGATGCCGCCAACTCGGCAGTCGGCACGATTTTGCAGCGCTTCTTCGGAAACAAATCGGGCGCGCTGGCGCTAAGATTGGTTGAGGATCACCGGCCCACTGACGAAGAGCTCCAGCGGCTCAAGCGGCTCATTGCAGAGTACGAGGAAAAAGGCTCATGACTACCGCGCTCGGTTTGCTCGAACCAGTCGCCCGGCTCGCCGTCGCGACGCTGTTCAACAGCTTGTGGGAGGCCGCGCTGATCGCGCTCGTCGTTTGGGCAATCCTGCGCGTGGTCCCCAATGCCAGTGCGACGACGCGCTATGCCGCGTGGTCGTGCGCTCTTGGTGCTTCACTCTTATTGCCGCTGGCGACGTCGTTTTCGTCGATCACCGTCACGCGCGCAGCGGTTCGCACGACGGCCGCAGCGCCGGCGGGGCAAGGCGCGAATTCGGGGCAGAAGCACACGATTTCGGCGCAGCAGCGCACGAACGCCGCCGCGACCGGACACGCAGCCGTTCGCAAGACGGTTTCGCCGCCGCATGCCGCAACGCAAGCCAGTGCGCCCGTGACGTCGCGGCCGGCCATTCGGCTGCCGGATCGCTTCCGCTTCGCGTTGCCCGAATGGCTCGCCATCGGACTCTTCGCGGCGTGGGGGCTAGCGACGTTGGCGCTGCTGGTGCGTCTGGGCGTCAACCTGTACCGCTTGGAGCGTTTAAAAGCCGACGCATTACCGCTGCCGATCGATTACCGCGAGCGCCTGTCGAAGTGGGCCGCGGCCGACAAGGGCGGGCGCGACGTGCGCCTGTGCATCTGCGACCGTATCGAAGTTCCCGTCGCGGTCGGCCTGTTCGATTCCATGATCTTGATTCCGCAGCACCTGCTGGACACGCTTTCGCAGGACGAGATCGACCAGATCATGCTGCACGAGCTCGCACATCTCCGCCGCGCCGACGACTGGACCAACGGCGTGCAGCGCGTCATTCAATCGCTGTTTTTCTTCAACCCGGCGGTACTCTTCATTGCCCAGCAGCTCGACCTGGAGCGTGAAGTGGCCTGCGACGATTGGGTCGTGCGCCAAACCGAAAGCGTTCGTCCCTACGCCACGTGCCTGACGAGAATGGCTGAAGTCACTGCGTGGCCGCATCGCGCGATGGCCGCTCCGGGCGTCTTCGTAACGCGCCGCGGTCTCTCGGTCCGCGTCGAACGCCTCCTGCGTGCCGGGCGCGACATCCGCACGAGCATTTCGTTCGGACCGGCCGGCGCGGTCGTAGCGTCGTTCATCGTCATGTTCTTCGTGCTGCAAAGCGTTGCGCCGACGTTCGCCTTCACGCTGCAGGAAGACATCACGATCCCCGCCCAGCACATCCACATTCCGCCGCAAATCGTGCACGTACCGGCCACGAACATCAATACGAAGGCGCAGCAGATCCATCGCGGCGCGACCAACGTGCGCGTGTCGGGGTTCAACGTCGACGTCCCGAGCCAGCACGTGCACGTGTCGGGAACCAACGTCAAGGTACCCCCGATGAACATCGACATCCCCGCGCAGAACGTTCACGTTCACATTCCGAAGATGGCGGTGGTGCCCAACGTTCCGCCGGTTCCTAACGAGTCCATCGACAGTGCGGTGCGCGCCGGAATGGCGGGCGCAGCGATCGGTATGAGCGCGGCGGCACGTGCCCTGGCGCACGCGCAGTCGAGCATGCAGTACGCGCAAACCAGGACGCAGGGCCGGGCCCAGGCGGACTTGCAAAAGTTCAACTGCGTGGGCTGCGACTACAGCGATCAGAACTTCGCGGGCCACAGCTTCCGCAACGTAAAGCTGAGCGGCGCGGACTTCAGCCGCGACAACCTGCAGAACTCGGATTTCAGCGGATCGGATTTGGTCGGCGTCGACTTTAGCGGCGCGGATCTGCGGGGGGCGAACTTCCGTGATGCGAAGCTGAGCGGCTGCGATTTCTCCAACGCGAACGTCGACGGCGCCTCGTTCGACGGCGCGCAAGTGACGGGCTGCAACATCAACGCCCGCGCGCTCTCGCCGGCACAAGCGCGGCAGTGGCTGCGCACGTGCAAGAACGGATGCGACTTCTCGCACGCCAACCTGCGCGGCCAGGACCTCAGCGGCTTAGAGATGACCGGCATCGATCTGAGCGATGCCGACTTGACCGGCGCGAACCTTTCGGGCGCAAAACTGACCGGCGTCGACCTGAGCGGCGCGCGGCTCGACGGCGCCAACGTCACCGATACCGAGTTCACCGGCTGCGATTTCTCGCATGTGAATCTCAGCCACGTCGACATCGGCAAGGCCCGGTTCGTCGGCGACCGGTTTCCGAACGGCAACGGCCTTCCGTAACATGCACTAACCGGCTCTAAACGGAGCAGCCTCACCACAACGCCCTTGGACGGCACGGGCTTCCTTTTTTGCGGCCTTTTTTCGGAGAAACGACATGCAATCGAGTTGGAAAAATATGCTTCTGGCCTTCTGTGCGGCTGCAACGGCTGCAACGGCGGGATACCCGGTTGCGGCGCGAGCTTCCGACGTCCCGGCCAATTGCACGGGCTGCGACCTGAGCGGTGCCGATTTTCACAACCGCGATCTGCGGACCGTGAAGTGGGTCGGCGTCGATCTGACGGGCGCGGATCTTCGCGGCGCGGATCTGCGCGGCGCGCAGCTCGTGGGCGCGGACTTGGAGCGCGTGCGTTTGACTGGCGCGCGCCTGGACGGCTCGCACCTGGTAGGCGCCGATTTGAGCGGCTCGCAGCTCACGTCGATCGATTTTGCCGGATCCCGTTTGATCGGAACGGATTTCGCAAAGAGCGATCTGAGCGGCTCGTCGTTCGCCGGAGACCAGGTCGTAGGCGCAGACTTTAGCGGCGCGGCCCTGCGCGGCGTTTCGTTCGCCAATGCGGTGCTGTGTTATCGCGACGAATGGGACGGCCACGTCGGCTGCAGCGACTTTCGCGGCGCCGACTTGCACGGAGCAAATTTCCGCGGGGCGCTCCTGTGCGACTCGCACGATCGCGTGCGCGATTACGACGGCACGACCTCAATTACCACGAACGGCCCCGATGACGACGCGGTGCAGGAACGCTGCCGCGCTCTGGACGCGGCCACGCTGCGCTCGCGGGCGCATGCCAATCTCGATGGAGCGCAGGGAATCTAATGCTGGCTACTCTTGTTCTGGCAGCGCTTTCCTCATACGCGTTTTCCGTGCCGGCGGTTCAGCACGGGCCGCCGAACGGCGCATTCGACCCGTCGGCGTGGAAGGACGCCGCGACGCTTCAGCTCGGCTGGGATCTGCAGGGACACAAGCGCGCCCCCGACAGCACCATCGCTTACTTGGAGAGCGACGGCGCCAATCTCTACGTGGCGTTCGACGCAAAGCAGAGCGGGACAGTCGTCGCGACCCAGCACACCAACAATGCGGGTTTAGGGACCGATGACGACGTGAGCGTGTATTTGTGGCCATCGGGAAGCGACGGTTTCTCGTACCAATTCACGTCCAACGCAATCGGCACGCACTACCAATTTTCGTCCGAGAATGCCGGCTACGAGCCGGCCTGGACCTCGACGGGCAAGATCGTCGCGGGCGGTTACCAAGTGGTGATGAAGATTCCGCTCTCGGTCATGCGCGGCACGCAGTCCGGCAAACCGTGGCTCGTGCAACTCTCGCGAAACGTGCAGTCTACGGGCGACGTGCTCGTGTGGTCGTACGATCCGAATGAAACGCAGCCGGGCGGATCGGTGTACGCCGGCACCATGAACGGCATCAAGGCCGTGGCCGCGGCCCGCCCCAAGCCCCGCATCGGGGTGTACACGCTGGGCAGCGTCGCCGGAGCGTCCGCGGGCGGTTCGACGGCGCGAAACGGCGTGGATCTCTCGATACCGTACACCGCGACGTCGTCGTTCTATGCCACGCTGCATCCGGATTATTCGAACGTGGAACTGGACCAGCAATCGATCTCTCCGACGGCATTCCGCCGGTACTATCAGGAAGTGCGGCCGTTCTTCACGCAGGGGCAACAGGCATACGACAACTTCAACTGCGATCTCTGCCAGGGCATCAACACGCTCTACACGCCCGCCATTCCCACGCCGCGCGACGGCTATGCGGTCGAAGGCACGCAGGGATTCTTAAATTACGGCGCGTTCGACGCGGTCGGAAACGCCAGGACCGATAGCGCGCAGGCGCTCACCTTCAGCAACAGCTCAAAAACGATCACCGCATCGCTGCAGCGCGTCGGCGTCAATATGCCCGGATTCAGCGACGACTCGTTCGAAGGCGGTCTGGCTTGGGGCGATCACAAGCATCTCTTCGCCTATACCAACTACGGCACCGACAGCGGCACCAACGTCGCGGTGCCGTCGCGCGCGCAAATGTACGACTTCGGCGCGGGCTGGTCGAATCCGACGACCACGTTTGCGACGACGTACCGCAAGGTGGGCGAGTATTTCAATCCCACGGACGGCTTCGTCTGGCATCCGGACATCGCCGGCTACGGCGCCTTTTTCGCTCACGCGTTCATCATGCCCGACAACAAGCCGCTGCGGAGCATTACGCTCACGAGCATCTTGGATTCCTACCACGATCACACCGGAGCGCTGGACCAAACGGATCAGGGCGTGACCCTGGACATTTTAACAAAGGGGCGGATCGACGTCAGCATCAGCGGCATCGGCTCCGACTTCCTGCGGCTGAGCAACGGCGATTTTGTCGCCGTCAGTCAGAACCAATACGCGGTGACCTTCGGCAGCGGCGTGCAGAACAGCAGCGTCAACAACGGCGCGCAGCACGGGTCGAGCGCCACGCCGACGACGATTTCGCTCACGACCGGGCGCTTCGGATACGGACATCTGAACTATTGGTCGGCTACGACGACGCAGCACGCGCTGCGCAACGGCCTGCTCTCCTTCGAGCTCGACGAGAGCAACCAAAACATGGACTCCGGAGCGGTTTATCGCCAATGGCTCGAGCGCTTGGCCTACACGTATCAGGCGGGCCCGAATTCCTCGTTCGCGCTCGGCGTGCGGCGTATCATCGGGACGCCCCCGGTGCTCGACGGCGCGCCGCTCTTCCAGAGCGGGTGGAATCTCTCCGCGGCCTACCACCGCACGTTCGACGGCTCGAACGAGATCTACGCGGTGTATGGCGACGCGAGCGCCTTTGCAACTACGCCGCAATTCATCGTCAAGTGGCTGCACTACTTCGGGGCGGCAAAAGGGACGTAACTGCATAGCGGCGCAGGCCGCGGGATTTTCCCAAGGCCTGCGCCAAGGCGGGCAGTATGGTTTCGCGCATCGCAGCCATACTGCTCGCCGCACTCGCAGCGCCGTCTCCGTCGCCGTCGCCGCTCAAGACGATCACGCACGTGCGAGCGGTGCGCCTGTGCTCCGGACTCAAGCGCGTCGTCTATCCCGCGGTGGGCCGCGTGCTGCAGAACGACCGCTATATCGCGCAGAGCCGCCCGCTCTTCCGCGATTACGTCAAGCAATCGGCGACGGGCAATCACGCCGGCGTCGATTTGGACGTCATGCGCTTGGAGCGCTATATTACGCCGCTGGTCAAGAACACGCAGGCAATAGAAGCGCTGCTGAACGATCCGGTCTTTCCGGTGCATCCGCAATCGCAGAGCGATGCGGATTTGCTTGCGATGCGGACGGCGCTGCAGGACGTGCTGGCCGAGCAGAAACAGGCCCTGGATCTCATCAGCGGCTTTACGGATACGCAGCAACTGGGCGAGCTGCAGCAGGCCGGCAGCGAGTATCAGGCCATCGGCGCCAATCCGCAGCACACGACTCCTCCTCAGCCCGCGCCGACGCAAGAACCAAACGAGATCCTCAACGCCGGAATTCCCAATCCCCAGCGTTCGTACGATCCGCGCTACGCCACGACCAATTCGCTCGAAGGTTTCAATCCGCTCAACGCGTTCGATTCACGCATGGACGAATTCCAGCAGCAAATCACGGTCAGCGAAAACCAGGCGTCGACCGCCATCTTCAAAGCCGTCCCCGAATGCGGCGGTAAAGTCCCCTAACGCCGAATTAAGCCGACAGCTCCCACGTAAAGCCGGCATACTGCGCCAGATCGACGAGCGCGCCGCGGCGCTTGAATGCGCGCCGCCACAAACGCCGGGCGCGGCGCACGTACCGATCGCGATCCTCGCGCGCCAACGCGGCGAGCACGCCGCGGCCGCAGCGTTCGCTGCGTTCGGCAAGCACCTTGCAATCGTTCGCCGAGCCCAGTTCGTCCGTCATGCAGGCGAGAAACTCCGCCGCCGGCTGCAGCTGCGGCGCCTCTTGGCGGAATCGTTCGATCGCGTAGCGCAGGCGTTTGCACGCCAGCCGGAACGCGTGCATCGCTTCGGCGTCATCGCCGTAGAGTGCGGCATTGCGCTCCAGGCATTCGGCAAAGCGCACCCGCAGGACGAGCGCGATTGCATCGCCGCAGTCCCGAACGCCGTCAAACGCGATGTCGCGCCCGCGCTTCACCGGTGCAGCTCCGAAACGGTCTGCGCGATCTCGTTCAAAAACTTGCTCCGCGCCTTCTTGCGGCGGCGGCGCAGTTCGCGGGCCATGGCGTTGAGCTCTTTGCGCGCGGTGCCGAACGCGGCGCGATCGTACTCGTCCAGACGCGCGAGCAGCACGTCGGCATCCCGGATGCGTCCCGCGCGTTTGTGCAGGGTCTGCACGCGATCGCGGAATTCCGGCGCGACGCCGGCCGGCATCGAGAGATCGTCGAGCGCGGCGCGAAGGCGGGCCAGCTGCTTGCGGGCCGCGTGCAAACGTTTGGCGGACTTGGGCTTTTTGCAGTAGGCGGCCAGCGCGTCGCCGGCTGCATCGACCTGGGTTCGAATCAGCCGCTGCGCCCAAATTTCCAGTGCCGTCTGCTGCTCGGCAGGCTCCATCCGGCGGTGGTTCCTACTTCGAGCGCTGCGACCCCGCAGGTCTATTGACAATCGAACATATGTTCGATTAGGATCGTGCTCCCATGGACGTACAAACGCTTTCCCCGACGACCTTCGAAGCGCTCAAAGCGGGCCTGGACGTACGTGCGGCTGGCCGTATCGTGGCTGCCCGGCCGGACGCGTTTTGCAGCGGATTTCCCGTGCTGGATCGCGCCTTGGGCGGCGGTTTTTTGCGCGGCGCGGTGGCGACGCTCGAGGGGCCGCCCACGTCGGGGCGCACCGCCATCGCCGCGTCGCTGCTGGCCCAGGCCACGCGGGCGGGGCTCGCCGCAATCGTCGACGACGGCACGCTGTATCCGCCCGGCTTGGAGCGCGCCGGCGTCCGTCTGGACCGCGTGCTGATCGTGCAGGCGCACTCGCCGCTCGAAACCGCCCGCTCGGCGGACATTCTGCTGCGCGCGCAGTGCTTCGAAGCCCTCGCGATGCCGGCGGTTCCACTGCGCGCGACCGTCTGGTCGCGTCTGTGCGGCTTAGCCCAGAAGGCCGGAACGGTCGTGTTTGCGCTCGGTGCGCACGCCGGAACGGAACTGGCGTACTTCGCTTCGACTCGCGTGCGCTGCGGCGTCGAGCGCGTGCTGTGGTCGGGCGATGCGGGCTTGCTCGCCGACGTTGCGGGTTACGACGTGGGCGCTCAGATTCTTAAGAACCGGCGGGCCGCACCCGGTGCCGTCGCCCGAATCCGCATTCTTCGGGAAAGCAGCGGCGCGCCTCTGAGGGGAGGACGCGCCGCAGCCTCTGCTCCGCGCCCGCTCCAGGTGGCGCAAGCAGTAAGTTGATGGTGTCAGTCTACTTGCCTTGCTTCCTTCCAACATGGAGTTTGGATTAAAAAATTTTGGGGTTCGATTAAGATGCTGCTCTGCGTGCACGTCTCCGCGTTCGGTTTAGCGCTCGCGCGCCGGGAGCATCCCGGAATTCCGGCGGGCGAGCCGGCCGTGCTTGCCGACAAACCCGACCGCGGCCGCATCATCCAAACCGACGAACGCGCGTACGAGCTCGGTGCGCGTCCGGGCCAGACCGTGCTGCAGGCGCGCGCTGCCGCGGGCGGCGTGCACGTGCTCGTCCACGACGCGCTGCGCAGCCGCGCGGTATGGAGCGACATGCTGGACGCGCTCGACGCCGTCTCGCCGCTGGTCGATGACGGGGGCGAGGGAACGGCGTATTTGGAGATGCGCGGCATCGCGGGCGGCCCGGCGGCCTGGATCGCTCGCGCGCTCGACGTGCTGCGTCCGTTCGATCTGCCCGTTCGCGCCGCCGTGGGCCCGAACAAATTCATGGCGCGCGCGTCGACGTATGCGCCCGGCGGCCGTATCGGGCAGCTCGGCGTGGAGGTCTTGGAAATACAGCCGCGCGACGTCGAGCGGCTGCATTTGCTGGGCGTGCGTACCCTCGAAGATCTGGCGAACCTTCCGCACGGTCCGCTGGTGCGGCGCTTCGGCAAAGAGGCGGCGCGCTGGCACGAATGGGCGCGCGGCATCGATTCCACGCCGCTGCGTCCGCGCGCGCACGAACTCCAAATCGACGCTGCGATGTACGGCGAAGGAACCGCTGCCCAGGAAGAGCAGATTTTTTTCGCGCTGCGGGTGCTGGCCGACCGCGTCTGCGGCGATCTGCAGCGTGCCGGGCGCGCGGCAAGCCTGGTCTGTGTGACCTTCGAATGCGAGAACGGCGACGTGCGCGAGATCGAGTGCGGCTTGGCCAATCCCAGCGCCGAGCCGCGAACGCTCCTGGACGTCATGCGCGCCAAACTGGAAAGCCTGGTCTTCGAATCGCCGGTGAGCGGCCTGCGCATGCAGGCGCTGCGGCTCGAAGAGTGCGGAACGCCGGCAGCGCTTTTCGGCCAGCATCGCGCCGATCCGCAGGCGGTGGCGGTTGCGCTCGCGCGGCTGCAGGCCGCTACGGCCGGCGGTGCGCAGCGAGCGCGCGTGCGGGAGGCGCCGCAGTTGGAGAGCCGTTTTTGGTTCGAACCGTTCGACGCGAGCGCATGCGCGGTCTCGCTCTCGGGCATTTCGCCGGAGAAGCCCTCCGATTGCAGCTCGGCACCGCAGCTGCGCTTGCTGAGCGTGCGCGAAATCGCCGTACGCATGCGCGGCAACGCTCCCGCCGCCGTCGGTACGCGCGCCGTGCTCGATTGCGCCGGCCCGTGGCGCGTGGACGACGGTTGGTTCGAATCGCCGGTCATGCGCGACGAGTACGACGTGCTGCTCGACGACGGCATGTTGTGCAGAATCTACCGCCA
>DASRDE010000355.1:0-4075 GCA_035652755.1 Vulcanimicrobiaceae bacterium | reverse complement strand
GCGACCCAGTCGACGTACGCATCGCCAGGGTAGTAATAGTGGTCGTCGCCATTATCCGACGGGTTGAGCGGGTTGACCCCCAGCGAGTCGACGCTCCACACGAAGATTGCGTTGACCGCGCCCTCCTGCACGAAGATATCGTGGACGTGTTTCCATGCTGCAATAAATTCGGCGCCGTTGAACGTTTGCACGTGCGTGTTCTGGTCGGTGTAGTCGAAATGGGGATCGAAGCACAGCGACCGCGACAGCTGCGATGCCGGCAGATTCATATCCCAGAAGAAGCGCACGAACACCGGCCATCCATACGTTTTAATCTCGTCGGCTTTCAGCTTGATTTCATTGTCCTGCAGGCCCGCGGCGATATTCGCGTTGGTATCGCCGCAGTTCCACGAATCGATGGGCACGCGGCTGTTGTTGAAGTCGTCCTGCGCCGAGCGGTTGCCCCAGTTCGTCAAGAAGCTCTGATAGTACATGTGCAGCGCCAGCGTACGCCCCAGCTCGGACTCGAACTGAATCAGGTCGGCGGGCGTGTTGCCGCCGGTTAAACCCGTGGTGTCGACGTAGGCCCCGAGATAGATCGTTCCGGCCGGCGGAAGCAGCTGACCGGCGACGATGGGGCCGGGCAGCGGAGTACGGGTCGGGGTCGGCGAGGGCGCCGGCGTGTTGACGCTCAGCGGCGAGCTCGAGCCGCCCCCCTCACCACATGCGGCAAAGGCTCCGCAGGCGAGCAGAACGAGAGAAAGACGGAGTAGATACTTCATGGCGGATGCTCGCATTGCGGCCTATAAACGTAAACAACGGCGCGAACATCGCACCGGATTCTCCACAGAGTTCGGACCGCCCGCAAACTGCCCCTTTTGCGAGGCAATGTGCCCTGTGCACCATGCGCCGCTGTGCCAAAAAGCCTACCATTTGGGGCAGGGATCAAAAATGGACCCTTACAAAGGAATCGCCACCGATACCTCACCCGGCGGGGGGTGAACAACCAGGCCTAAGATTCAACTGGGTAGTCGGCGATATTTCTTTGACGGGGCCCGAGGGGCGCAACGCTGGGACTTCCCAGTTTTTTGTTTCTTGGGCCGCCCAACGCACAGCCACTCTTGGAATTGGGGCTATGAACGCAGCGGCCGAAGAACTCTACGAACTGCTCCCGGAAATGAACACCCGCCACCTCGACTGGCTCGAGGAGGAGGCCATCTTCATCCTGCGCGAGACGGCCGCGGCCTTCGAGCGGCCGGCGCTGCTCTTTTCGGGCGGCAAGGACTCGTGCGTCATCCTGCGGTTGGCCGAGAAAGCGTTCAAGCGCCACCTCGGCAGCGGCGCGTTCAGCGGCAAGCTGCCCTTCCCTCTCCTGCACGTCGACACCGGGCACAACTTCCCCGAGGTCATCACCTTCCGCGACGAAGTGCTCGCCAAGAACGGGGAGCGGCTGGTCGTGGGCTTGGTCGAGGACTCAATAGCCCGCGGCACGGTCCGGCTGGCTCACCCGCTCGAAAGCCGGAATAGCCACCAGTCCGTCACGCTGCTCGAGACGATCGAGGAGCACCGCTTCGACGTCCTGATCGGCGGCGCTCGGCGCGACGAAGAGAAGGCCCGCGCCAAGGAGCGCATCTTCTCCCACCGCGACCGCTTCGGCCAGTGGCGTCCCAAGGAGCAGCGGCCCGAACTGTGGACCCTGTTCAACACGCGCATCCGGCCCGGCGAACACATGCGCGCCTTCCCGATCTCGAACTGGACCGAACTGGACGTCTGGCTCTACATCCAGCGCGAGCAGATCCCGCTGCCGTCGATGTATTTCGCGCACAACCGCCAGGTCGTGCGCCGGCGTGACCTGCTCACCCCCGTGACTGAGGTGACGCCGCCGCAACCTGGCGAGCGCGTCGAGGAACTGCTGGTGCGCTTCCGCACCGTGGGCGATATGACGTGCACGTGTCCGGTCGAGAGCAGTGCCCGCACGCCGGCCGAGATCGTGATGGAGACGCTCAACGTCACCGTCAGCGAACGCGGCGCTACGCGAATGGACGACCAGACGTCGGAATCTTCAATGGAACGTCGAAAGACCGAGGGCTACTTCTGAGAAATGTGGGCCACAGCAATGGCGGCTACTAACGATCTCCCGCAAGACGTCGAGCACGATCGCGCGCTTCGCTTCCTCATGGCGGGCAGCGTCGACGACGGCAAGAGCACGCTGACCGGCCGTCTCCTCTTCGAAGGCAAGGCGATTCTGGGCGATCAGCTGCGTACGCTCGAGAAGCGCGCCGCGGGTGCGCCGATCGATTTCTCGCTTTTGACCGACGGCCTGGAAGCCGAACGCGAGCAAGGCATCACGATCGACGTCGCCTACCGCTACTTCTCCACGCCGAAGCGCAAATTCATCATCGCCGACGCGCCGGGGCACGAGCAGTACACGCGGAACATGGTGACGGCCGCTGCGGGCAGCGATGCCGCAGTCGTGCTCGTGGACATCACGAAGATCGATCTCTCGGTGCGGCCCGTCAAACTGCTGCCGCAGACACGGCGTCATACGCTGCTGGCAAACCTTCTGGGAGTGCCGAGCATCGTCTTTGCCGTCAACAAGATCGACGCCGTCGCCAATCCGCACGACGCATTCGACGCGGTACGCGAAGAACTGCAGCGCTTCACGCGCGCCGCAGGAATCCGCGTGGCCGGCATCATCCCGATCTCCGCGCTCGAAGGTGCCAACGTCACCACCAGCGGGGACACGCCGTGGTACGTCGGACCGACGCTGCTGGAATTGCTCGAACGCCTGCCCGCCGGTCAGGATGCATCGGATGGGCCGCTGCTCGTGCCCGTGCAGTACGTCTCGCGCGATCCGATCGCGCTGGCGAACGGTAACGCGCACGCGAATTCTGCGCGCGTCCTCTGGGGGCGCGTCGCGCGCGGAAACGTACGCGCCGGCGATCCGGTGCAGATTTTCCCCAGCAACGAGATCGCCAAGGTCACGGAAGTCCGCTGCGCCGGCGACGTCGTAGAATCGGTGTCGGGCGGCCGCTCCGCCGGCGTCGTGCTGGATCGCCACGTCGACGTGGCGCGCGGCAGCTGGCTCTCGACGCCGCATACGCTGGAAAGCACGGATCGCTTCACGGCATCGCTGGCCTGGATGGATACCGAGCCCGCGCAGCTGGGCCGGAAGTATCTGCTGCGCCACGGATGCCGCTGGGTGCAGGGCCGCATCGTCGGCATCGAAAGCGCGCTGGATATTCACACGCTCGAGCCGGTAAACGCGCACGCGCTCGCGCTCAACGACATCGGCGAAGTGATCGTCGAAACGCAGGAGCCGCTGGCTCTGGAACCTTACGCGCGCAACCACGCGGGCGGTTCGATCATCGTGGTCGATCCGTCGACGCACCGCACGAGCGGCGTGCTGCTCGTCAAACGCCCGCTCTTCGATTCGCAGGCAGCCGACGGCCGCACGAGCGTGCGCGTCCGGGTGGATTTCCCAATCCGGTATCGCGCCGAGCTCGGCGAGTTCCACGAGGCAACGGCCGAAAACGTCTCGATCGGCGGAATGATGATCACGTCGGCCGATCCGCTGACCGTCGGCCGTTCGACCGAGGTGCAGTTCTCGATTCCCGAGCACTTGAGTCAAGGCGAACCGGAGGATCTTTCCATAGCCGCGCGCGTCGTTGCGCACCGTCTTGCCCAGGACGGCGGGTACCACTATCATCTGGCGTTCTACGGCGTGGGTTTGGCCACGCACGAAACGCTCGAGCGTCTAGTGGCGGCCGTGAGCCGCGGCGCGTAATCGCCGGACTGCCGGAAGAACAATAAAAAACCCGCCGTTGCTACGGCGGGTTTTTTCATGACTGCGATGCGCGTCAGGCGTGCGTGGGTTTGACGCGATTGGGATCGACGCGTACGCCGGGCCCCATCGTGCTCGT
Source organism: Vulcanimicrobiaceae bacterium (assembly GCA_035652755.1). Classification (GTDB taxonomy): domain Bacteria; phylum Vulcanimicrobiota; class Vulcanimicrobiia; order Vulcanimicrobiales; family Vulcanimicrobiaceae; genus DASRDE01. The sequence goes on along the minus strand of DASRDE010000355.1, from coordinate 173 downwards.
CAGCGTGATGCTGCGCAGGTACGTGCCCTTCGCGGCTGCAGGCTTCGCGCGCACGATCGCGTCGAGCAGCGTCGCCACATTCTCCGCGAGTTGCTCTTCACCGAAACTGGCCTTGCCGACGATCGTGTGAATGATGCCAGTCTTATCCAGGCGGTATTCGACTTTACCCGCTT
>DASRDE010000354.1:0-2085 GCA_035652755.1 Vulcanimicrobiaceae bacterium | reverse complement strand
ATCGGCAGCCTTTCGGTCACCGTGGGGAACCAGAACACGTCGTGCCCGATCGCCGCACCGATGTTCGGCCTGGCCGGCGGTACGTCGCGCGGCAACTACACGCTGCCTATCGCGACGACCTTCAAGAACGGACTGCTGACGAACATGACGATTACCAACGCCGTCCTTGCAAACGGCGACACGCTGAACGTTCAAACGAACACTAACACGCCGCCGGCCAATCAGGGCTTCATCAGCGGCGCCGTCGGAAGCTCGAACGGAACGCAGCTGGCCACATTCGCCCTCAACGAGTTCGGTGACGGAACGCTCAACGTCATCGCATCCGGCAACACCTACACCATCGTCGACTGGCACGTCGTGAAATAGGGCACGCGGTCAGCCGCATCGAGGCCCGTGATGAGGCAGGCACGGGCCTCTTTCTTTTTCCTCCGGCGCTACGTCGCCGTCGAGCTTTCTTTCTTTATCCGGCCTTCTTCGAGATCGACCAGTTCCGTCCAAGTGGTCACGCTGTCGTTACCCGGATCGACGCGTTCGAGCTCGCTGCAGAATTCCTCGCGTTCGGAAGGCGCCGGCGCATTATTTTCAACCCACGCATTGAGCTGCTCGACCTTCCCGCCTTCGGGGCGCACGAAGTCGCGGATCCATTCCGCCACGCCGTCGTCGCTGCCGGCCGTGCGAACGGCATCCAAGAACTCGTCGTCGGTAACGCCGAGCGTATCGAACAATTTCCGGTTGAAGCGGCAGCCGTAGTAGACGTACTCGCCGAGCGTTCCGGCCAGCTGAGCGCGGGCTTTATCGACCGCGCGCGGGAGCGTCGCGATGCCCTCGAGCTGCTCGCGCGGACTGCGCGGATACTCTTTGGTCAGATCCATGGGGTGGACTTTCCCGCCCCGGGCGCGCGTTACACCGGCGCGTTGTATTTGTAGAACCGGCCTTCGCGCGTCCAGCCGGCCCGTTCGTAGACGCGCTGCGCGGTCACGTTGTCGTAGGCGGTCTCCAGAAACATGCCGCAGGCGCCGCTCTCCCTCGCATGCGCGAGCGCCCTCTCGAGAAGCGCGGCAGCGATCCCGGCCCGCCGCGCGTTCGGATCGACGAAGAGATCCTCGAGGATCCACGCGGGCGCCAGATGCACCGTCGAATACGTCTTAAAGAGCTGCATGAAACCGGCGGCGCTTCCACCGCTGCGCGCAACATACATCACCGACGTTCCGTCGCGCAGGTGACGCGCGACGAACTCGCGCTCGCGCGCTTCGTCCGGCTGCTGCTTGTAGAAGACGCGGTACGCACGGACGAGCGGCAGCAGCGCATCGAGATCCTCGGCGGTCGCGCGCTCGATCAGCAGCGGCGTTTCACTCATTTTCGACACGGACATTCGGCGTAACGGCCGTTTCGCGCAACGGCAACCAAGGCTTTCCAAAACTGCGGCTGCGGCGGCGTGTACCCGAGCATACGGTTTAGCGAAACTCCATGACGGCCAGGGTGCGACCGTCTTCCTCGAGCCGTTCGCCTGTATCGACGAAGCCCGCGCGCTGGAAAAATGCGACGGCGCGCTCGTCGTGGATCGAGGGATCGACGGTAATCCGCGTCCAGCCGTGCGCGTCGCGCAGGTGCGTCGCAAGCATGGTTACCGCGCGCGTCCCGATGCCGCGGCGGCGGTATGGCGGCGCGACGAAGAGATCGAGTCCGCCGCGTCTATCGACACCCCAGGCTTGAATGAATCCGGCGGCGTCGCCGCCGCTGCTGATGATGAAGGACCAACACACATCCTCCTCCACCTGGACGCGGCAGTGCGCCGCCGCATCTTCCGCCGTCGCCGGTTTTCCGCCCCAATGCCTGTAGACTTCCGAATCGGTCAACCACTGCATCAGCAAGGGCTGGTCGCCGGCGTGCGCGCTGCGAACAATCACCTGTCCATCGCTCAACACCAGATGTTCGAGCGAAGCATCCTGCGTCATTGACAAATCATTAAGCCAAGCATATGGCACGGCAACATTGTAGCATACGTGTATGCGGCGGGTGCTTTTTCGAGGATACTGTGCAAAGGCTGATTGCGGCAAGCCTGTGTTTTCCCCGTTTCAAAAAACC
>DASRDE010000353.1:0-2869 GCA_035652755.1 Vulcanimicrobiaceae bacterium | reverse complement strand
TGCAGCAGCGGAAGGAACATCCGTTCGGTCGCTTTTCCGAGCCACGCGTCCTCCATCGGCGGCTTGCCGACGACCGTGGCTGCGTAGATGGGGTCGCGGCGGTGCGTGATGCATTCGACGTGAAACGTCGGATAGTGATCGGCAAGGCTGTAAACGCCGGTGTGATCGCCGAACGGCCCTTCGGTTCGCAGATCGGTGTTGTCGACGTATCCTTCGAGCACGAATTCGGCATCGGCCGGCACCTTCAGGTCGATCGTCTTGCACTGCGTCAGGCGAACGGATTTGCCGCGAAGCAATCCGGCAAAAGCGAATTCGTCGAGCACGGGCGGCAAGGGCGCGGTCGCCGCGTACGTGAGCACCGGATCCGTGCCGATCGCGACGGCGACCGGAATGCGATCGCCCCAAGCAGCTGCATGAGCGCGCCCTTGTTTGTGACGCTGCCAGTGCATACCGGTCTCTCGAGGGCCGTAAACCTGCATGCGATACATGCCTGCATTGGGTCTGCCGGTTTTTGCGTCGCGCGTGATCACCAGCGGCAGCGTAATGAACGGCGCGGCGTCCATCGGCCACGTCGTCAGAATCGGAAGGCGCGTGAGATCGGGCTCGCCGCTGACGATTTCCTGACAGGCCGCACCGGTGACCGTTTTGGGAATCGCGGCTGCGAGCGGTGCGAGTGAAAGGATCTTGCCCAGGCCTTCCATCGCGCCGCCCGGCATCGAGAGGTCGATCAGCTTGCGCAAACGGCCGGCGGCTTCGTCGAGCGTTTTGGCACCGAAGGCCATCGCCATCCGGCGCTCGGTTCCGAACTGGTTGGTCAGTACGGGAATCGGCGAGCCGCCGGCATTGGTGAAGAGCAGCGCGGGGCCGCCCGCTTTCACGACGCGGTTGGTGATCTCGCTGATCTCCAGATGCGTATCCACTGCCGCGTCGATCCGGTGCAGCTCTCCTGCGCGATCGAGCGCCTCCACGAATGCGCGCAGCGAATCATAAGCCATCGCAGGTGCTTTCTGACGGCCAAGGCAGTTGTCATTCCGGGCTGCGCCGAAACGCGCGCGCATGAAGTTGCTCGCAGGCGCAGTTTTCGTCGCGGCGATGGTGGGCGGAGCGTCGCCCGTGGGAGCGCTCGATACCGCCGCCAACGCGATCTTCCAGGCCGCCGGAGTCCCCAATCGCGCGCCTACCAAAGTCGTTCCGCTCGTCACTGCGGGCGGGGAACGCGCGGGATTCGCGCAGATTACCGGCGATTCCAAAGCGCTCGCAAGAATCGCCGCCGTCGTCGAGCTTCGGGCGGGTTCGCCGTGGCAGATTACGGCTTTTGTTCCCGTCCGGCGAATCGATCCGGGAGGGGAAGCTTTGAAGCGGGAATACGGCGTCGCGGTTACGGCACTCGTCGCAGCACCTTGAGAGGAACGCATGCAGATACTTTCGATCACGCGAAGACGCACCGAGCAATTTTCGGATGCCCAGTTCGAGCCGCTGCTCGAGCCCGAAGCCGAGCGCATTCGCGCGCTCTACGCCGCTGGAAGCGTGCGCGAGTGCTGGAGCCGGCAAGACGTGCCGGGCGCGGTGACGATGATCGAGGCCGACTCGCTGGAAGACGCGCGGGCTCTCGTCGAAAGTTTTCCGCTCGTGCAGCGCGGCATGCTGGAGATCCAGCAGCTCATACCGCTTCGCGGTTATCGGGGCTTCGGGCCGAGAAGCTGAGCAGCCGCTCGCGACTCGCCGCCGGGCCGCTCATCTGCGAAAGTTTTTCATGATCAACCGGTCGCGGTGCGTTTCGGGAAGCAGTGACGCAATGCGGCGCATCCAGCCGGCCGGCGAACCGACGCTGTAGCGCGCTTTCGGCTTGGCAGCCGTCAGCGCTTTAAGAATCACCTCCGCAACCGCGTCCGCTTCGATGCCGGAGCGCTCCTCACGTTCGGTGACGCGCACAAGCGCGTCGATTGCCGCACCGTAGTGATGCTGCGCCTCTGCGGGCAGTCGCGCGACGAGCTCGTCCTTGGCGGCGCGGCCCTTGGCCCAAATCGGCGTCTTGACGTTCCCGGGCTGAACGACGCTGACCGCAATGCCGAAGGCCGCCAGTTCCATGCGAAGCGAATCCGCGATCGCCTCGAGCGCGAACTTCGACGCCGCATACGGGCCCAGGTACGGAGGCGCGAGCGTTCCGGAGACGGAGCTGACGAACACGATGCGCCCCCGCGCGGCGCGCAGCTGCGGCAGAAACGCCTGCGTCACCGCGATCGCGCCGAAAACGTTGACCTCGAACTGCCGGCGCAGCTCGTCGACCGGAAGATACTCCAGCGGTCCGGCTACGGCGATGCCTGCATTGTTGACGATTCCGTGCAGCGGAATGCCCGAAGCCTCGACCGCGCGCGCCGCTTCCGCAATTTGATCTGCGTTCCGGACGTCGACGATCAGCGGCCGAATGCCGCGGTGGACTCCAGACATTCGCTGCGCGTCAGTCTCTTTGCGGCAACCCGCAAAGACGACGAATCCGCTGCGTGCGAGCATCGCTGCGGTGGCGTATCCGATCCCGGTCGAGGCGCCTGTAACCAAAACGGCCTGCATCGTCCGGGCTTTCGCTACCGGGTGACGGCGCCTTGCGCGGCGAGGTCGCAGGCGCAGGTCGCGCGAACGCACCTGACGTTCGCCAGCCTGTGAAAGAGAGGGCGCCATGCCCCGCCGAGGTCCGGCGCGCTATGCTCCCGCGATTGCGGCGACGGCTTTCGCCGCGGTGCTGATTGCTGCGGGAATTTGGGCTTCCATGCACGGCGGAACCGCGCGGCCGACGCCGTCGCCCATCCCTACGCACCGTGCGTTCACGAACCCGATGCATCTGGAGATCCACCTGGGAGGCTCCGGACCGCCG
>DASRDE010000352.1:0-5455 GCA_035652755.1 Vulcanimicrobiaceae bacterium | reverse complement strand
GAAGCGTCCCAATTTACGGACGGCGTTTGGTACCTCGATTTTAGAACGTGCAGGACGTTGGACGGCGCGCTGCGCGCGGCGTTGGCGGTGCTCGGAACGGAAGAAGATGCCGGATCGCCCGAGCAGACGCTGGTGGCGGTGCTGCGTTCTCAATCCGCGCTGCTGCTCGTCGACGCGTGCGATCATCTCCAAGCCGGCCTCGAACGCTTCATCGACGTCGTGCTGAGCCAAACTCGAAACGTACGCGTGCTTGCGGCGCGCCGCGAACCCTGCGGCGTTGCCGGCGAGGCCGTCGTGCGCGCCGGCGCGCTCACGATCGAGGATGCGATTGCGCTTTACGCCGATAGAGCCGGCGAGCGGGCCCGCGGCGAAGAAGCGGAGGCGCTCTGCGAGCGCGTCGGCCGCGTTCCGCTGGCGATCGAACTTCTCGCCGCGGGCGCACCCGCTCACGCATGCGCGAGCGTCGAAGCGATGGTGCGCCGCAGCGTCGCGTCGCTGCCGCCCGATGTACGATCGCGGTTGGAAGCCCTCACGGTCTTCCCCGCGGACTTCTGCGCACAAGCCGCTGCGGCAGTCGCCGAATGCGACAGCGCGACTCTGGCGCAGCTCGAACGGCGCTCGCTGATCGTTGCAAACCGCGACGGCGACGCGATCCGGTACCGCATCCCGGATGCGATCGACAACGCGGTTCGTCAGGAGATCGAATCGTCGCGCGAGGAGCGGCTGCGCGCGCGCCATTTCGAGTTCTATCGAAGCCTTGCCGCCGCCGCGCCGCCGGCCGCGCTGCACGCCGAGCGTGCGAACTTGACCGCTGCGCTCGATTACGCGCACTCGCTCGGGACGGCCGAACCGCTGCTCGAACTGGCCGTAGCCGTCGCACCGTATTGGTTTCGCCGCGGTCACTTGAGCGAAGGCCTCAGGTGGCTCACCGCGGCGCTCGATCGCGGGGGTGATTCACAGACGCCGCTGGTTGCGCAGTCGCTTCGCTATGCGGGCATGCTCGCGCGCCGGCGATCCGATCAGGCCGCGGCGCGCTATTTCAACGAGAAGGCGCTGCAGATGTGGGAGCGCTTGGGCAACGACGCGGGCGTGGCGTCTGCGCTCAACGGCTTGGCGCTCATCGCGCACACCAGCGGCGAGCTCGAAACCGCGCGCTCGCTGTACGATCGTTCGCGCAGTCTGAACGAAAAGATGGGCGACGCCCTGGGCGTCGCGATGGCCACGAACAACATGGGAGGCCTAGCGATGTTCGCCGGGCAGTATTCCCGGGCCGAAGCGCTGCTGCGCGAAGCGCTCGCATTGGGAGAGCGTTTGGACGACCGAGCCTTTTGCGCACTGGTGAGCAACAACTTGGCGGAAGTGCTCTTCCTGCAAGGGCGCTTCGCCGATGCGCAAGTGCTGGTCGAGCACGGCATCGCGATGCGCGAAGGGCTCGGCGACCGGCCCGGATTGGCCGCATCGCGCTTGCTGCAAGGGCACATCTACGTCTCGCAAGAGCGTTACGCGCAAGCGTGGCAAGCGCTGCGGGAAAGCCTTCTCTCGTTCCGCGACGTCGGGAACCGCTCGGGCGTCGCCTCGAGTTTGCTCGCTGCGGCACGGCTGCTGCGCGCCTCGGGCCGTACCCACGAAGCCCTTCGAATGGTCGGCAACGCCGACGCCATCTTCCGGCGCCTGGGCGCCGTGCCGCTGGGTCTGGACAAGGTCGTTCGGGACGAATTCTCGTCCGCGCCGGCGGGCGACGGGGCCGCATCGTTCGAGGATGCCTTCGAGGAGGCCGTCGCGGCGTTTCGATAAGGTCTTACGTCATTTGCTTAGGGCGAGCGCATTCAAGAGCGCGATGCGGTCGTTGCTCGTGCGAAGGCCGTCGACCATGATGCTCGAGTCGGAGAAAAATACGACCGCCCCGCTCCCCGAACCGAGCGCCCCGGCCGCGAAATAGGATGCTGCCGGCATGCCGTTCGCGGCGAGCTGGGCGACTTCGGTACTCGTTCCGATGCTTGAGAACCATGCAGGCCAAGAAGTATCGATCTGTTTGGCGGTCCCGGCAATGCCTTTTCGAATCGGGTCCGTGGCAAGATTCAAAAACGTTGCCGTTGCCGTCCCCTGTACGACGCCTGTCGAGCTCAAACCGAACGGATTGAGAATGCTGTCGCTGGCAGCTTGGAACTGGAGATCGTTGTCCGCAAGAAGGACGGCCGTACCGCCGCCCTTGACGAAGTTCACGAGGTTCGCCTGTTCCTGCGAGCTGAGCGGCGTTATGGGCGTGGTGCTGCCCGCTGCAACGCCAATGATGAGCGTCTTGATCGATTGCAGGAACGCCGGCGTGAGCGCCGGTGCGAACCGGAACGCCGTGCCGGGGAAAGTTACCAAGATGGCGTGGCGCAGGCCCTTTTCCATCGAGAGAGAGCCGTATTGCAAGCTTTCGAGTCCGCCGCGAGCGAGGTTGAAAGAGCCTATTGAGAGCGGCGGGCCCGCGGGCCCAACGTCACGGTGCAATGCGATTGTCTGCTGCAGCGGAACCCGAGCGAGCGAGCCGCCGCAGGCTGTCAGCATCAACAGCGAAATGCCGTAGGCGAGTAGCGAAAATTTCCGCATGGAGCGCCTCCATCCGAACTCTCGGACTCTTATCGTATCACTCTGCTGGGAGCATACAAACGGTCGCTCGCCCTTCACGGAGCACAGAGCGGCCGGGCGCTCGCGGCGGCCCGTTGTGCCGGCTTTCGAACAGCAGCGGCGGCCTTTAGGTAAGCCGCCTTACACAGGAACCCCGCTGCCTGACTTGTCCTTGACGGCCCAGGAGGACCCTCCTATAATCGTCGGGATGTGCGCGCTCGACGGGCCCCGGCCCGCGATTTTCGCACGTTGGTCCCAGAGGCAAAAAGGCGAGCTATGGCAATGACCCATCCCCTTACGGATGGACTTGAGTACCACGAGCGGGCAGACGAGGATTTGGTAGCTACCGCGAAGTCCGGCGACAACCTCGCGATGGAGTTCCTGCTCAACAAGTACAAAAACTTCGTTCGGATTAAAGCGAAGAGCTATTTTCTTATCGGCGCCGACCGCGAAGACATCATCCAAGAAGGCATGATCGGCCTGTACAAGGCCGTCCGCGACTTCAAGGCGGATAAACTTTCGAGTTTTCGCGCGTTCGCCGAACTCTGCATCACGCGCCAGATTATCACGGCGATTAAGACGGCGACGCGGCAGAAGCATATTCCGCTCAATCAGTATATTTCGCTGAACAAGCCGATTTACGACGAGGACAGCGAGCGCACGCTGCTCGACGTCATGGCCTCGCAAAAAACGTCGGATCCCGAAGAACTGGTCATCAACCAGGAAGTCTCGCAGGACATCAAGGAGCGGATTCAAGAGAACCTCTCCGAGCTCGAGTCGCAGGTGCTCCTGTCGTACCTCGAGGGCAAGAGCTACCAGGAGATGGCGCGCGATCTCGGCCGCCACGTCAAGTCGATCGACAACGCTTTGCAGCGCGTCAAGCGCAAGATCGAAAAGAACCTCTCGGAGATCGAGCTTCCGTAAGAACTCAAAGGGCGCCGTCGGCGCCCTTTTTATGTGTCGTGCTGAGCGATTGTGTCGGCCTGAGCGATTGTGTCATCCTGAGCGGAGGTACGCCGCGCGGTACGCGCGCGGCCTACGCAGTAGAAGGACGGGCATGCGGAAAGTCCGTGTCGGCCTGAGCGATTGTGTCATCCTGAGCGGAGCCTACGGCACGCGCAGCGTGCCATAGCGCAGTCGAAGGACTGGCGTGCGGTGCAACGCAGTCGAAGGGCGGCTAGTCCGAATTTACCACGGCGCTTCGGCGCGGTTCCGTGTACGCTACTAGGATGAAGATGAAGGTGTCTTACATCGGCGGGTTCTCGTGCTGCGCCGCATTGGCGCTTGCGTACGCGTTGGCCGGCTGTTCGGGCGCAGCGGCGCCGCATGTGACGCCCCAGGCCGAACGCACGGCCGCACGGGCTGCAACGCGCGCGGCTGCGGCTTCCTACGGCCTGGACGGCGTGCGCGCCGTCTTCGAACACTCGCTGGTGTGCGACAACGGCATCTTGATCGCAAATTATGCCAAGAAATACGGCATCAGCACAATCTTCGTGCCGGTCGGCGGCGACGACATCAGCAGCTTGCTCGCCGGCAATCCCACGACCGTGAAAAACCTGCAGGCGATGACGGCCGTTGCCAACGTGTACATGGTCAGCGGCGACGTAACGTGGCTGTCGACGCCCACGACGCTGCCCGCCGACGTTCCGAATTTGGCGAAAATCGCCGGGATGTATCCGCAGCTGGCCGGCATCTATTACGCGGTCGACCCCGAGCTCTCGCCGCAATGGAACGGCTCGGGACGCAAAGCGCTCATCCAGCAGTACTTCACGCTGGTGCAAACGCTGCTGAACGCGCCGCAAGCCGCGGCTTTTGCGCAGACGTGGTTCCTGACGCACACGGATTTTGCGACGAATCAAGGGACGAACGGAAGCAGCATGCTGCAGCAGTTGCAGTCCGCCGGCGGCGTGACCGGAGTGGATGTGCTCGACGGGGGCAATACCGCGCAGATCCAATTCCAGAATATTACGCCCGCCCTGCCGCAGCTCGTCAAGCCGTTCTGGGTCGAGGCCAATGCCGGCCGGTACGACCGCAACAGTTACTACGGTAAGTCGCCTTCGTATCTAAAATCGAACCTCACGCAGCTGCGCGGGCAGATTCAAGCCCAGAACGCGAACCTCGCCGGCATAGACGCAAACGGCTGGAGCGATCTCTACGACAGCCTGCAAAGCGTTCTGCCGCAGCCGCCGGTCTTTACCGGCGTGTTGGCGAGCGGGCCGCTCGTGCCCGCAACCGGCACGACGTATCTGGGCGAATACATCAACCCCAACGGAACCGGGCAAACCGCAGCGGGGACGCTCGCGTTCGAAAAGTCCGTGGGCCGCACGCTCGCGTACGATTTGCATTTCTACGGCTTCAAAGAAAACTTCCCCGGGAAACTGGAAGCGGACGATCTCGCCCGCGGGCGGCTTCCGATCGAAGCCTGGAACTGCGGCGACACCGACGCGAATGTTATTGCCAGCGCAGACGACGCGATCATCAACGCAAAGGCCGCCGCGCTAAAGAGCTTCGGCCACCCGATCATGGTTCGCTGGTTCTGGGAACCGAATCTGGACGACACCAACGATTCGCCGCGCCTGCAGTGCTACGATCCGAATACCGATCTGCCCAACGGGTATTTTTCTCCGGCGGAATACATCGCCGCTTGGCGTCACGTGCACGATCTCTTCGTAAAGGCCGGCGCCACGAACGTCATCTGGCTGTGGTGTACCGCGAACGCGCACGGCGGACCGTCGCAGTACTTCCCGGGCGACGACGTCGTCGATTGGGTCGGCTATGACGACTACGACGACTTCGACGTCTCGATGGATAAGACGTTCTTCATCTCGCAGAACGAGCTCTC
>DASRDE010000351.1:0-2516 GCA_035652755.1 Vulcanimicrobiaceae bacterium | reverse complement strand
AGGTAGGCGTCCCATGCAAAATGAGCGCTAACATGGAACTCGTCGAGCCCGCAGCCGAATATCTCGCCGGTTACGTCGATGCGCTCAAACGGGGCTGGTCGCCCGATGGTACGGCCGAAGGCGCGCAGCTGCGTTTAAGCCGTATCGCGCGCGATCGCGGCGCGTTCATCGCAGCTGCGCGCGATCCGCATCGAGCGGGCGTTATGGCGACGCTGCCCGACGGCTCGCAAGTGCCGTGCCTCCCCGGCATCGCCCGTTGGATGTGGGATGGCGAATTTTGCGGCCACATTTGGCTGCGATGGTCCGGAAGCGGCGTAACGCTGCCGCAGTATTGGCTCGGCCACATCGCATACGAAGTCGTGCCGTGGAAGCAAGGCCGCGGCTATGCCACCGCTGCTCTGCGGCAAATGCTGCCCATGGCGCGAGATCTCGGCCTTCCGCACGTCGACGTGGTCGCCGCAGTCGAAAACGTAGCCTCGCAGCGAGTCATTCAGTCGAACGGCGGCATCTTCGTCGAACGCTTCGAGAAGTCGCAAACGAACGGCGGCGGGCAAGCACTTAAATTCCGGATCGCGCTCTGACGTGGGCGTGCCAAAAGAAAGCGCGATCGCGAGTCCTTGTGTCATCCTGAGCGGAGCGCGCTTGCGCGCGCAGTCGAAGGACGCGGCGCGGCAGGAGTGCGAGCACCGAAATCGTGCGGATCCGCACCTCAGCTGCGATCGCTAAATGCCCCCAAAAGCGCCCGCGCCTCGTTCGCAATGGCGTCGACGATCTCTGCAGCCGGCCGCACGCGGTCGATGAGCCCGACGGATTGCCCGGCGTAGATCTTCTCGCTGGCATCGAATGTCTGCAGTGCAGCGGCGTCGGCCATGAGCTCGTCTTCGCGATCCGTCCAGCGCTCCAAAAACGGCGTGCGCAGCGCGCGGCCGCCGAATTCGCGCGGCCATCCCTTGCCCTGCGCGCGGTCGTACACGCGCGTGTAGATCGTCTGCGTTTCGTCGCTCGTCGCCACCCGCTCGCGCGCCTGCGAGCTGTTGCGCGCTTCGGCTGCAAGCAAAAACGGCGTCCCGATCCATGCGCCCGCCGCGCCCGCTGCGAGCACCGCTGCCAATCCGCGGCCGGTCGCGATGCCGCCCGCGGCGAGCACCGGCTGTTCGGTCATGTCGAGCACGATTTGCAACAGCGGCAGCGTCGAAACGGAAGATCCGGTATGCCCGCCGGCCTCGCTGCCTTGCGCTACGATCGCGTCCACTCCCGCATCGATCGCCGTCTGCGCCGAACGCCGGTTCTGCACTTGCGATGCCAGCAGTATGCCGGCATCGTGCACGCGTTGCACATACGGCGCCGGATCGCCGAATGAAATGCTAATCAGCTTCGGTCTCGCGCCGATCGCAAGGTCGAGCAACTCCGGGCGCCGCTGTAACACCCACGCAACCAGCCCGATGCCGAACGGCACGCGCGGCTCTTGCTGCAGCACGGCGAGTTGCTCCGAGATCGATGCTTCCGTCTCGTCTTCGTCGAATCCCAGCATCCCAAAGCCGCCTGCTTTCCCAACGGCCCGCGCGAGCGCGCCCCCAGCTTGCGGCGTCATCGGCGCGTTTAAAATCGGCAGCTGCACGCCGAGCATCTTGCAAAGCGGCGTAAAAAGAATGTCGTGCATATCGAGCGCAGTATATCAGGCGCGCCCTCGAAACCTCAAGTAGAGTTCACGCATGTCACAAGAGCGCCGCGCCGGGAGTTTCTAGCGGCATGGCCGCGCCGCGGCCCGGAGGTATCGCATGCTCCGTCTTTTTTCGTTCGCTCTGTCGTTATCGTTGGCCGCCGCACTCGCGCTGCCGCTCTTGGCGAAATCCCAGCCCGCATTCGAATATTCGAAGATGGCCCCGCTTTCGCAGTACCTGATGCAACAAGGCGCCGAGATCGCTTTGGCGCGTACAGCAGCGCCTGCTGCGATTTCGAACAGTGCGACCGTGCTGGTCCTTACGCCCAAAGGGTACGTCGTCGGAAAGCGGGGCGGCAACGGTTTCACGTGCATCGTCGAGCGCGGCTGGATGCCGCCGTTCGATCAGAAAGATTTTTGGAATACGCGGCTGCGCGCGCCGATTTGCTACAACGCGCCCGCGTCGCGCACGGTGCTGCAATACACCCTGCGCCGCACGCAACTCGCGCTGGCCGGGCTGAGCCGCTTGCAAATCCTCGCTCGCATCACGTCGATGGCACTGCCGACGCCCGCGCCGGGTTCCATGTCGTACATGCTTTCAAAAGCACAAAACCTGGGCGAAGGCGTCGGTCACTGGCATCCGCACGTCATGTTTCACGTTCCCAAGCCGTATGGCGCGCGCGACGGCGCGATCTGGGGTGCCGACGTTCCGGGTTCGCCGATCGTCTTCGACAACGGCCATCAACTCGTACCCGAGCCGCAGACGATTCTGATGGTGCTCGTGCCCAAATGGTCCGACGGAACCGCCGCGCTTTAATCTGTTCCGGCGTGGGCGCGCAGTGGGGTAAGTGCTGCA
>DASRDE010000350.1:0-4511 GCA_035652755.1 Vulcanimicrobiaceae bacterium | reverse complement strand
TCAATCCAGCCGTAACGATCGCGGACGCACTTCAAAACGGCTTGCCTTGGAACGAAGTACCGGCATACGTCATCGCACAGGTTGGCGGCGCCGTCGGAGGCGTCGCACTGGCAAACGTCATGTTCGGGATGCCGCCGATCTTCGCGTCGCATCACGTGCGCGGCGGCCCACTTCTCATGCTCAGCGAGTTCGTCGCGACGTTTGGCCTGCTCGTCGTGATTTGGGGATGCGTTCGCTTCCGAAGAACGATCGTGCCGTTTGCGGTTGCAGGGTACATCGTTGCCGCGTATTGGTTCACGCCTTCGACGTCGTTCGCAAATCCTGCGGTGACCATCGCTCGTTCACTCTCGGATACTTTCGCGGGGATTCGTCCCAGCGACGTTCCCGGGTTTATCGCCGCTCAACTCATCGGCGCCGCCGCAGCCACGCTGTTGTTCGCGTGGCTCGTACCTATACGAAAGCAGCAAGCGCAAGAAGTACTGCTGCCGCACGGGGAAGGCCGCCGTTCGGAGGCCGCGCACCATGTCGTATAAGCCGTTCGTTCTTTTCGTTTGCAAGCACAACACCGGCCGCAGCCAAATGGCGGAGGCTTACCTGCGGCACTTTGCCGGAGACCAGGTCGAAGTTGCTTCCGCGGGTACGATCGCTGCCGACCGCCCCGATCCGGGCGTCGTTGCCGCGATGGCGGAAGACGGAATCGACATATCGCATGCGCGTCCGAAAATGCTGACTGCCACCATGAGCGAACGCGCCGATCGCATCGTCACCATGGGTTGCGACGTTCAGGGCGTTCCTCGCATAGACGACGATTGGGGCTTGACCGATCCGAAGGGGCAAACCCCGGAGCGCGTGCGCGAAATCCGGGATATGGTCAAAGCCAAGGCGAGGCACTTGGCAAGCGAGCTAAGCCCGCATTCGCAAGTCGCACCTTAGCGCGCAGGCGAGAAGCCTGCGTGCCGGCTGCGACTAGTAGTGCAGCGCGCGAATGCGGCCGATTGCGCCGAAGACGTACGGGATTTCCGCTACACTGAAACGCTCGTCGTCGCCGACGGCAAACGTATAGCGCTGCGATGCGCGCCCGTTGCGCATGCGGACTTGCGCAGTGTACGAACCCGGAGCGAGGGCAAGCGTAGCCGCCGTCGTCGTTACATACCACTCGCGCGAGAACGGTTCGTAGAAGCTCGTCGCGCGGTTAAAGTCCAGGTGCGCCCGCTCGCGTCCGGCAGCATCACGAACGACGATTGCGGGTCGAGCCGGATTGCCGGAGTCGCGCCGATCGACCAGCAGGCTCCACGAGACGCGCAGCGCCCGGCGCACTTCGATCTTGTAGACGTCGCCTTGCGCGCCTGTCAGGTGTCCGTAGAACGCCCAAGACTTTTGCGGATCGGGCACTTCGATAGCGTGCTCCGCGCTTCGCGGTGAGCAGGCAAAACGCGGGTCGTGCGCGCACGCCGAGCCCGCCGAAAAATACCCGGCGACGGTGAAGACGAACAACGCCGCGACTGCTGCGACAAGGATCCGGCGAACGTTGCGTTTCAAGCGTTCTTCTCGGCCTCGTGCACGATGCGCGTGGCGAGATTGCCGAACACCCACGCATGAAAGACCGCGACGGCATACCAGTAGAGGAAGCCGACGAGCCCGCGCGGTTCGAAAAAGGCGGTTTGACGCAGCGTCGCACCCGCCGCGCCGCTCGGTTCTACCTCGAATTGCAGCCAAGCCAGACCCGGCAACTTCATCTCGGCGCGCAAACGCAGGAGCCGGCCCGGCTGGTAGGCTTCGACTCGCCAAAAATCAACGGCGTCCCCGGCACGCAAATCGCTTTCCGATCGGCGTCCCCGACGCAGGCCCACGCCTCCGGCGATGCGATCCATCCAGCCCCGAAGCCGCCACAATGCATCGCCGAAGAGCCAGCCGCGAGCACCGCCGAGCGAGCTGAATACTGCGGCAATCCGTTCGGGTGCGACGCGGGCGTGGCGCACGCGCATATCGATGAGCATGCCTTCCTTCACGCCCGCAAAGTCCGCCGGCAGCGTGCGGTAATCGAACGCGTCGAACCAAGTGGTTTCCGCGCCGGCGCTTCGATCGAGTGCGGCCCGTACCGCCTCGTCGAAACCGATCGGAACGATCTGCGGAAAATCGGCGGCCGCCGAGCGATCGTGGACGGTCACTTCATTGTATAAGCCGCGGATCAGCGGCTGCGCGAGCCGAGCCGAAATCGGCGTGACCAGGTGAACCCAGTACGAGGAGAGCTGCGGGGTAAAGAACGGAACGATGATGATGCTTCGCCTCAAATTCCGGATCGCGGCATACCGCAACATCATGTCCCGGTAGGTCAGCACGTCCGAGCCGCCGATCTCGTAAACCCGGCTGCCGCCGGCGGGCAGCTCCAGCGCTGCGATGAGGTAGGCCAGCACGTCGCGGATGGCAATGGGTTGGCAGCGCGTCGTTACCCAGCGCGGCGCGATCATCAAAGGCAGGCGTTCGGTCAAATAACGCATCATCTCAAAGCTGATCGAACCGCTGCCGATAATGAGCGCGGCGCGCAGCTCGATGACGCGCACGCCGCTTTCGCGCAAAATGTTGCCGACTTCGTGACGGCTCTTGAGGTGGGTGGAGAGGGCGTCGCCGTCGCTCCCAAGGCCGCCCAAGTAGACGATCGTTCCAACACCGGCGGTGCGCGCTGCATCGCCGAAGCGGCGAGCTGCCAGCCGATCGGTTTCGGCAAAAGCCTTCGTCGAGCTCATGGAATGGATGAGGTAATACGCCGCGTCGCACCCGCGCAGCGCCTGCGCGAGCGCCGATTCGTCGCTAAGGTCTCCCTCGACGATCTCGACCTGCGGATCGAACCGCCCGCGCAGACGTTCTGCCGCGCGTGAAAAGCAGCGAACGTCATAGCCCTGTTCGCGCAAGCGCGGAACCAGGCGCCCCCCGATATAGCCCGTCGCACCCGTAACCAGAACGCGCATCTTTACCATCCCTCCGTGCCGCGAACGCCTTTGAACGGGCCGATTATTTCCCGGGTGATCCATCCGCCGTAAAAATCTCCGGCTTGTGCTTGGACGAGCTCGTCGTCGACGTACGCCGCGTCTACTCTGCCCGGGTAGAACGCGATCGCATCCGCAATCTCGGCATACCGCGGATTCGGGTGCTCGTAGGTCCAGCCGGCTCGTTCCGAAACGCGTTCCGGAGCGACCAGATCGTAGTACGCAGCTCTGCCCTTCCACTCGCAGTAGGAATCGCCCGCAGCCGGCCGCAGGAAGTCCATTGCCACGTCCTGCCGCGGGATATACACGACGGGAGGATGGCTCGTCTCCAGGACGCGCCACGCGCGGAGCGTGCGCGCGATTTCCTTTCCGGCGAATACGACGCGGATCGAGCGCTCGCTACGAACGAGGCGCGGAGGGCGCGGGTAGTCCCACACCCATTCCTGGCCGGGCCCAAGAGGCGGACGCTGCATCACTATTGGTAACGGACGTCCGCCTCGCTCGGATTCAGCGGTGCAGGGCTTTATAGACCAGCGCCAGCTGCGAGCGATCGCGCTTGAGCCAGGGGTCGCCCGGGTACTTGCGCTGCCAGTCGCGCATCGCGTCTTCGGTCATTGCTGCGGTATTCATGAGATCGGACGCGTCGCTGTTAGCATAGCGCACGCGCGCGGCGAGGTCGCGCAGGCGGTTGCCGATCTCCAGGATGCTCATCTTTTGGCGGCCGAAATACTCGTCGGCCGGCGCCAATCTGACATGGATGGCCTTGGAATGCAGCGCGGTATGATGATGCGACGCGGCAAGAGCGTGCAGTGTCGCCAGTGCGAAACAGGCGGCGAGCGAAACGGACGATACGATGGGACGCATGTGCAATCTCCTCTGGAAGCGGTGTCGTTGTCCTCATCGTACGATTTGCGCGCTGCGAGCGAATCGTGGAAGATACGGATACTTGCAAACCGCAGTACGGAGAAATGCAAAAAAGGCGCTGCCGTCAGCGCCTTTCTTGCTGCTATGCGATCGTACTTCGTTTAGGAGCGCTGCGAGACGAGCACGTCGTCGAGTTCGGCGGGACGCGTGCCGTACTTCACGACGGAGATCTGCGGCGTGCTTTCGGTGATTACGTGGAAGAGTGCGCCGCGTGGGATCAGCGTGTCATTGCCGCGGTGTGCGAAGACTCCGCCCAACCCGAACAGCAGATACGCTCCGACTTGGTTGCCGTTGTGCTCGGTGGTGCGTTCGGCGTCACCGGTTGCCGCCAGCATGTCGACGTGAATGTCCGATCCGTCCGGCGTTACGAGACGGCGAATCTCGAATGCGAATTCTCCGCCGCGATGGAACATGCCCGAACGCGAAACGTGCGTCACCACGCCGTAACCCGGCGAACCTTTGGGAAGCACGAGATGTCCGCGGACATAAAAATCTTCGATGGTGCGTACGGCGATCGGGTCGCCTTCGTTCGAGTTGCGCGATCCGACGTCGTTGAGCATCTCGACGCTGATGAGCTGGCCCGAGGGGACGTTGATGGTCTGC
>DASRDE010000349.1:0-32400 GCA_035652755.1 Vulcanimicrobiaceae bacterium | reverse complement strand
AACTGCACAAGGCGGTGACGGCCGAACCGTACCGGATCATCGAGCGCTCCGAGCAGATCCACCGCGCCCTTACGCGCGCCGCGTTGCGCGACGCAAGTCTGGACGACTTGGCCAAGAGCCTGTGCGGCTTGATCGGGCGCTCGGTGACGTTTGAAGATCCCGCCGGCAAACTGCTCGCGCATTGCTCGGTCGACGGGGCGTACGATCAAGTACGGCGCGAGACGCTGGAACAGGAGCAGACGCCGCAAGCGATGATGCGCGCGCTCGAACGCAGCGGAATGGCGCGGCACATTCGCGCGGCCGACAAGCCGCTGCGCGTTCCGGCGATGCCCGAAGTCGGCTCGGCTGCGCGCGTGGTGTGCCCGATTCGCATCGGCTCGGAGCTCGTCGGCATGGTCTGGATCGTCGAAGGCACCGCGCCGCTCTCGGAACTGGATCACCGGGCAGCCGAACACGCTGCGCTCGTCGCGGCGATCCACATCGCGCACCAGCGGGAACTGGCATCGGTCGAATCGCGCTTGGGCTACGCTTCGTTTCTCTCGCTGCTCGAATCCGAGCCCGGCGAAAAGCCGGTTGCCGAGGAGCGCGTGCGCCTGTTGGGCTTCGATCCGCACGGGCGGTACCGCGTCGGCATCGTCATCGTTCCGGAGGAGTTGCCGCTGGGACGCGAGGCGGTGCTACGGCGCGATCGCATTGCCGCCCGCGTGCGGGATGCGCTCAAACAGATGCGTGTCGAGCAGCTCGTTACGGTGAATTTGAACCACGTACCGTTTCTGTTGCCCGAGGATCGCACGGTCGACGCGATTCTGCAGGCGCTCGGCGACGATGCCTTGCAGATCGTGCTTGGCCGCGTGCATGCCGGCGCGGACGGCGCCCGCCGCAGCTATCGCGAGGCGCTTTCGCTGCTCTCGTACCGCTACCGCAGCCGCGTCTGCGCCTACGACGATCTGCTCGTGCCGCGCGTCATCACCGGCGACGCCAAGGCGCGCGAAACGTTTCTGGCCGACCTATACGCACCGCTCCGGCGGCGCAAGAACGGCAGAGATTTGGCACTGGCGCTCTCGACGCTCGCCCGCAAGGGCTTTCGCTTCCGCGAAACGGCTCAGGCGCTGGGCGTGCATCCCAATACGCTTCGCTACCGCCTGGATCGGGCCACCGAAGCATTGGAGATCGACCTGGACGACCCCGACGTCCGCTTCCGGCTGCAGCTCGCGACGCGGCTGCTCGACATTGAAAGCCGCGAGTGGTGATTGTGGGTCTTCGACAGAAACTCTTCGGGAATTTGTAGTGCACGCACGTGGAAGCTGCGTGGCCCCCGGCGTACACTTGACCCCAAATAGCTCGCGCGAGGTGACGTTGTTGATCAAACTCCGCCTGCCGGCCGCATTGTTTGCGGCGGCGTTGCTCTTCTGCCAAGCCCTGCTTCCGGCGCGGGCCGGAACCACGGGCACCCTGCGCGGCCGCGTCGTCGACGCGATCAGCCGCGCGCCGATCGCCAATGCGACCGTGACGGCGTCGTCCGCAGCGCAAAACGTGACGGCGACGACGGACGGCGGCGGCAACTTCGCCTTCATCTCGCTCGTCCCGGATACGTACACCGTCAGCGTGCAGAAGAGCGGCTACGACTCGCAATCGATTCCCGGCAACTCGGTCTTTGCCGATCAATCGACCGACGTCAACGTCGCGCTTCAGCCGACGATTAAAACGATCGCGCAGGTGCGTTCGCGTGCCGCGCAGAGTCTGGTGCACCCGGGAACGACGAGCGACGTGTACTCGCTCAATCCGTCGGGACAGCATGCCGCAATGGCTCTGGGCGGATCCGGATCGCTCAATCAAGCCTACAGCGCCATCGCGAGCGCGCCGGGCGTGACGATGCCCTCGGGACAGCAGGGCTGGTATCAGAGCGTGTACATTCGCGGCGGCGACTACGACCAGGTCGCCTACGAGTTTGACGGCTTGCCCGTGATCCGTGAATCCGACGAGGCGCCGATCGTGACGCTATCCTCGCTCGGGCAACAAGAGGTGCAGGTCTATACGGGTGGCACCCCGGCAACGTCGGATTCGCCCGGTTTGGCGGGCTACATCAATCAGGTGCTGCGAACCGGCACGTATCCCGGTTTCGCGGACGCGAACCTGGGCATCGGCGGCCCGTCGTTCTACCACAAGTTTTCGATCGAAGCCGGCGGCGCGTCGCCCAATCATTTGTTTTCGTATTACGTCGGCACGCTCGCAGACAATCAGACCTTCCGTTACGACAATCAATTCAACGGGGCCGGAGATCCGCTCTACTTCATGCCGCTCTACGTGCCGACGAACAATTCGGTCTACCATATCTTGGACGGCAGCGGCGGCACCGCGCAGAATAACTGGGGCGGGTACTTCTCGACCGGAAGCGTCAACGGACAAGATTATCAGGAAGACCGCGAGACCATCGCCAACTTCCACTTCGGCATTCCGCACCATCGCAACGCGGGCCGCGACGACATCCAATTGATGTACACCGTCGGCAACATCTTCACGTTCTTCAACAGCTCGGCCAACGACATCGGCGCGCAGAACGTCGCGGTGTGCACTCCGGGCGATCCCGCCGTGCCGTTCTGCAACCCGGGAACGGCGGCCAACTTCTGGCCCGGTTATCCGATTCCGTGGCTGGATTCGGTGTACTACAACGGCGCATTGATGCAGGCTCCCAACCAATCGCTGCTGGTGAACAGCCCGTTCCCGAGCAGCACCGGCAACCGCGTGCTCAACACCCCCTCGACGACCTCGACGTTCCTCAACCCGAGCCAGCGCGACTCGTCGAGCAATGCGTTCGCAATCGAGAAGCTGCAATATCAGCACAACATCAACGGCAATTCGTACCTGCGCTTCGTCGGCTATGGCGAATACACGAATTGGTTCATCTTCGGCGGCAATGCCGCGCAGTTGACGTTCGGCGCCTCGCTGCCCGATTACGAGGTTCTCGGCCACATCTACGGCAGCAACCTCACGTACTCCAACCAGCTCTCGTCGCAGCATCAAATCACCGCGAAAGCCTCATTCGAAACGCAGCGGCTGCAGACGTACAACGCGCAGTTCGGATCGACGGGCCTGGGCACGATCGTGTCGAGCTACGTGGACAACGCAGGCAACTGCTACAACTTCACGACCGGTGCGTTGTGGAGCTGCTACGATCCGGGCAGTCAAGGCGGGCTGCAGCCGGACTTCTCGATCAATCTGTCGCCGGGAACGGCGCCCGGCGGAACGCCTGCTGCAAACGCGGGTGCGCATTGGCTCGTTACCGAGAACGGCTATGCAGCGCAAGTCGACGACGTCGCGCCGTATTTCGGTTCCTTAGCCTTGACCGACGTCTACCATCCGAACGAGCGTCTGACCGTGAACGCAGGCGCACGATTCGACCGGTTCGCCTATCGCCTCGACAACCTGGAGTCGAATTATCCGGCGCGGCAATTCTGGTTCAACGCGTTCGATCGCGAGAATTGCGGCGCGCCCGGCTTTGCCCCGGTCTCGACGTGGAACGGAGCCTCGTTCGGCAGTTGCCCGGCCGGATTCTCACCCATGTGGGTCAACGGCGCGCCGGCTCCGGGCGTCGGCTTGACGAACACCGCCGGCGGAACGACCGTGGCCAACGTCTTCGAACCGCGCTTGGCATTCACGTGGACGCTCAACCCCGATACGGTCATTCGCGGCTCCGCGGGTGAGTACGCGCGCCCGGCCGCGACGTCGTACCAGCAGTACAACACGTGGCAGCAAGATCTCGCGTCGTTCATTTCGCAGTTCTACGCCTTCGGCTACACGACGCCCAACCACGACGTGCGTCCCGACACGGCGAGCAACTTCGACCTCTCCTTCGAAAAGCACATCCGCGGCACGAGCTTGTCGTATAAGATTACGCCCTTCTATCGGCAGACGCACAACCAGCTGCAGTATCTGGCGATCAATCCGCTGCAGGGAACGCTCGCAGGCCTGAATATCGGCACGCAGATCAACGACGGCGTCGAGCTCTCGCTGCAGGGCGGCGACTTGAACCGCGACGGGCTGGCCTTCCTGTTCTCGTATACGCATACCGACAGCAAAGTCAAATATGCGGCCGTCTCGAACGGCGCGAGCGTCATCGACACGCTCAACAACTACATCGCGCAGTACAACTCGTACACGTCGGCGTGCAACCCGGCGACTAATCCGGCAGCGGGCCAGCCGGGAACCAGCGCCTACGCGCAATGCGGTACCGCGGTGTGGCAAGGGCAGAACGCGGCTCCGTCGTTCAATTCGAGCGGGACGACGATTCCGAACCCGTACATCAACAACGCGCCCGCGCCGCTGCTCGACCGCAACGCGTGGTACGCTCCGTACGACGTGACGCCGGCGCCGTTCACCGCGGCCAACGGATTCGAGGTGCCCGACGTCGCGTCGCTGATCCTCAACTATAGGCACGGCCGCTTTGCCGTGACGCCGTCCTTCATCTATAGCTCCGGGTCGGTGTACGGCTCCCCGCTCTCCTACCCGGGCTACGTGCCGCAGTCGTGCACGCAAGCGCCGTCGGCGACGCCGCTCACTCCGGGCGTCAGCTGCACCGGCACGTACACGACGTCGAGCGGAGCGACGCTGACTCCGGGCGCGCTCTTCTTGCCCGATCCCTTCACCGGAAAGTTCGACGCGCCGGGAGCGCTCAAAGAGCCTTCGCAGCTGACGGTCAACATGCAGATGAGCTACGATCTCAGCCCGCGCTTGTCGGTGACGATGGTCGCGAACAATCTCTTCAACAAATGCTTCCAGCGCGGATACGCCTGGGACGATTCGAACACGTGCATCTACTCGAACCTTCCGTCGAACATCCTGGCGCCGTCGGGCAACTTCCTTGCACCGTCGGCGACGCCGATTCAAGTGAAGTATCCGTACGGCACCTGGTTCAACAACACGCAGGTCGGATACACGTCGGAGATTCAGCCCTTCCAGATCACGTTCGAACTGAACGTCAAGTTGTGAGCGAAACGACCCGCGCCGAGTTTGCGCGCCTGCTGCTGGGCACATCGGCGACGGCGCTGCTCGCTCCGCAGTTCACCGCCTGTTCGGGCGGCGCGCCGCGCAGCGGTCCGCGCATAGCGATCGTCGGCGCGGGCATCGCAGGCTTGACGGCCGCGCTGCACCTGCACGATGCAGGGTATCCGGCGACGGTATACGAGTCGTCGAACCGCATCGGCGGCCGCATGCATTCGGAGTGGAACTATTGGAACGACGGGCAGCACACCGAATGGTGCGGCGCGATGGTCGACTCCAAACACGCGCACATGCACGCGCTCGCGCGCCGCTTCGGGCTGCCGCTCGTCGACACGTTCGCAGCGATGCCCGACGGCTCGCGCGACACGTCGTACTTTCAGGGCCGCTACTACGCGATGCGGGATGCCGATCGCGACTTTGGGCCCGTGTACCGCGTGCTGAAAAAACAGCTGGGCGCGATCGGTGCCACCACGACGTACGATCGTGCGACGCCGCTGGCACGGCGCCTGGACGCGATGAGCATGCGCGACTGGATCGCCGCGTACGTTCCGGGCGGTTTGGATTCGCGAATGGGACGCTTGATCGCCGACGCGTACTGGAACGAGAACGGCGTGGAGATCGAACGGCAGAGCGCGCTCAATCTCGTCTACATGCTGGGCGTGCAGCCCGAGTATGCGCGCGACGGCCGCATGAACGTGCTCGGCTACTCCGATCAGCGCTATTTCATCGCCGGCGGAAATCAGCGTTTGCCGCTGGCCATCGCGCGATCGCTGCCGCAAGGGAGCGTCCGGCTCAATCATCGCCTGCTCTCGATCGCGCGCCGCAGCGGCGGCGGTTACGATCTGCGATTCTCCGGGCCGGGCGGCTCCGCGGTAAAGGTGCAAGCCGACCGCGTCGTCCTGGCGATCCCGTTCATCGTGCTTCGAGGTCTCGACTTTGCCGGTGCGGGATTCGACGCGCGCAAGACGCGAGCAATTAATGAACTGGGGTACGGCATCCATTCAAAGCTGCACGTGCAGTTCGACGGCCGGCCCTGGACAGGAAAGGGTCCCTGGCCGGATCCCGCCGACGGGCAAATCTGGACGGATCTCGGTTTTCAATGCTCGGTCGATTTTACGTTCGGTCAGCGCGGCAAGTCCGGGATCGTCGAGTTCTTTACCGCCGGCGCGCAAGGATTGACCGACATGCCGCCCACTCCGTATTCCTATTCGCACGATTCGCCGGCAGTGCGCCGGCACGTCGCGTCGTATCTGGCGATGCTCGAGCGCGTGTGGCCGGGAACCGCCAAAGCGTACAACGGGCGAGCGACGCTCGGAAACGCCCAAGTCGATCCGAATATTTTGGCCAGCTACTCGGCGTGGCTCGTGGGCCAGTATACGGCGTTCGCCGGATACGAGCGCGTGCGGCAGGACAACGTGCATTTCGCCGGCGAGCACTGCTCGGTCGAACATCAAGGCTTCATGGAAGGCGGCGCGCAGACGGGCGCGCAGGCGGCCGAAGAGATTCTCGCCGATTACGGCGTCGGAGCTTCGAAGAGAGCTGCGTTCCTCGACTTGCGGCGCACGATCGCAAAATATGCGTAGCCCACGGCGATATACGCCAGGAAGATGTAGGCGAACGCGTTCGTCGGGGGCGGCGGCGCCGGATAGAATAGCGTGATCGCCGGTACCAATAGAAAGAGCAGCGCGAGCGCGGCTATGACGTAGTCGGCCGGCCGGTGATCGCCGATGCGGCGCAGGAAGCGCGGTGCGGCAATTGCGATAAATGCGTAGATGACGATGAAGCCGAAGCTGCTCAAGGTTCCGCAATAATTGAAGATGTTGATCGGGCTCACGCGCGCGGCATACATGGCGAGCGCGACGATCAGCATCGCAATGACGACGATCGCGACCGCCACGTGCGGCGTGGCGTACCGCGGCTGAATGCGCGCTGCTGCCGCCGGGAAGAGACCCTTGCGCGCCATGGGCAGAATGATCCGCGCTCCGGTGGTGACGCACGCGAGCGCAACGGAGAACGAACTAAAAATCGCGCCGATGGCAATCGGAATCTTGAAGTAGCCCGCGCCGAAGCGATCCGCCAGCGACCAGAGCGGCGCGGAGAGCTGGTCCAGCGGCGGCTTGGCGCCGCGCAGACCGACGATTTCCGCGTAGATGCACAGGATGAAGAAGATGCTGGCCAGCACGACGCTGGCGAGCACCGCGCGCGGAATCGTGACCAGCGGCTGCCGCGCCTCTTCGCCGAACGCGGTGGCACTCTCGAAACCCACGAACGAGAACATCGCAAACGCGATGCCCAACCCGATGCTCGTGCCGCTCATGCCTTGCAGATGCAACTGCGGCGCATCGATCGCGGGGCCGTGCTTGAAGAGTACCAGAAAGACCAGCACGCAGATGATCGAGACCGAGACGGTTTCCAAGGCGAGCATGAGGATCGTCGAGAGTTGGATGTCGTGGTAGGCAAAGATCCACCAGATCGCCGCGGCAATGGCGAAGATCAGGAGCGCCGGCACTTGCCAGCCCGCCAGACCGAGCAGATTTTGCACGAAGATCGTCATTGCCCCGAACTGCGAGGCGCCGACGAACACGTACGCCCAGACCAGCGTCCACCCGGCGAGCGCGCCCATCGACGGGCCCAAGTTCGCGGCGGCATATTCGTACATCGAGCCGGCTCCGCTGCTGCGGCGCGCGAACTGGTTGAGGTTGAGGGCCACGAAGAGCAGCATCACGCCGCCGAAGACGTAGGCCAGCCACGACGCGTTGCCCGCGTTCGCGTACATGTACGGCGCGATCAGAATCGGCGTCATGCTCGGCCCGATCAGCGCTACCGAGGCCGCGAGCACCTCGGGAAAAGCAAGTGAATCCGAACGCAGTCCGGGGCGGTCCTTCATCTCATTGAGGGTAGCCGTTTTCCGGCGCTGCCGCTATGGGCCCGCACGCCAAAATGGCCGCCCGCCGTTGTGACGGCCATCCAAGCGTTAGGCGCTCGTAAGCTGTCGGAAAAGCGGCAGGCCAGGGTCCCGGGCAGTGCGAACCAAGCGCGCTGGCGCCCGTCCCTGGGCGCCTCGTTACTACCTAGACCGTCCGGCTAAGAGCCGGACGCCTCAGCCTTCGGGGGTCTGATTTGAACGACAAAGAGATCGTGCTCACCCGGGAGGGCCTGGAGAAACTCGAGCGGGAGCTCGACGACCTCAAGACCGTCCATCGCAAAGAGGTCAACGATCGCATCCGCCAGGCCAAAGAGTTCGGCGATCTCAGCGAAAACGCGGAGTACGAAGACGCCAAGCAAGAGCAGGCCTTTATCGAAGGAAGAATCCTCAAGCTCGAGGCGATGATCCGCAACGCGCGCATCATCGACGAGCTCGACTACGCCGCAGACGAAGTCCACTTGGGCTCGATCGTCAAGGTCAAGGACCTCAAGAGCAGCGCCGCACACGAGTTTTCCATCGTCGGCTCCGCGGAGGCCGACCCGGTGAATCAGCGCATCAGCAACGAGTCGCCGCTCGGCCGCGCGCTGATGGGCCACAAGAAGGGCGAAACGGTCGACGTCGCCACGCCGCGAGGGCTGGTCAAATACAAGATCGAGTCGATCAAGAGCGCGTCGGCTCCCAAGAAGGCCGCGAAAAAAGCCTCGTAAGCGTCTTCCCGAGCCGAGCGCGCGCGCAGTGTGCCCCGTTCGCCTAGTCGAAGGACGCCGGATGAACGAGGAGCTGGGCAAGAGCGAGGCCGCTTTGGTGCAGGCGCGGCGAGCGAACCTCGAGTCGCTGCGCGCCCGCGGGAACGATCCGTTCGACCGCCGGCGCTACGCGGTCGATACGAACGCTGCCGAGTTGGTCGAGAAATACGCGTTCCTGGTCCCCGAGCAGCGCGCCGAAAGCGAGAACTGGTCGATTGCCGGGCGCGTCATGTCCAAGCGCCGCATGGGCAAGACGATCTTCGCGGATGTGGCCGACCGCACCGGCCGGCTGCAGATCTACGTCCGCAAGGACGAAATCGGGGAAGAAGCGTTCGCGGACTGGCTCGACCTGGACATCGGCGATATCGCCGGCGTGCACGGATTCATGTTCCGTTCGAAGATGGGCGAGCTCACACTGCACGTGCGCGAGTTCGCGATCCTGTGCAAGTCGCTGTACCCGCTTCCCGACAAATGGCACGGGCTGGTCGACGTGGAGAAACGGTACCGCCAGCGCTACCTGGACTTGATCGTCAATCCCGACGTACGCGACGCCTTCTTCATGCGCAGCCGGATCATCGCCGAGACGCGGCGCTTCATCGACGGGCACGGATTTTACGAAGTTGAGACTCCCACGCTGCTTCACGTCGCCGGCGGAGCTGCGGCCCGCCCATTCGTGACGCACGTGAATGCGCTGGATCAGCTGATGCAGCTGCGCATCGCCACGGAGCTCAACCTCAAGCGCCTCATCGTCGGCGGCTTCGAGCGCGTCTACGAAATCGGGCGCATCTTCCGGAACGAAGGCATCGACACCACGCACAATCCCGAGTTCACGATGCTCGAGCTGTACGCAGCCTATTGGGATTGGACGGACATGCGCGACTTCAACGAAGCGCTCATCGCGCATCTCGTCTCCGTGGTGACGGACGGCGGCGACGAACTCACGATCGCCGGCCGCCCGGTTTCGTTCAAGCGCCCCTTCGGCAGCGTCGAGTACTTCGATCTGATGCGGCGGGGCGGCAACTTCACCCGCGAAGAACTGCTCGACCCGCAAGCAACCGCCGGAATCGCAGCGCGGTTGGGCCTGCCCGAATCGCCGACGCACGGGCACGCGCTCGATAAAATCTTCGAGCGCGTCGCCGAACCGCAGCTCATCGAGCCGACGTTCGTTACGGGTTATCCGGTCGCCATCTCCCCGCTGGCCAAGCGCCGTTCGGGCGATCCCGAGGTCACCGACCGCTACGAGCTTTTTTGCGGAACGATGGAGATCAGCAACGCCTTTACCGAACTCAACGACCCCGACGACCAGCGCGCGCGGTTTGAATCACAGGTTCAAGAGCGTGCCAAGGGCGACGAAGAGATTCCCGAGCCGGATTGGGACTTCGTCCGCGCACTGGAACACGGCATGCCGCCGACTGCGGGCATCGGCATCGGCATGGACCGCTTGATCATGCTCCTGACCGGGAGTGAGAGCATCCGCGACGTCCTGCTTTTCCCGCTGCAGCGCCAACATGGATGAACTGAACGCCAAAGCGCAGTGCGCGCACCATCCGTGCACCTGTGCGGTGGAACCGGCCGAGCAATTCTGCAGCAGTGCCTGCCGGGACGACGAGACCGGCGCGGATCTGGCGGCGCCCGCGCGCTGCCGCTGCCACCATCCGCAATGTGAGGCCCGTTAACGGCCGCGGCTAATCTGCAAGTAATGCCGTCTTAATTCAATCCTAATTCTGCGCAAGTACACTTCGGTCACGGATCACCCCAGCGTTCGCATTGGCGGCGCCGAGGTTGGTTCGCTGCAGTCTTGGAGCTACCGTTGCACTTGCGTGGACTTCTGTTTTGTCTCACGGTACTGGTTGCTGTGCTTTGGAGCGGCGCGCCCTGCGCATTGGCACAAGCATCCGCCGGCGAGATTACCGGCACCGTAACCGACGCCAAGACCAACCGCCCGATTGCCAACGTGCGGGTCATCGCACACTCGGCGAGCGGGCAGTACACGACGGTCACGGACTCCAGAGGCGATTACACCTTTCTGGGCATCCTGGCCGACACGTACAGCCTTTCCTTTTCTAAGGCCGGATATACGGCGGTCTCGATTCCCGGCATCACGCTCTTCGCGGGCGGCGTACTCCACGTCAATCAGCAGCTTTCGGCGGGCTTGGCGACGATTGCTTCGGTGCATGCCCGTTCGGTCGGAAGCGCCTTCCAGCCCGGCATGACCACGGACACCTACACCGTGACCGGATCGCAGATTCAGATGGTGCAGGGCAAGGAATTCAACGCCGACGAGACCACGCTGCTGCGCAGCATCCCGAGCGTGACGATCGACAAGTCCGGAACCGTGGCCATCCGGGGCGGCTTTGCCTTCGAGGCGGGCTACGAGTTCGAGGGCATCGACTATACCGCGCCCTCGCCCAACCTGCAGAACACGCTGCAGAACATCGACAACTTCAGCCTGCTCAACGGCGTGGGCAGCGTGCAGTTGATTCCCGGCGGAGGCGACGCCGCGCACGGAAACACGGGCACCGGTTTGGTGATTCTCACGGCCAAGCACGGCGCGTATCCCGGCACTGCGCGGCTCGACATCGAAGACGGCGGACCGGCGTACGATCACCAGCTCGCCTTTGAAGACAGCTGGGCCGATCCCAAGCAGAACCTCTCGAATTACTTTTCGTACTTGGGCGTGCGCCGCAATTACGCGTACGGAAATTCGCTGGCTGCTGCCAATACGCTCGGTACGCGCGGTACGAACGCGGCGACCCTCGGAACCCTCGTCGATCCGAACCTTGTCTTTTTCAGCCCCGCGTTCATCGGATCCAACGACTACGTCGACAATTTGATCTACCGCTTCGGCAAGCTCAAGCGCCAGCGGCTCCAGTTCTTCTATCAAGGTCAGGCGATCAAGCAAGATCTCGATTACGGCGGCTCCAACGGTTTGACGTACGCATCCGGCGGCCCGGGCGTCTACCCGCTGCAAGGCACCTGCCCGCAGCTTCCGCCGATCGGCACGCCCGACGCGCCGCCCAACTCTGCCGCGCAGAACATCTTTTGCCAATCGATCGTGCCGCTTTATCCCGGACAAGCGAACGCC
The DNA here is from genome assembly GCA_035652755.1 of Vulcanimicrobiaceae bacterium. Lineage (GTDB taxonomy): Bacteria > Vulcanimicrobiota > Vulcanimicrobiia > Vulcanimicrobiales > Vulcanimicrobiaceae > DASRDE01. The sequence goes on along the minus strand of DASRDE010000349.1, from coordinate 20,645 downwards.
GCGGCGCTCGTGCCGCAGCCCGATCGATTGTACAGCCCATTTACCGCTTATAAGTTCGAGTTCGACGACGCGATCGGCGGAGCGTCGCTCTTCGGCATCCGATTCTACCGCGCGTTCTCGCAGCAGTCGCAGGAGTTGCCGACGCAGGGTGTGCTCGCACAGCCGTACGGCGGCATCCGTTCGGGCGCGTCGACCGACTATACCGCACAATGGGGACCGCGCAATCTCGTCAAGATCGGCGGCAGCTACGAATTCGCGCGTCCGTACGGGACCGTGTTCAACGCGACGACCTATACAGCGTTCACCAATCCGGCCGGCGTGCTCTATCCGGTGCTCCACCCGGGTGCTCCGCTGCCGCTCTTTATTCCCGGAAACGGCAGCAACTTCAATCCGTCGACCGCGCCGAATTACAATCCGTACTCGCCCTCGGGGCTCGAACAAGACTTCTTCACGCCGTCTCAGTGCCTCGTGCTGCAGATTCTTTCGAACTGCGGCTACCTCGCGCAGTTTTTCCCCGGCGGCGCGCGCATGCCGTTGGAAGAAGACGTTCCGACCGCCAGCCAGCAGATCTACGGCATCTTCGTGCAGGACGATGTGCGTTTGGGTGAGCGCTACAAAGCCGAACTCGGCGCGCGCTACGACGGCTACAACTTCTTGATTCCGTTCGACCCGAGCAATCCGCCGGGCGTCAACGCCGCCGCGCATCAGCGCCAGCTCGAGCCGCACGTGGGACTCACCGATACGATGGGCCGCCGCGACGTCGTTCGCGCGGGGTTCGGTCACACGCTCTCGGTTCCGCTGCCCAGTCTTGTATCGTCGAATATTTCGATGGACCCGTACCTTGCGTTCCAAAACGTGCCGTCGTACGACAACACGACCGGCAAGCCGGCGATGTGGTGCGGGCTGACCGGGACGCAGCAGTGCGCGAACTACGCGCAGCAGCTCTATTGGCTCGTGCGCGACTACCGTTTCGGAGCGCAGCCGCTGGGGACCCAGCTGCACGGCGCGACGTTCACCAACATCGATCTCTCATGGGCTCACGAGTTTCGCGACGGATCGGCGACGAAGGTCACGCCGTTCTTCCGGCGCGGTTACGACATCGTCGAACAGACCGCCAACGTCATCGGCATCAACGCGAACACCGGCGCACCGATCTACGGTAATACGGCGTATTCCAACGGCGGATCGCAGATCGCCACCGGCCTGGAGCTTATCTACACCAAGATGGTGCCGGTCGGATGGTCGATTCAGGCGGGTGCGACGTACATCAACCAGTTCGGAAACGAGCCGCCCGGGGGATTTCTGACCCCGCCCGCGCTTGCAACCGGCCAGCTCTTCCGCTCGCCCGACCTTTCGCCGTTTCAGTCGACGGTTGCACTGAGCTACCACAACGCGCAAGGTTTTCGCGTTGCGCCCGTCGTGTCGTTCAACGTCGGGTACCCGTACGGTGCGGGATACTACTCGGCAGTCTTTTGCAACGGCAAAGCCGTCATCGTTCCGACGACCGATCTGAACGCGTGGTTCACGACGTCGCCCAATTACGTCGATCCGGAAAACCCGGGCACGTGCACCAATCCGAACATCGCGGCGACGCGGGGCATCCAAGAAGCGGTTAACGCCGGAGGCTACCTCTCCGCGCCCCGCTACACGCTCGACATGACCTTCGAGTGGTCGCCCCCAGGCAAACCCTACACGCTGGGGCTGCAAGTGCAGAACTTGACCAATCAAGTCATCAACATTCCGCTGCTCAACACGTGTTACGGCGCGCCCGTCGTAAGCGGCCAAAACTACGGCAGCGCACCTTGCGCCTATAACACGGCGCCGTACGGGCGTCCGGACACCGTGCTGGGACCTGGTTATCCATACGATCTCTATCCCAACCTGCAGCCGATTCAAGCGCGGCTGTACTATCAGGTGAAATTGTGATGGCGTTTTTCCGCGCATCGATGGCGGCCGCGGCTGCGCTCGTGCTTGCGGCATGCTCGCAGGCGGCAACGGGCCTTCCCGTTCAACAGAGCGTCGATCCCGTCGCGTCGAACACGCTGCAGGTCGCGGTCGGCGTGGCGACCATCTCCAATCAGGGACAATCCAAGCCCGGGCTCAACGTGGTCGAAACGCTGCGTCAAAGCAATGGGCTGTCGGGGACGCTCTACAACATTCCGGCAATTACCGGACCCGCGGGGTTCGCGATCGCAAGCCAAACGATCTCGAGCAGCATCTCGCCGCCGCTGACGACGCTCGCACGCGCGGATTTCAACACCAACCGCATCACGCAGCAAACCTTCGATACGCAGAATGCGACCGGTTATAACCAGGCGCTGCCGTTTGCAACGACCGGTGCGTTCGGCTACGGGTTCTGCCCGTGCAACTCGAACTCCGCGCCGGTAACCGGACAACCGCAGCTCTTTCACGCGTATTTTCAGCCGCTCGACGCAGTACTTCCGTACGGCGATTTTAAGACCGGGCAGTTTTTGGCCAACCTGCAATACTACGGCGGTCCCCCCGCCTTTCCGAGCCCGTCTCCTGATCAAACCACCGCGGGATTCGTCGGATATTCCACCGGCTTTACCGACTTCGCTGTGGCCCCGGTGACCGGGACGTATCGTTTGGACGTTGCCGTTCCTCCGAACTTTTACGGGCCGAACAGCACGCCCACGCCGCAGCCCAGTCCGAGCCAGTCGCCCGTACCGACGCTCAGCGCAAACGCCAAACTGACGTCGACGGCCGGACTGCCGCCGTTCCCGACGCCGCAATTCGCGAGCGATGCGCGCGGCGGCGGGACGATCGTTCTGAACGTCCCCGCCGGCGTGACCGAAACGCTCGCATTCATCCAAGAAGGCATCGCGGGTTCGCCCGTCTGCAGCGGCGCCATCCTGCAGCCGGTCTTTTATACGTTCTTCGTCAAGGGCGCGGGCGTACACGCCGTCACCGTGCCGGACTCGATCGGTCCGAACGGAGAGCCGACGATCTGCTCGCAGGCACCGTACTTCGTCTATGCCGCCGGTTTCGATTATCCCGCGTACGAGGCAGCGTATCCGCAGAGCGCGTCGCAGACGCCGCAAATAGCCGGTGCGAACGGACAGGCGGACGTGACGACGTCCGATGCATTTGCGGGGACGTACTAAATGCGCGTGCTCCGCTGGCTCTTTCTGGCGCTTCCGCTAACGGCGGTCTTCCTTACCAGCGCGTGCGGCGGTTCGGGCGGGCCGAGCGGTTCGCAACGCACGTACGTGCCCCCGTCGCCGAACGGCGGCGGTGCGCCGCAAACCGTCAACGTCAGCATCACCGTTCCGACGCCCGCTCCATCATCCGGCGCCGGACGCCGTCCTACATCGATCTCGAGCGGCACGCAGTCGGTCGGGATCGTGCTCGCGGCCGTCAACGGCAACGCGATCGCGCCGCAGAATCCGGCGATTATTAACGTCGCGGCGGGATCGCCGAATTGTTCGCTCTCGTCCGGCGCCGACGTTTGCACGGGCTCGGTTACCGGAGCCGACGGTATCGATGCATTCACGGTCACGCTGTACTCGGCAACGAATGGCCACGGCTCGGTCCTTGCGGTGGGTACGGTTCAAGTTCCGGTCAACACGCAAACCGCCTCATTGAACATCTCGGGCGGCGTCGCCCTCAATTTGATCCCGATCATCTCGCAGCTGCAGCTGATCGTATCGCCCGCGCAGCTCGATCCCGGGAAAGCCGCAAACGGCACGATCGTCGTGCAGCCCGTGGATGCAAGCGGCAACGTGGTTTTGGGAGTCACGGGGACCGCAACCGTCACGCTGAGCGGAGGCGGTGATGCCGTCACCTTCGGAAAGCATAAGACGTCGGCGCAGACGGCCTTGTACACGCCGCTCGCCTTCAAGTACAACGGATCCAAGAACGTCCAGTCGCAGCTCGCCGTCACGGCGACGCTCGACAATTCCAGCCCGGTACTGAGCGCGACGGTAGACGTACCGTTTACGTTCCCGCCGACACCGACGCCGTCTCCGACGCCTACCGGTTTGGCGCCGGCGATTTACGTTCTGGATCGCGGCTCGAGCGGCGGCAACGGTGCGACGGTGACCGTGTATCCGGTCACGGCCAACGGCAACAACACGCCGATTCGGACGCTGCAGCTAAGTTCATCCAAGGGCGCAGAGAGCATCGCGGTCGATGCCTCCGGCCAGCTTCACGTCGGCTACAACGACGGGACGATCGACACATTCGCCTACAACGCCACCGGGAACGCGTCGCCGTCCAGCACGCTGCGCGGCGATCCGGGTTCGAACACGACGATCGAGCCCGTCGCGATGACGATCGGTCCGGGCGGCGAGCTCGTGACGATCGGTACCACCAACGTTTCCGGGATGCAAGGCAACACCGCCGCGCTCGTGTACACGGCCAACGCGTCCGGGAACGCATCTCCGATAACGGCGTGGAACTTCACGCAGCCGGCGATCTCGCTTTCGGGCGAATGCACGTGCTCGGTCGCGGGCTTGGCAACCGACAGCGCCGGGAACTTTTACGTCGACGGTTCGCTGCAGCAAACGCTCCTTTCGAGCGCGCCGGGCATCTACGTCGCGCCGGCAAACGCATCGGGTCCTTCGGTGACGATCGCGCGCACGATCCCCGGCGACTCGACGACGACCATCCCGGCTTCGCCGTTCGACGGAACGGTCGCCGGGTTGGCGCTGGACGCGTCGGGATTGATCTATGAAAGTCAGTTCGGCAATGCGCAAGGCACCTTGCCCGGTGCGATCAACGTCTTCGCCGCCGGTGCCGGCGGCGGGACCACCGACGTGCCGCCGCTGGTGCATCTGACGGGCACGCCGCTGAACATCATCGTCGGCCAAGGCGTGCCCGCGCTTCCGCTCGCCGTTTCCGGTTCGCTGATGTACGTCGCAAACGGATCGACGAATACCGTTGTCGTCTATCCGGCGTCGGGCGGTTCGCCCGTGCAAACGATAACCGGCGCCGCGACGGGCTTGAACGCGCCCGCAGGCATCGCCGTCGGACTGTCGGGGTCCGGATCGTGATGCGAGCATACAAAGAAGGCCGGTCGTTTTTTACGGCCGGGATGTCGCAGCGCTTCCGGGGCGCTGCGACGACATCAACACCCATAGCGCTTCGAAAGAAGAGGACCATGAGGCTAGCCAAAGCGATCGCGCTGGCAGCGATCCCTTCGTTACTCATGACGGCCTGCGGCGGTGGAAACACCTCGCCGTCCGTCTCCAGCCAATCCCTGCACGGCGCCCCGGTTGCCGGCGGCGCAACGACGCAGACCAAAGGGTACGATCAGTCTGCGAACGACCTGCACGGCGGCGGGGCGACGTTCCCGGCGCAGGCATACAATGGTGCATCCCAACCGGTCGGCAACTGGTTCGATAATCAGCCGCTGCCGGCGAGCAATTCGCTGTTCGATCAATCGCATTACGGCGGAACGGCGGGAATCTATTACTGCTTGACTGGCAGCGGTTTCGGCCGCGCCACCTACACGGGCGCAAGCACCACGCAGGCGACGGCGCCTTGTGCGGCGCTCGGACAGACGCCGACCGGTTTCGGCGGACGCCAAGATCCGCCCGATTTTGCCGGCACCGATCAAGGCATGCTTACCACGGATTACTCGACGTACCTGAGCGTCCGTGAAGGCGGCGTGCAGGGCGGCGGGCTCGGCGAACCGTTCGAGATGGCCTCGATCGCGGGCCCCATCGTATTCCCGTATCATCAATCGAACCTGACGGGCTTGGGCACGAAGGTTCTGAAACTCTCGCGCTGGACGTACTGCGCGATCGCGAACGGAACGGTTTCGAACTGGAACGATCCGGCGATTACCGCGGATAACGGCGGCCACCAGGCCAACTCGAACAGCACGATCACGTTCGTTTACCGCAGCGACGGCAGCGGTACGTCTTACCTCTTCCAGAACCACCTGCAGACGGTCTGCGGCAGCACGTGGCCGGCGCCGTACAACGCGGCACCCTATGAATCGCCGGGTCACTCGGCGCTGTGGGGACGCGGCACGGGCACGCACTGGCTTGGGCCGACGGGCGGCAACTTCATCGGCGAGAGCGGCAATCCGGGCGTCGTCGCGGAGATCCAAGCGGTACAGGCCGCGACGGGCTACGCGGAAGGCGCTTATATTCCGGGAACGGGACTGACGCAAGCGCGCCTGCAGAACCACTCGGGCAATTTCACGTCGGCGACGGTTGCAACGTCGGTTGCAGCGGGCGTCAATACGATGAAGACGATCATGGGCGGTGCATCGGATAACCCGGTTGCGGGCGGTCTGGGAAGCTCGCGTCCGGAGTGCGTGTTCTTCGTCGACCCGAACAGCTTCGACGATCCGACCTCGACCAACGCGTATCCGATCGTCGGCAACAGCTACCTGCTGTTCTACGGAAAAGGCCAGATCAGCGGGCATTTCAGCAACCTGCAGAAGATGATGAACTACGTCATCAGCGCTGCAGCCGGTACGCAGCTGAAGGGCTTGGAGTACGCGCCGCTTCCGCTGAGCATCCGCTCCGTCGAGTCGCAAGCCATCAACGGCAAGGGCTCCTACCTCCACAAACCTTGCTTCGCACCTTAACCGCTCGACACGATGCGCGCCGCTTTGCGGCGCGCATCGTCCTGGCTTTGGGTTGCGCGTCGCTGCTGAGCGGATGCGGGGGTTCCGCTCAGCAAGGCTCCGCGCCGGCGGCCGCATTCGCGTACGTGCGCGTCGTCGACGGCTCGCCCGACATCGAAACGTCGAACCCCACGCTTCCGCCCACCGCGCCCAAGTGCAATTTCGGAACGACGGTTGCCGGTTTCGGCACCTTGGTTTCCGCGTCAATCGGCGGCACGACCGCAGCGGCGTCGTTTCCGTACAAGGCGGTTTCACCGTATGTCGCGGTCGCGCCGGGAAGCGCGAACGTGGCAATCAATCCGCCGGGCGGCACCGTGACGGGCTGTCCGCCATACAGTTTTTCCGTGCCGGGGTTAAAAGCCGATTCGTATCAAACGATCGTCGTCGCGGGTGCGTATCAAAGCGGTACGCTGCAATACATCCTTTTCACCGACGCCGCGCCGGGCAGTGCGGCAGGCGTGCGCTTTTACAACGCGTCACCGCTCGCGGGCACGATCGGTGCGGGTAGTTTTGTAACCGGCACCACCAATTACCAGAGTGCCGGAACGGCAGCGCTCGGTGCGACACTCACTTTGCCGGCCGCCTCGAGCGCGCCGGGCTTGTCGTACTTCATCGGGAGCCCCGCTGCTCCGGCGGCCGTCCTCGCTCCGAGCCAAGTGTATTCGCTCGATACGAACGACGTGGTGCCTTTCGGAAGCCTGTCGCAACTCGCGCTCTATGCGATCGATCCGCCGCTGGGCGGTATTTCGCCTACGCTCATCGGGGAAATGCATTGATTCGTCTGCTGGGCGCATTACTCGCCGCTGCGGCGGCGGCGCTGCTTGCCGCATGCGGCAACGCCGGTTCGACCGCACCGTCCGTCGCGTACGCAGGCCAGCCTACGCCGACGCCCACGCCGTTCAACGGACACCTCTACGTCGAGTACGCGCCGAAAATCGGCGATGCATCGGCCAGCGGCATCGGCGTATATGCTCTCCCCCTCTCCCCGTCGAGCACGCCGCTCTTCGTCATCCCGCAAAACGTCGGGCCGCTTGCGTTCGATCCGCACGGCAACATGTTCACGAGCCTGCAGGACGCAATTGCGGAGTTCACCTTTCCGTTCTCGGCCTCGAGCGCTCCGGTGACGGTGATCTCGCGCGGATCGCAAACGATTCCGCAATACGTCAGCGATATCGGCTTCGACGGCAACGGCAACCTTTGGGCGCAGACCAGCAGCGACGTTCGCGATTTCGTGCCGCCGATCGGTCCCAATTCGGTCGCGCAGACGATCGTGAGCGGAGCGACGCTCTCGCAGTTGATCTTCAGCCCGTCGGGAACGATGTACAGCGGCAATTCGGCGCTGCATTTCGGAGCGACCGACACGATCCGCATCTACAAGTTCTATCCGTATACGGCGCCGCCCACGACGATCGCAAGCGCGCAGTTCGGCATACCCATCGGGTTTTATCCGGACGGCACCATCCTGATTTCATCGACGGGTGCGAACGTCATCGAACCGCCGGGTACGATCGCGCCGCCGGGCTTGGAGATCGTCAATTCGATCAGCTCGACGACCATGGTGCAGTACATCGTGCCGTTCACCGTCACCAATCAGGCGACGCTCGCGCATTTCGGAGCGATCGACCAGGCGGGGACAACCTACGTGCTCGACGGCGCGCGAAACAACGCGCTGGAAGTTTACGCGTACCCGATGGGCCCCGGGTCGGCTCCTGGGTTTCACATCCAGTGCGTCCCGGCGCCTGGCGCCTGCCTGCCCCCGGTGGGGGTCTATTTGGGGCCGTGAGGGCGCCGAAACCAATGTAAGGTAAGCAGGGTCTCTGAAGTCAGCAACCTATTTTTCGTAACAAGGGAGACCCCACCGTGGATCTGACCAAGACCCCTCCGCGAAGCGTCCACGACCGCCTTTTCGGCGTCGTCCAGCTCGGCCGCACCATCGATAAGGGCAAAGCCCTCGCTCACGGCAATATCGGCGAGTACCACTACAACTGCCCGATGGACCAGGCCGTGTTCGGCTTCCTGGGCATCGATCATGAAGAACTTTTGAACGTCATCAAGAACGCGAAATCCGATGGCGAGATCGAGGCGTACGTCCGGCCGTTCATCGAGCGCAAGTCGAGCTCGGAGCTCGAGCGCTGGAATCAGGAATGGGTGACGCACAAGCCGGAAGGCGAATCGCTCGAGTATTTTCTGACCCTGCGCAACCAAGTCGCGCCCGATCGGACGGACGTGACCTCCTGGGCCGATCTGCTCGATCTGGACGAGAAGCGTCCGGTGCCGCAGCGCCAGACGACAGCAGCAGCCTAACGACCCTCCGGGCCGTCGTCGAGTACGACGGGACCAAATTTTGCGGAATGCAGGTTCAGCCCGCGGTGCGCACCGTCGCGGGCGAACTGGAGCGGGCGTTTTCGCAGCTGTTGCGGCACGACGTCAAAGTCACTGCCGCCGGACGCACCGATGCAGGTGTCCACGCTACAGGACAAGTCGTCTCGTGGAAAACGCGGACGGCTTTTCCTTTTGAGCGCTTTGCTCCGGCCGCGAACAGCCTGCTCGGCACCGACGTATGCGTTCGGGACGTCGCGGTCACCAGCGACGATTTCTCCGCGCGCTTTTCTGCGCTGGAGCGCACCTATGTCTACGCGATCCACAATGCGCCGGACCGCTCGGCGCTGCGCTCGCGCTACGCCTTTCACGTCTGGCTGCCGATCGATCTCGGCGCGTTTGCGCTCGCCGGCCGAACCCTGATCGGGGAGCACGACTTTCGCTCGTTCTGCGGCGTGCTTCCCGAGAGCGGGGTGACCGTGCGGTGCGTGCGCGAACTGACTGCGCGGCGCTGCGGCGAGCTGATCCGCGTGGAGATTCGTGCCGACGGTTTCCTGCACCGCATGGTCCGAACGATCGTCGGCACGCTGGTGGAATGTGGAACAGGGCGGCGCGATCCGTCCGCCATCGCGGCGATCCTGGATGCAAAGGATCGGCGAGCGGCCGGGATGACGGCGCCCCCGCATGGACTCTATCTGGCAGGCGTGCGGTATCGGGATGGATTCGATTCGTTCGCCGAGCCGCCGCTCACGCGATAGGGACGGGCGCCGGACCGGTTCTTATTTGTAGTCGCAGCGGAGAAACGTCATCCCGTACGCGTTGCGTTCGTCCGCATCGTGCGTGCCGATGACTTCGCTCCGATGCGGACGCGCGGGCGGCGTGTAATAGACGTCGCCGTCGATCTCCGCTTCCACGCGCGTCACGAATGCCGTATCGACGTAGGGCGAGAATGCGTTGAAGATTTGCGCGCCGCCGATGACGGCGATCTCCGCCTCCTGCGCGCAGAGCTTGAAGACGCCGTCAAGCGACGACGCGATCTCGATGCCGTCGGCAATAAAACCGCGATCTCGCGTCAGCACGATATTACGGCGTTTGTCGAGCGGCCTGCCGACCGCATCGAAGGTGACCCGTCCCATGACGACCGGTTTGCCCAGCGTCAAGCTGCGGAAATGCTTGAGGTCGGCCGGAAGATGCCAGGGCAAAACTCCGTTATGGCCCATGACGCCGCGCCGATCGTGTGCTACCACGAAGATCACGCGTGCCACGGGATCTTAGACCGCGACTTCCGCCCGGATCGCCGGGTGCGCCTGGTAGCCGATGAAACACAGGTCTTCGTAACGGTAATCGAAGAGCGAAGGGGGACGCCGTTTGAACGCGAGGTGCGGCAGCGGCAGCGGGTCTCGCGTCAGCTGTAAGCGAGCCTGTTCCACGTGGTTTTCGTAGAGATGGCAGTCGCCGCCGCTCCAAATGAACTCGCCGGGCTCGAGCTGCGTCTGATGCGCAACCATGTGCGTGAGCAGCGCGTACGAAGCGATGTTGAACGGCACCCCCAGGAACGCGTCGGCGCTGCGCTGATACAGCTGACAGGAAAGCCGTCCGGCCCCGACCCAGAACTGAAACAGGACGTGACACGGCTGCAGCGCCATCTTCGGAAGATCGTCGACGTTCCAAGCGCTCACGACCAGGCGGCGCGAATCCGGATTTCGCTTGATTTCGTCCACGACGCTGCTGATTTGGTCGATCGTTCCGCCGTCGCGCGACGGCCACGAGCGCCATTGCTTGCCGTAGACGGGCCCCAAATCGCCGCGAGCGTCGGCCCATTCGTCCCAGATGCTCACGCCGTGCTCGTGCAAATACTCGACGTTGGTGTCGCCGCGCAAGAACCAGAGCAGTTCGTACACGATGGACCGGGTGTGCAGCTTCTTCGTCGTCACCAGCGGAAAGCCGTCGTGCAGATCGAAGCGCATCTGATAGCCGAAGACGCTGCGGGTTCCGGTTCCGGTGCGATCGCTTTTAGCGACGCCTTCCTGTAAAACGTGCCGAAGAAAAGCGAGGTACTGCTGCACGCGTGCGCAGTTCGACGTGCCGCGCGGCGCCTCCGCTGGAAGCGCCGCGCGAGTGCAGTCGGGGTTAAGGGCGCCCGGGCGGCGAGACCTCGGCCCCCGTCGGAAGCGTCAGCTCCGACGACGACGTCTTGTTGCGGAAGAGTCCGTGCGGATACGAGAACTCTTGCGCGGTAACATTGGTCTGATCCGCGCCCCAAAGATTGGTTTCGCTTCGATCCAGAGCGATTTGCTCGATCGCCCCCGAGTACGTGAACGAGTAGTACGAACCGTTCGTGTACGGCGGATCGTAGATGTACATGGCCTGACCGCACGGATCGTCGACGACCAGCGCGTTATACCGATCCAGCGCTACGCCGCCCGGGCACGTCAGATTGCTGACGATGGCGATCGGCGTCGTCTGTCCCTTGGGAAATTCGTCGACCTCGCCAAGGGAAGTAGAGGCGTTGACGTACGACACGAACAGGTTACTTTTTGCGTCGACCGCGCAGAAATACAAGCTGAGCGAGTTCGGCTCGTTCAGCACCGACGTCGGCGTCGTGGCGCCGCCGGCGTAAACGTCGATGGTCGTTCCATTACCGCCGCTCGACGACTGGATGTCGGTTGCGTAGATCGTGCCGGTCGCGTTGTCGCCGCAGACGCCCGCCGGGTAGCCGTTGGGATCGCTCAGCGTCTTGTACGAGAAGATCGATCCGCGATGGTAGGCAAGCACCGTAAAGGCGGTCGTGTTTGCAACCCACAGGTTCGCGTGCGGATCGACCCACATGGCTTGCGGTTCGCTCAGACCGCCGATCTGTCCGATCGGCGTCTGGTTCGAGGCGGTTTCGTCGTAGACGTTGACGACGTTCTCAATCGGATCGGAGACGTAGAGCAAACTTTTCACGGTTGCCGCTGGAGACATCCAGGACTTCACTGCCGGAAAGCTGCGGTACGGCACGGTGTTGCCGCGGCGATGAAAATTGATTATCGTCGACAAAGCGGCGTGCGAGTGCGATTGCGGAAGCAGGGAGGCGGGTTGGCGTCCGCTCAAACCGGACGACGGCGCTGCGGCACAGCCGCCGAGAAACGCGCAGACCAGGCCGGCAATGAAGGCGGCCTGCAATCGGGAAACGATCATAGAGGATCTCTTTCATGCAGAATATGAGCGCGTCGGAAAACGCGCTCGGGATGAGATGGCCCCTAGCCTGTTCGTATACAGCCTGCGGTTCCCTAGTAACCGAGCCTCTCCAAGGTGCCGAGTAACGTCAAGCGATCGACGCGGCTCAATGGCGACACAATCTCGCCGACCACGCGTTCGACGGTCGCCATCGCTTCTTCGACGCGGGTTCGACCTGCCGGCGTGATCGAAACATAGCTCGCGCGTGCGTCGCGGTCGTGCGCCTCGCGCGCCACGAGCCCGATTTTCGCCAGCGGAAGAACGGCGCGCGTAACCCCGGAAGCGGTGAGCTGCAGGCGGTTGGCCAAATCGACCGGCCGAAGACGGCCCCCGACGACGGACGCGAGCTCGGACAAAATGATGAAATCGGTGTAGCCGATGCCGTGACCGCCTCCCAGCGGTCCCTCGAGGCGGCGGCGGATGAGGGCGTCGGTACGCCACAGTCCCAAGGCCAAAGCGGCATTATCCGTGAGCATCTGGGGAATATTACTTGAATACTCAACTAAATGTCAAATAACTTCCCGCACGATTCCCCTTGACGCGGCGGGTTATTTTCCCGTAGACTACCCGGGTTATGCGGACCTACCAACAGAAGACCGCGGAGACCAAGCACGACTGGTACATCGTCGATGCCGCCGGGCAGCGCTTGGGGACCCTGGCCGTGCGCATTGCCCGCGCGCTCTCCGGCAAGCACAAGGCCACGTGGACGCCGCACATCGACGACGGCGACCACGTCGTCGTGATCAACGCCGAGAAAATCGAACTGGGCGGCAAGAAGTGGGACAACAAGGTCTATTACCGCCACAGCGGCTTTCCGGGCGGTCTCAAGATCGAGACGGCGCGTCAGGTAAAAGAGAAGCACCCCGAGCGCTTGATCGAACGCGCGGTTCGCGGCATGCTGCCCACCAACCGCATGCGCAACGTGCAGTTGAATCGTCTCAAAGTCTATAACGGCGCCGCGCATCCGCACGAAGCGCAGCAGCCCAAGCCGCTGGCGTAGGAGTACACGTGAACGAAAACTTTCAGGGGACCGGACGGCGCAAACGCTCCATCGCGCGAGTGAAGATCTCGCTCGGTCAAGGCGTGATCACGATCAACAAGCGTCCCATCGACGAGTACTTTCCGCGGCAGACGCTGCAGCAGATCGTCAGACAGCCGCTCGACGCCACCCAAAGCGCGTCGCGTTTCGACATCGACGTGAAAACGGAAGGCGGCGGCATCGCCGGTCAAGCGGGAGCGGTGCGGCACGGTATTGCGCGCGCGCTCATCGCAATGGACGAATCGCTGCGCGAAGTGCTCCGTAAAGCCGGCCTGCTCACGCGCGATCCGCGTGAAAAAGAGTCGAAGAAGTACGGACGCAAGCGCGCCCGCAAGCGCTTCCAGTTCAGCAAGCGCTAATCGTATCGCGATGAGGCCGCGGAAAAGAGTCGCGCTCCGACGCGGCTCTTTTTTGTCCTCGACCGTTCCGCTGGACGCAGTGTCGATCGTGCTCGGGGCTGCCGCTGCGCTGTGGCGTCCGGGCCCCGAATGGGTCGAAAGCGTTTTCAGCAACGGATACTACCCCCACTGGCAGCATTTTTGGTCCTCGTTCACGTCCGCTCTGCCGTTTGCGCTCGGGGATCTGGTCATCGCCGCGGGCGTGCTCGGCCTGATCGGCACATTTGTTTTCGTGCGGCCGTTTTGGCGAGCGTTGCTCGGTGCGGCGGCTCTTGCCGGCGCGTATTCCCTGTGGTTTTACGCCGGATGGGGATACGGGTACGACAGGGCTGCGCTGGAGACGCGCGCCGCCTTCGATGCCGCGCGCGTCGATAAAAAAACGACCGGCGCATTGCGAGAACGGGCGATAGCGCAGATGAACCGGCTGGCGGGGATCGCGCATTCGCTTCACCGGGGCGATGCGTTCGACGTCGAGGATCTTCGCAACGCATGGACTCCGGTGGTGCAGCGCTTGGGCGATCGCTGGACGCCCCGCGTCGAGCCTGCCAAACCGGCCGTCGCCGGATGGTTCATGGACCGATCGGGCACGAGCGGGTTCACCAATCCGTTCACGCTCGAGACGCAGCTCGCGCCCGACCTCATCTGGTTCGAGCGGCCGTTCGCGCAGGCGCACGAATGGAGTCACGCCGCAGGCTACAACCGCGAGGACGAGGCCAATTACATCGCGGCGCTGTCGTGCCTGCGCAGCCGCGACCCGGTAGTGCAATATTCGGGATGGCTGGAGCTTTTTCTCTACCTGCCGCCGCTCAAAGCCTACCCTCACCGCCTTTTCGTTCCTCTGGTTTGGGCCGATTTCGCCGCGATCCGGGCGCGTAACGCCCATTTCCTGAATTTGAATCTCTCGCGGTTCTCCTGGCGAGTCTACAACAGCTATTTGAAGAGCAACCACGTTGCCTCCGGCGTGGAAAACTACAACGAGGTCACCCGCCTGCTGGCCGGGATTCCGCTCGATCGCGACGGGCTTCCGGTCGCGAAGTGATCGCCGGCGCGTAACACCGCGGCAACGCCGCGCCGCTACTGTGCGGACATGTTCGACGTCGCACAGCACCTGATGAACTCGCTTCAAAACGCCGCCGGCCGTCTGCGGTACGCTGCGGATTCGACCTCCCGCGCGCAAACGCCGTACGGCACATCGCAAACCGATGCCGCGATGGCGCAAACCGCGCGCGAAGCGGTGTTCACCGAAGCACTCTTGGCCGCGGCGCACGCGCGCTTAGCCGAAATTAAGACGGCGGCGCGCTGACATGGACGCCTTCCCTCTTCTAAAGACGGCCGCCGGCGGAATGGACGCACAGCGGGCCGTGCTCGATATTGAGGCGCGAAATGTCGCGGCCGCGCAAGCAGCGGGACCGAAAGGCTCTTACGAGCGCCTCGTGCCCGAGTTTCAACTGATCGCGGCAGACGGCAACTCGCCCGGCGTTACCGTGACCGGCAGCCACCTGCAGCGCGGTTCGAGCGGGGACGCACTCACCGAGATGGTTGCAGTGCTGAACGCCTCCCGCGCATACGAAGCGAATGCCTCCGTCTTCGAGCTTGGCAAACGGCTGGCGGAGCGCACGATCGACATGGGCCGCCTATGAGGGTTGAACCGCTGATACCCGACGCCGCGTCGTCGCCCGTGCAAAGCCACGCAAACGCCGCGGGATTCTCGCAGGCGCTCGATGCGCTCGGAGCACTCTTCGGCCGTGCGGACAACGCCGAAAACGCGTTCGCCGACGGCAAAGGCGATTTGCAGACCGCGGTCTACGAGCGCGCGCGCGCAGACGTCGCGCTCTCGGTTGCAGCTGCAGCCGCCCAGCGTGCCGCCGGCGCTCTGCAAACGCTGCTGAACATGCAGATCTGAGATGGACGCAGCCGCTCTCCTGCGCCGCTGGAACGACCTGCCGTCGACCGCGCGCCGGTTCATCTGCGCCGGATTCGCGTGCGCGGTCGTTATCGTCGCAGCAGCCGAAATCTTCGCGCATCCTCAGCGTTCCGCGCTGTATGCCGCACCGTTGCATCCCGAGCAGGTCGCCGAAGTTCAGGATCGGCTCGCCGCCTGGAACGTGGCCTTTACGCCGACTGCAGACAACGTGCTCGTCGATTCAAAACATCGCAGCGAATTGCTGCTGCGCCTCTCCCTTGCCGGCGTGCCGCACGGGCACGTCGACGGAACGGGCGACGTGCTCGGCAAAGTCGGCGCCCTAACACCGCAAGCCGTCATCGATGCGCAAACGCGCGACGGGTTGGCCGGCGACATCGAATTGGCGCTTCGCGGCGTCGACGGGATCCAGGAAGCGCGGGTCATTATCGCACCGGCGAAAGACGGATTTTTTGCGGGCGATTCTTCGCATGCGGCCAGCGCGAGCGTCCGCATCACCACCGCGGGCCCGGGGCTGTCGTCCGAGGCCGTCGACGGCATCCGCGCGTTCGTCGCCGCGAGCGTTGCGGGATTGGAGGCGCGCAACGTCACGATCATCGACGATCGCGGACAGGCACTCGATCGCGGCGCACCGCAGAGCGCGTCCGCCGAACTGCAGAGCTCCCTGCAAAGCGCGCTCGACGGCGCGCTGGGCGCGGGTTCCGCAATCGTGCGCGTGCACGTGGAGTACGACCCGCGTTCGGTCGAGAGCAAGGACGTCAGGCGTGCGCCGCTCTCTGCAATACCCATTGCCTCCACAACGCAGGCCGAGCGGTACGACGGCGCGGGCAAGCGATACGACCGCAGCAGTCAAGAAGTCGATCGCGGAAGTGAAACCCGCGAGACGTCGTCGTCGGCGCAGGCCGGCCGCATCGCGCGCATCACGGCGGCAGTCTTTTTGGATGCCCAGCGAATCGCCGACGTCGAGCAAGTGAAAACGCTTGCCGCCGCGACCATCGGCATCGACCCGGCCCGCGGAGATCTGCTGCAAGTCGCGGCAATGCCTTTTTCGCGCGAACTGACGCCCCGAAAGGATGCGTGGTGGCTCGCGTACGGAGCGATCGTACCGCTGTTACCCGCGCTGGCGTTTGCCGCCGCGCTCGTCGCTGCGGTTCGCATCGGCGTGCCGCCCATCGCGGCGATCGCGGCTCACGCGTTGGACCGGATGACGGTGGCGCGAACTGCCGCAGCTGCGCCCCGCTTGGCGCCCGCCAGCGTTCGGGCATCGCTCGCGCACGAGCCCCCGCATACGGCCGCGGCAATTATCAGCGCGTTGCCGGCCGCGACTGCCGCTGCGGTGCTCGAACTCTATCCCGAATCCGAACGAGCCGCCATCATCCGCAGGATGCACCGTCCGGCTTCGCCGCTGCTGGGCGATCCGGAGCGATTCGTTGTCCGCGCCTAGCACGTTCCGTTCGCTCGCGTCGCTGCTGCGCGACGATGGTGCGCCCCTCGAATCGCCAGCGAATGAAGACGAGGCGATCGAATGCGGCGCCGCTCTCGCGGATGCACTCGACGCGCAGTCAAGTCTTGCGGATCTCTTGCGCGAGATGCGCCTCTTTCACGCGCGCTTGAACGAACTGCTGGAGCAGGGCTTAGCCGCGCTGCGTGCCGACATCGCGTCCGACGTCCTCGCACGTGAATTGCAGACGTCGCCCGCCGACGTCGCCGCGATCGCCAAACGCCTGGCGGCGCGCTTCATGGACGAACACCCAGTACGCATACGCGTTCATCCCGACGAAGCGCACCTTGTCGATTGCGGCATTCCAATCGCAGGCGATCGCGGGCTGCATCGCGGCGATGCCGTCCTCGAACTGCGAAACGGTATCGTCGACGCATCGCTTGGCGTTCGTCTCCAAGGGGTACTCGAAGCGTGCACGTGATCGTTTCGGGCCGCGGCAGTCCGTCCGCGCCGGCGGCGCGCCTTCCGCTCGGCACTGCGTTGCTGGGCCGGGCAATCGATGCTGCAGGCTCTGCGCTCGACGGAGGCGGCGCTCTTCGCGGCCTCGCGCGTGAGCCGGTCATCCGCTCGATCGCGCCGGCGGAGCGGCGAACCATCGACGTGCCGCTGTGGACCGGCGTGCGCAGCATCGACGGCTTGCTGACCATCGGACGAGGAGCGCGCGTCGGCATCTTAGGTGCGCCGGGCGCCGGAAAATCCACGCTGCTCGCGATGCTGCTCGCGCATGCTCGAACCGACGCGATCGTCTTCGGTTTGATCGGCGAACGCGGCCGCGAGGCGCACGAATGGATGCGCAACATCCACGATCGCGCGGCGCTCATTTGCGCGACCGCCGATCGCCCCGCCGCCGAAAGGGTCGCCGCCGCGCACGCTGCTGCCGCGCAGGCCCAGGCCCTGGCATCGCTGGGTTTGCACGTGCTCCTGGTCATAGACAGCCTTGCGCGATATGCGTACGCTCTGCGCGAAGTGAGCGCAGCCTCGTCCGAAGCGGTCGGCCGCGGCGGCTACGCTCCGTCGATTTTCGGCCGCCTGGCGGCGCTGACCGAAAGCGCCGGAAATACCCGGACCGGTTCGGTGACGCTCATAGCGACGGTGCTCAGCGACGGCGACGAGCGCGATCCGGTCAGCGAGGCGGCGCGCTCGCTGCTCGACGGACACATCGAGCTGAACTCCGCATTAGCACACGCTGGGCAGTACCCGGCGATCGACGTCTGCGCCAGCGCCAGCCGAACGATGCCGGCAGTTGCCTCGGCGGCACACGCGAGCGACGCGGCCGCGCTTCGCAGCGCACTTGCATTGCTCGGCCGGACGAGCGACGCTCGGGACGCCGGCATCGAGCCCGCCGATTCCGCCGCCCGCCGGGCCGTCGCCGCCGAGCCGGCAATACGGGATTTTCTGCGCCAGGACGATGGCCCGAGCCCGCCGGCGGCCACGCTCGCGTCCTTGCACGCTCTTGCCGATAGAGTGAGGTGAACGCCATGGACATTACCGCCGACCTTGCCGCAGTGACCGCGCGCATCGCCGAGATCGCCCAGCGCATCGACCCGGCCCCCGCGCAGCCGGCGCCGTCGTTCTCCGACGCGCTTGCTTCGGCGATGAATTCGAGCGGCGCACCGGCGCAAACCGCGCTTGCGCAAGAATCGGGCGCGCAAGTCCCGGCCATCGTACCTCCGGCACAGATCGAGCGCCTCGTCGACGCTAACGCGGGTACGTGGCAAGTCGATCCCGCGCTCGTCAAGGCGATCATCGCGAACGAATCGGGCTTCGATGCTGCCGCGACGTCCAGGACCGGAGCGCAAGGCTTGATGCAGCTCGAACCGGGAACGGCCGCGGACATGGGCATTACGAATGCGTACGATCCGGCACAGAACGTGTGGGCGGGGACCAGATATATTCGGGGCTTGCTCGACCGCTTTCACGGTGACACGCAGCTCGCCGTCGCCGCCTACAATGCTGGACCGCAGGCCGTAGAGAAGTATGGCGGCGTTCCGCCTTATGCCGAAACGCAGTCCTACGTTCAAAACGTGCTCGAAAGCTACCGCAAGTACAAAGCGCAGTAGCCTGCTCGTTGCGGCCGCCGCCGTCGCTTTGACGAGCGTCGCCGCATCTCCGAACTCCGCGCCCTCCGCCGCTCTTCCCGAACTCGATACCGTCTTGCAGGCGCGCCAGTCCGCGCTTGCGGCGATGCATCTTCGCGCGGTCAAGTCGATTGAAATTGCCGGCTCGATCGTCGGCGGCGATCTCATCGGCGCCTTCCATCATTGGACCAGCGGAGCGAACTCGCGCGAAGACGACGAACTGGCTTCGCACGTCGTCCGCATCATCCGCCTGGGCGACCGAACCTACGTCGTGAACGAGACCGGGAACGTCCGCGAACTGCGCGGCGTGCTGGCACGCCATCAGCGCACCCAGGATTTCATTGAGAACGGCGGGTTCGTTTCGCAGCCGCAGTACGATAAGCTCGTCGGCAAACAGCAGCTGGACCCGGAGCGTTCCGCATACGCCATCGAAGTCGACCCGCCGCAAGGGCAGCGCGAGACCGTGTACGTCGACGACCGCACCTGGATGATCGATCGGATCGCGTACGATCAGGACGACGGAATCGCGACCGAAGATTACTACGGATATGCGGCCTTTCACGGCGCGCTGGTCGCCGCGCGAGAGGTCGACTCCAACGGCGATCGCGCGTATGACGTGTCGCACTACACCCGGCGCGTCGTCGTCGACGGCGCAATATCGCCGTCGGTCTTTGCCCTTCCGGCTTCGACGGTCGTTCAGACGGATAAACCGGTGACGGTCCCGCTGCGTGAGGAGCAAGGGCACCTCTACGTTCCCGTTCGAGTGGGAGGCAGGGAGTACACGTTTTTGCTCGATACGGGCGCGCAGATGATCGCGCTCGACTCGCAGGTTGCGCGCGAGCAGCATTTGAACGCGGCGGGCCGCCTGGAGGTTGCGGGCGCGAGCCGCACCGGCGGCTTGGGCTTTGCGCAGCTGGATGCATTGCAGATCGGCGGCGTCGACGTGCCCGTACGTTCCGTCTCGGTGCTCGATCTGAGCGCGGCGACGGGCGGTGCGGACGGCGTGCTGGGGTATCCATTCTTTGCGTCGGCCGAAGTGACGATCGATCCGGTCTCGCGCACCATGACGTTCGGCAAGCCCGGTTCGCTCAAGGCGTCGGGCGCGGCGATCGACATCGACAACGATCGCGGCCTGATCGAGATGCCCGGAAGCGTCAACCGCGTCGACGGCACCTTCGTGGTCGACACGGGGAACAGTACCGAGATGCTGCTGTACTCGCCGTTCATGGCATCCCATCCGTACGTGGTTCCGCTGGAAGACCGCGAGCGTCCGGCAAACAACTACGGCGTCGGCGGTTCGGCGCGCGCCGCGTTCGGCTACGTCGACGAGTTGGAATTCGGGCCGTTCAACTTTTACAACCGCTACGCGAGCATCATGATGAGCGATCGCGGCGCTTTTGCGGATCGCTTCGACGCAGGCAATATCGGCATGGGCGTGCTCAAGAACTTCGTGATCACGTTCGACGAGGCCAACGCGAAGATTTACGTTGCCAAAACCGCGGCCTTCGACGACGGCCGCTTCCGGCGGCGTACCGAAGATCCCGGCGTCATGTTCCAGTAACACCT
>DASRDE010000348.1:0-3823 GCA_035652755.1 Vulcanimicrobiaceae bacterium | reverse complement strand
CTCGAAGACCACGTCGAGCGGGAACGCGTGCTGATCGGTCAGCGAGAGCACCAGGCCGTTGTCGGTCGCCGCAGCTTGCAATTCCAGATTGAACGAGCGGCAGAACTTCTTGCGCAGCGAGAGTCCCCAAGCGCGGTTGATCCGTGCACCGAACGGCGTGTGCAGGATGAGCTGCATGCCGCCGCCCTCATCGAAGAAGCGTTCGGCGACGATCGTGCGGTCGGTCGGGACGGTGCCGAGGATCTTCTTGCCGGCGCGCACGTACGCCACGGCTTGAATCGCGCCGCCTTCGTCGAGGCCGCACTCGTCGATGAGAAACTGTTGCGCATCGGCGTCGCTGCGTTGGTCGATCGCTTCGCGCACGGCGGCGACTTCGCGCGAGAGCTCGATCGTGCGCCCGGGCGCCTCGCCGTTCCAGAACGGAATCGTGGGCGCTGCGCCGTGGGCATCTTCCACGCGCACCGTGCCGGGTTCGACGCGGCGAATGCGCCAGGAATTGGTGCCCAACAGAAAGATGTCGCCGGCCAAACTTTCGACGGCGAAATCTTCATCGAGCGTCCCGACCAGATGCCCTTCGGGCTCGGCGACGACGTTGTAGTTGGCCGTGTCGGGAATCGCGCCGCCCGAGGTGATTGCGGCGATGCGCGCTCCGCGCCGTCCGCGCACCCGGCCGTTGACGCGATCGTAGTGCAGATACGCCCCGCTGCGCCCGCGCGAGTGCGCGACGCCGTCGGCGAGCATGTCGAGCACTTCATCGAAATCTTTGCGCGAGAGATCGCGGTACGGATAGGCTGCGCGCGCGAGAGCGAAGAGATCGTCGACCGTCCACTCTTCGCCTGCGGTTGCGGCCACGATTTGCTGCGCGAGAATGTCGAGCGGGGCGGTCGGGATGGTGAGCGCGTCCATCGTTCCGGATCGCAGCGAGCGCACGAGCGCGGCACATTCGATCAATTCATCGCGAGTGGTGGCGAAGATGCGCCCGTGCGGTTTGGCGCCGACCCAGTGGCCCGAGCGCCCGATGCGCTGCAGCGCGACCGAAATCGAGCGAGGGGAGCCGAGCTGCACGACGAGATCGATCGTGCCGATGTCGATGCCGAGCTCGAGCGACGCGGTGGCGACGACCGCACGCAACTCGCCGTTTTTGAGTTTGTGTTCAGCTTCAAAGCGCGCTTCGCGCGAGAGGCTGCCGTGGTGCGGCAGCACGATGCCTTCGCCCAGGCGTTCGGTCAGCGCGAAGGCGGCGCGTTCGCTCATGCGGCGCGTTCCCACGAAGACGAGGGTCGTGCGGTTTGCGCGAATATGATCGGCGACGCGGTCGTAGATTTCCGACCACATCTCTTTGCTGGCGACCGGGCCGAGTTCGTCGCTGGGAATTTCGATGGCGATCGTCATGTCGCGGCGGCTGCCGACGTCGATCACCTGCGCCGTGGGGCTGAGAAACTCGGCGACGTCTTCGAGCGGACGAACCGTTGCCGACAGGCCGATGCGCTGCGGCTTGGGGCATCCGCTGCTCTGCACCAGATGATCCAGGCGCGCGAGCGTCAGGGCCAGGTGCGAGCCGCGTTTGTCGTCGGCCATGGCGTGAATTTCGTCGACGACGATCGTGTGCACGCTGCGGAACAGCTCGCGCGAGCGTTCCGCGGTGAGGAGAATAAAGAGCGACTCGGGCGTCGTAACCAGCACGTGCGGCGGTTTGCGCAGCATCTTCGCGCGCTCGGACTGCATCGTGTCGCCGGTGCGCACCGCCGTTCGAATGGTCTGCAGACCGATTCCGCGCTCGGCTGCCAAGGCGTTGATTTCGCCGAGCGGGATTTCGAGGTTCTTTTGGACGTCGTTGGTCAGCGCTTTTAGCGGCGAGACGTAGACGGCAAGGGTGGCGTCGGGCAACTCACCGCGCTCGGCCCGGCGCACGAGGTCGTCCAGGCACATCGAAAACGCGGCCAGCGTTTTACCGGAGCCCGTGGGGGCGCAGAGCAGCACGTCTTGGCCTGCCCGAATGAGCGGCCAGCCTGCCAGTTGCGGCTGCGTCGGCTCCCAGCCGCGCGAGCGGAACCAGTCGCGCAGTAAGGGATGGAAAGCGTCGAGCACGGTGTTAATCCTTGGACCCTGCCCGGGCGGCTAGGTTTGCACCGCGCGGGGCCGCCGTTTCCGGCCGCCGCGAACGCGTGATAGAATCGCCATGATGAGCGCCCCCGGCCCCTTTGGAAACCGCCTGGCCCGCTTGGAAGGCGCCTACGAGCAGATCGACAAGCGCTTAGGCGATCTGCTTGCGACCATGGATGCGCGTTTCGCGCAGGTCGACGCACGTTTCGCGCAAATCGACGGCCGCTTCGTGCAGATCGACGCCCGCTTCGTGCAGATCGACGCGCGTTTCGCGCAGGTCGACGCGCGTTTCGGACAGGTCGAGGACCGAATCGGGCGCCTGGAGTTCAAGATGGACGCGCTGCAGTGGCGGCTCACGTCGCTCATTCTGGTCACGTGGGTCACCACCATGCTCGCGATTTTTTTCAAACATTAGCTAGGCTGCGATCTCGGCCGTCCTTCGACTGCGCTATGGCACGCATTCGCGCGCCTTAGGCTCCGCTCTGGATGACACGGGGAGTCCTTCGACTGCGCTATGGCACGCGTTCGCGTGCCGTAGGCTCCGCTCTGGATGACACGGGGTTGTTCACGACGACATAACGAGGTTAACAATTAGGACGCGGATGATTCCCGCAACCGGGACCGCGAGAAATAGGCCGGGAAGGCCGAAGAGCTCGCCACCAGTGAGCAACGCGAGGACGATCGCGAGCGGGGAAAGGCCGACTTTGCCGCTGACGACGAGCGGCGAGATGACGTGGCCTTCCAGCTGATTGATCACGATGAAGCCGAGGAGAACGAGGGACGCGTTTACCGGGCCGTTCGTGATGAGCGCGATCGCGAGTGCCGGGATGGCGCCGGCAACCGCGCCGACGTAGGGGATGATCTCGAGCAGGCCGGCGGTAACGCCGATCGCGACCGCGTAGCGCACGTGCAGCAGTGCGAGCATCGCCACGATGAGCACGCCGACGATTGCCGCGACGAGCAGCTGGCCGCGGATGAAGCCGCCCATGACGTCGTCGATTTCGCGGAGGATCTTGGCCGCGCGCGGACGCGCGCGTTCCGGAATCATCGCCATGAAGGAGCGGTACATGCCGGCGGTGTCGAGCAGCATGTAGATCGCCACCACCGGAATGATTACGAACAGCGCAAGCACCGAGACCGTGGAGACCAGGACGTGGAGGACGTTGGTCGCGGCAGCCGCGCCGTCGCGGCTGACGAAGGCGCCGATTTGCGCCGGAATTTGGAGCAGCTGATCGCGCGTTTGCGGGGGCAGATGGGCGAGGACCGGGTTTCTCGGATCCGCGATCCAGAGCTGCACGCTGTGCGCGAGCGCGGGCGCGTCCTGCGAGAACTGCCGCACCTCGTAGACGATCGCCGGAACCGCAAACGCCAGCACGATCGCGACGCAGGCTAAAAAGCCGACGTACACGACCAGGATCGATAACCAGAGCGGAAAGCGCGCCTGCAAGCGGCGCACCGCCGGGTAGATCGCGTAGCACAGAAAGATCGCGCCGATGGCCACCGTGGCTACCGTGTGGACGCGTCCGATAAAATCGACGAACGCCACCAGCAGCACCAGCGAGAGGACGATGATCAGCAGCGTCTGCGCTGCTCTTGCCAGTGGGGTCATGTGGCGCGCGCGTCCTTCGACTGCGTAGGCCGCGCACTGCGCGGCGTAGCTCCGCTCAGGATGACAGAGTTGCTCACAATGACACGATTGCTCACGATAACACAGGTTATC
>DASRDE010000347.1:0-3411 GCA_035652755.1 Vulcanimicrobiaceae bacterium | reverse complement strand
AGTTGCTGTCTATGGGCAGCGAGCGCGAGAAGGTGACCGAGTCCGGAAAGATGGTAAAAGCGACGATCACCTATTCGGGCGGCGAAGACAAGTTCGATATTTCCGCGCTGATGGCGTTTTCCATGATCGTCGGTTTGGTGACCGCGACGCTGCTCGCGGCGCCCCTGGCCAAGGAGAACGCGGGGCACTTGGAACTCACCTGGACCAAACCGGTGTCGCGTTCGCAGTACGCCTGGGCGGCAATTGGAGTGGATTCGCTCTCGATCGTGCTCGCGCAGTGCGCAACGGTCGTGGTCGTGCTGCTCTGCGCGCTGCTCTTCGTCATCCCGCAGATCGTTTTGGGATCGGCGCTCATTGCAGGTATCGCATTGGCCGCGCCCCTCGCGTGGTACGCGCTGCTGACCACGCTCAGCGCAAGTGCCAAGCAAGGTCCCGGCTTGGTCATCGGTTTGAGCTGGGTCGCTGCGATCGTGATTCTCGCCGTCGCTCACGCGACGAACGGGGCGCAAAGTACGATCGGCATCGCCGTGCACGCAGTAGCGCAGACGCTGGCGTACCTCGATCCGTTAGCTTACGCGTCGTTCAGCGACGGCGGCCTGGTTCGAAACGGCGTGGTTGCCACGGCAGCGGAAGCATTCTTGGCCCTTTGCACCTTGGGCATCTTGTATCTCGTAGCTGCGGTGCTGCAGTGGCGCCGCGTGGAGGCCTGACTCGGATGGAACTCTTGGGTACCAACTTCACGATCGCGCTGGGCGCTTGGAGACTGCGTTTCGTCCTGATGCTCGAGGAAGGCGACGAGCCGTCTTCGGTGCGAGCGCCGCACGCCGTCCCGCATCATCTCACCGGTTCACAGAAACACGCCGGGGTGTGACGAGGCGGCAAAACGGAACGCGCCGCGGTCGATCGTGTAGAAATACAGGTTCGGATCGACCGGGTCGCCCGTGGGGGCAAAGTAAAACTGTCCCAGAATCGTGTTGTACGTCGACGGGGCCTGCAGCGCAGACATCGCCGCTAACCGGTTGGTCGCACCCGTGCGCCGCACCGCACTCATCACGATCTGCGCGGATGCATAAGCAAACGCGGTCAAGATGCTAATATTCGCCCGCGTGCGCAGGTTCATCAACTCCTGGCTTGCGTTCAGGTTGCGGTCCAGCGGCGGGAACGACGTCGAAATGTAACCGCCGTCGAAGGCGCCGGCATACTCCTTGAGCGTTGCACCGTCGTAGAACGCCTCGCACGCGCCGAGCTTTCCGGTGTATCCCGCGTCGTGAAGCGCCGGAATGAGCGGGCCCAGGCCGCCGACGGAGCCGCACAGGTAGACCAAATCCGGGCCCAAGCCGGCGATCGTTTTTGCCGCCGCGCGGTAATTCGGGCTATCGCTCGGAAAAAAGTATCCGTCCGCCTTGAATTTCGCGCCCCGTGCGGCGGCGGTAAATCCGTTCATGACGTCGCCGCCGTAGACACCCGTTTGTGAGACGGCCAGGCCGAATTTCGGCCGCGCGCGCGAACCGATGAAGCGTGCGAACATCTGCCCTTCGAGCGTGTCGCGCGTGGGAAGGCGCCAGATCAGGCGGTAGCCGCGCGCGGTGAGTGCATCGGCAGTCGAGGCCGGGACGATCAGCGGCATCTGTGCGTTTGCGTACGCCGGAAGCGCGCGTTCGATTGCGGCGGGCGCGCCGACCGTGATTAAGGCGACGACGGACGGATCGCCTGCGGCGAACTGCACGTTGTTGACCAGCTGCGCGAAATCGCCGGCGGTGTCGAACAGGCGCAGCGCAAATGCGCTGGTCACCATCGGCGTGTACTGATTGGCAAAATCGATCGCCGCCTGAACGCCGGCGGTCAATTGCGCTCCGGCGTCTTGCGCGCTGCCCGACAGCGGCGCATTGATGCCGATCGTGAGGCGCTGCTGGAATCCGCGCAGCTGCGCGCGCGCCGACTGCGGGGCCAATGCTGCGGCCGCCAGGCCGGCCGAGAGAAATGCACCGCGTTTCATCTGCTTTACCTCAACGTGAAGCCGGCAAGGGACGTTAGCATAAAGACGACCGAGAATGCCATGTTGGCTGTAAAGACCCGCTCGTTGAGCGCAAAGACGTTCTCCGAACGGGACGCTGCCCGCTGCTCGTACGCGGTCAGGGCAAAGGCGGCCGCGACTCCCGCCGCGTAAAGCCCGTGCGCGCCCGCGGCCCATCCAGCAAAGGCGAGCAGCACGCCCATCACGCCGTGCAGCAGCAGCGGAAGCACGTAGGCGGTGCGTTCGCCGAACCGGGCCGGAAGCGATCGGATTCCTTGGGCGCGATCGACCGGCAGGTCCATCAGCGCATAAAAGACGTCGAACCCCGCGACCCACACCGTAACCGCCGCAAAAAGCAGCAGTGCCGCGGGCGAAACGGTTCCGGTGATGCCGATATAGGCGCCGAGCGGCGCGAGTCCGTCGACGGCGCCGAGCACGAAGTGCGTCAGCCACGTGAAACGCTTGCAGAGCGGATAGGTCAGAATTCCGAGCGCGGCGATCGGCAACAGCTTGACGCACAGCGGATTGAGTTGCCATGCGGAAACGACGAGCAGCGCGATCCCGGCCGCGCAGGCCCACAGCATGATGCCCGGCGGCATGGTCCCGCTTGCCAAAGCTCGGCGCGCGGTGCGCGGATTGCGTGCGTCGATGTCGCGATCGAAATAGCGGTTGGCGGCCATCGCAGCGGTGCGCGCTCCCAGGACCGCGAGCGTGATCCACAGCACCGCGCGCCATTCCGGGAGCCCTTTGGCGGCAAAGATCGCGCCCGTATACGCAAACGGAAGCGCGAACAGCGTGTGTTCGATGCGGATCTCCCGCAAGAACGTCCGTGCCGCAGCGCTCACGGGTTCTTCAGCAAGCGCTCGAGGGCCGCCGGCCCTTGTCCCGACCAGGAGTCCGTTCGCAGCGATCGCTCGACGCGATCCAAGCCGTAGGCTTTCCATCGCTGCGTGACGCGTTCGCGCGTGGCCGGATCCATAATCATCTCCGGCGGCCATTCGCGGGTGTAGCCTTCGGCCGGCGTTTTACGCGTTGCGTCCACGCCGATCTTGACGCCGAGCGCGGGCGTGTACGACGCGTGATCGAGATCGTCCACCGGTCCGGGCATCATCACGAGATCGTGCTCCGCGTCCAGATTATTGAGAACGAACCACGCAACCGCGCGTACGTCGTGCACGTCGACGTCCGCATCGACGACGACCAGCACGCGCGTGAGCATCATCATGTGGCCCAATCCCCACAGCGCGTTCATCACTTTCTTGGCATGTCCGGGATACGATTTTCGAATCGAGACCAACGCCAGATTGTGAAAGCCTCCCTCGACGGGCAGGTTCATGTCGACGATTTCGGGCACGACCATCTGCAGCAGCGGAAGGAAGATCCGTTCGGTCGCTTTT
>DASRDE010000346.1:0-4566 GCA_035652755.1 Vulcanimicrobiaceae bacterium | reverse complement strand
TGCTGCCGATCTACGACAAGCCGATGATCTACTATCCGATCGAAACGCTGTGCCGGGCCGGAATCAAGGAAATCATGATCGTCACCGGAGGAAACTCCGCGGGCGATTTCCTGCGGCTGCTCGGAAACGGCCGGGAGTTCGGGCTCAAGGACATCTATTACACGTATCAAGAGGGTGAGGGCGGCATAGCCGACGCGCTCAAACTTTGCGAGCATTTCGTCGAAGGCCAGCGCATGGTGGTCATCTTGGGCGACAACATCGTGCAGGACGACATCACGCCGTACCTTCGAAAATTTCAAGAACAGGATTCCGGAGCGCGTCTGCTCTTGAAGGAAGTGAGCGACCCCGAGCGCTTCGGCTGTCCGCAGCTGGACGGCGATCGCATCGTGCGCATCGAGGAAAAGCCCGAGCAGCCCAAGAGCCGCTACGCGGTTACCGGCATCTACATGTACGACCGCCGCGTCTTCGATTTTTGCCGCCGGCTCAAACCTTCCGCACGGGGCGAACTCGAGATTACGGACGTGAACAACGCCTATATCAAAGAGGGCGACCTTTTCTACGATATTCTCGACGGATGGTGGACGGACGCAGGGCAATTCGAAAGCTTGTTCCGCGCCGCGCAACTCGTCGCGTCCCAACATTGATCCCGTTCAATAAAGCATCGCTCGCGGGGAACGAGCTGGCGTACATCACCGAGGCACTCGACAATATGCATATCGCGGGCGATGGTGCGTTCACCCGCGCTTGTGACGAATTTCTGCAGCGGCAGACCGGCGCGGCGCGCGCGCTCCTGACCACGAACTGCACCCATGCGCTCGAGATGACGGCCCACCTGCTTCGCCTGCAGCCCGGCGACGAAGTGATCATGCCGTCTTTTACCTTCGTGTCGACTGCCAACGCTTACGTGCTTCGCGGTGCCGTGCCCGTTTTCGTCGACATCCGGCCCGACACGCTCAACATCGACGAGCGCCTCGTGGAAGCGGCGATTACGCCCCGCACGAAGGCCATCGTCGTCGTGCATTACGCCGGCGTCGCCTGCGAGATGGACGCCATCTGCGCGATCGCCCAGCGCCGCGGCATTCCCTTAATCGAGGACAACGCGCACGGCCTCTTCGCGACCTACGCGGGACGACCGCTGGGCAGTTTCGGTGCGCTCGCGACCCAAAGCTTTCACGAAACCAAGAACGTGACGTGCGGCGAAGGCGGAGCGCTGCTGATCAACGATCCGCAGTACATCGAAGCCGCGGAGATCGTTCGCGAGAAAGGGACGAACCGCGCCCGCTTCTTCCGGGGTCAGGTCGACAAGTACACCTGGGTCGACGCAGGCTCCAGTTACCTGCCGTCCGAGATTCTGGCCGCGTTCTTGCTCGCACAGTTCGAGGCCGCCGGGCACATCCAAGACGCGCGCCTGCGCATCTGGCAACGGTATGCGCGGGAACTTGCGGATTGGGCGCGGCAGCGGGGCGTGCAACTTCCGACGGTGCCGGCAAACTGCGAACATCCCGCGCACATCTTTTATCTGCTGCTGCCGGACCTGGAGCAGCGGGGCCGCTTTATCGCCCACATGCGTGCGCGCGGCGTCGATACCGTCTTTCACTACGTGCCGCTCCATACGTCCGAGATGGGGCGCAAGCTCGCGCCGGGCGCGCATTGCCCGGTCACGGAGTCCGTGAGCGACCGGCTCGTCCGGCTGCCGTTGTTCTCCACGCTGAGCGAGCAGGACCAGACGCAGGCGATCGAAGCGGTCCGCGCCTTCTAGCGGTGGGCAAGCGCGTCGGCATCATTCAGTCCAACTATATCCCGTGGAAGGGCTACTTCGACTTCATCGACTCCGTCGACGAGTTCATCGTCTTCGACGACGTTCAGTACACGCGGCGCGACTGGCGGAACCGCAACCGGATCAAAACGGCGAACGGTTTGCAGTGGCTCACGATTCCGGTCGAGGTCAAAGGCAAATACACGCAGCTCGTACGCGAGACGCGGGTTGCCGGAAACGACTGGAGCGCCGAGCACCTTCGCGCGCTGCACCATGCGTATGCGCGCGCTCCGCATTATCAAGAGAATGCAGCCTGGCTGCAAACGCTCTACGAGCGGGCTGCCCAGTTGCCCTTTCTCTCCGGCGTGAACCTGCTTTTCGTTCGCGCTTTGTGCGAGCGGTTCGGAATCGCAACGCCGCTGCGTCTCTCGTCCGAATTCGAAATCGCCGAAGGGAAGAACGAGCGGCTGATCTCGATCTGCCGGCAGGCGGGCGCAACCGAGTATCTCTCCGGACCGGCGGCTCGCGACTATCTGGACCGGGGAGCCTGGGAACGCGAGGGGATTCGCTTGCTATTCAAATCGTACGCCGGATACCGCGAGTATCCGCAGCTGCACGGCCCTTTCGAGCACGCCGTCACCGCGC
The DNA here is from genome assembly GCA_035652755.1 of Vulcanimicrobiaceae bacterium. GTDB lineage: Bacteria > Vulcanimicrobiota > Vulcanimicrobiia > Vulcanimicrobiales > Vulcanimicrobiaceae > DASRDE01. The sequence continues at coordinate 2,165 of DASRDE010000346.1, read as the reverse complement.
TGGACGTGCTGTTGAACACCGGGGAGCGGGCGCGCGAGTACCTAAAGAGCGAGATCGATGCCGAACCCTGACCACGACGAGATCCTGCGCAAGACGGGCGAACTGTTCACGGCCAAAGTTCGCGAGCACGGTACCACGCCGCAGGGCGCGGACTGGAACTCGGAATACGCGCAGACCACGCGCTTTGCCCAAATAACGAAGGTGTGCCCGCCGTCGGGAAGATTCTCGATCCTCGACTACGGCTGCGGCTACGGCGCGCTGGCAGATTTCCTGCACGAACGCGCGTGCGACTTCTCGTACACGGGATACGACGTTTCAAGCGAGATGGTGCAGGCGGCACGCGAGGCGCACGCGGGGACGGCGTATGTCTTCACCGACGACGGCTCGGCGCTCGAGCCCGCGGAGTATGTCGTGGAGAGCGGGATCTTCAACCGCATGATGGATTTCGGGCGCGAACGCTGGGAGCGCTACATCCTGGACACGCTGGACCGCATGAACGAGCTGAGCGAACGCGGCTTCGCCTTTAACATGCTCACCAAATATTCCGATGCGGACCGGATGGCCGAACGCCCCGACTTGTATTTTGCCGACCCAGAGAAGTACTTCGCCTTGTGTAAGACGCGGTATGCGCGGAACGTCGCGCTGCTGCACGATTACGAGATCTACGAGTTTACGATCCTGGTGCGCAAGATCACAACCTGATCTTCTGCTCGACGAACTCCATCAGCCTGGCCGCCGATTCCGCGACCGTTTCGTTGGGCGTGTCGAGCACGACGTCCGGATCCGCGGGCGGTTCGTACGGAGAAGAAACGCCCGTGAAGTGGGCGATCTCGCCCGTGCGCGCGCGGCGGTAAAGACCCCCCGTATCGCGTTTTTCCGCCGTGTCCACGTCGCACGAGACGTAGATCTCGTAGAAGCGCTCGGGATACGCGGCCCGCGCGCGCAGCCGGTCGGCAGCAAAGGGCGAGATGAACGCGCACAGGACGACGTTTCCGGCATCGGCGAGCAGTGCCGCGACCGACGCGGCCCGGCGCACGTTTTCCGTGCGGTCGTCGTCCGAAAAACCGAGATCGACGTTCAGGCCCGTGCGCAGCGTTTCGCCGTCGAGCACGAAGCACTGGCGGCCGCGATCGAACAGCATGCGCTGCACCGCCATCGCGATCGTCGACTTGCCCGCCCGGGGCAAGCCGGTGAGCCAAAAGACGCCACCCATGTGACCGTTGCGGCGCGCGCGTTCGTTTGCGGTGACCGACGATTTCTGCGCGATGACGTCGGTTGCGCCTTGCGATCGCGGACGCCCGATGACCGATCGCACGCGGCCGCCTGCGACCACGCTCGCATCGCGAACCAGTACGAATCGCCCGATGCTCGACGACGACGCGTCGGGGTCCGCGGCGATCATTTCGTGCGCCGTGAGCGTGACCACCGCGACGTCGCCCGGCCCGACCGTATCGCTGCGCACCGGCTCCACTGTTTCCGGATCGAGCACTTCGTCGATGCGCTGGATCGACACGGGAACTTCGCGGGTGCCCAGGCGCATCCGCAGCGCCGTCCCCGCCTCCAACGGCTGCTGAGCCAGCCACACGATCTCGGCTTGCATCGCATGCCCGAGCGCGGGCTGATCGCCGGCCAGCGTTCCGATCGCGCCGCGATCGACGAAGATGCGCTCGTCGAGTTCGATCGCAACGCTCGCGCCGGCCTCCGCGCGCTCGAGCTCGCCCGGCCAGTCTGCAATCCGCTTGACGCGCGCGGTCGTCTGCAAAGGCCAGAACACCACGCGGTCGCCGACGCCGACGCTGCCCGCATCCAAACGGCCCGCCACCAGACGGCTGCCGTCGCGGCGATACACGTCCTGCACGATGAATCGCATCGGCGCGCCCAACGCCGGCCGCTGCGGCTCCAGCGCGTCGAGCGCCTCCAGAAACGATCCGCCTTTCCACCAGCTATAGGCGACGCTCTTGGCCGCGACGTTTTCGCCCGTACGCGCGGCAATCGGAAGAATCTCCCGCGCCAGCAGCCCGGTCTGCTCCAAAAACGCTTGCACTTCCGCGCGCCGTGCTTCGAATGCCGCGCGCGGATCGGACGCCAGGTCGAGCTTGTTGATCGCGACGATGACGTCGCGAAAACCGAACCACCGCAGGAACAGCGCCTGCCGCCGGGTCTGA
>DASRDE010000345.1:0-2372 GCA_035652755.1 Vulcanimicrobiaceae bacterium | reverse complement strand
TTCCGCTGCCACCGCCGGTTCCGAGCTGCGCCATCAATGCGGCAGCGCGTTCGGCCTGCACCATCGCCGGGTCGAGGCGGAGCACCTGCGGCCCGAGCACGTCCGCGAAGTGCGCGTCGAGCAGCGGGTAGTGCGTGCAGGCCAAAATTACGGCTTCGACGTCTTTGGGCAGCAGCTCGCATACCTCGCGCACGGCTCCGCGCGGACGTTCGCCTTCCAACTCCCCGGCTTCGACGATCGGAACCAGCGCCGGCGCTGCGATTTGCACGACGCGGGCCTCGGGCACGCGCCGAACGATGTGGCGCGCGTACGCGCCCGAGTGCACCGTCGCGGTCGTCGCGATGACGCCGATGCGGGTGAGGCCCGTGCGCTGTACCGCTTCCGCCGCCGAGTCGATGAGATCGAGGACGCGTGCGCTGACCGCGGGCCAGCCGTAGCGATCGGCAATCGCGCATGACGTGTTGCACGCCATCGCGATCGCCTGCACGCCGCGCTCGTCCAGGTAGGTCAGATTGGCGTGGACGAGATCCATCAGTTCGGTCTCGCTGCGATCGCCGTACGGCACGTGGGCTTGGTCGGCGAAATAGATCGCGTCGGCCGCCGGCAGCACTTCGCGCAAGCGCCGCAGCACCGTCAGGCCGCCCAAGCCCGAGTCGAACAAACCGATCATCGGCTGCTAGAAATTGCCGGCGGAGGTTGCGGGCGGCGCGGGGCCGGCGTAGTCGCCGATTCCGTCGGCTATCGCCTGCGCGAATTTTTGGCGCCACTGCGCGGAAGCCAGCAGCGCGCGATCGTCCGGATTGGAGAGGAACGCCGATTCGACCAGGGCGGCCGGCATATTCGCGTGGTGGACGATGTAGAGCTTGTCCTTGATCACGCCGTTGTTGAAGATGCCCACCTCCGCAGCGATGCGCCGGTCGACGTCGCGCGCGAGCGCCAGGTCCGAGGCTTTGTAAAAGTAGACGGTAGCGCCGTGGGGGCCGTCGTTGATAAAACTATTTGAGTGCATGCTGATGAGCAGCCGTGCGCCGTGCGAGTTGGCGATATCGTCGCGCGCCTGCAGCTCTTGTTGTGCGGTATCGTTTGCGGCGTACACGTCGCGGTCGTCTTCGCGCGTCATGATTACGTCCCAGCCGCGCGAGACCAAAATATCGCGCAGGCGCTTGGACATGTCGAGGTTGAGATTCTTCTCGACGAGATCGCCGCGGATCGCGCCCGTGTCGCTGCCGCCGTGGCCCGGATCGATGACGATGAGCCGGGGATTGGCCGCCACGTACGTGTTTTGCGCGGGCGCGGAACCGAATTTCCATCCGGGCGGCGCGTTCGGCTGCGTATTGGCGACGGCATTCGCACCGGTCTGACCGTTGCCCGACCGCGGCGCGCCTTCATCTGCCAGTTGCGAGGCGACCGTAATCGTCACTCCCGCGGCATCCGGCACGACCGCGACGTTCTGAAAATCCGCAAGCGAGAGTGCGACGCGCACCGTATCGGGATTCTCTTGGTGCGCGCGAACGCCGGTAACGAGCTGGTTTCCGGGCTGCTCGGACGCGGTTGTCAGGCGTGCGCCGTGCAGGTCGACCCAAAAGCGGTTGTCCGGCGGACGCAGGCGATGCCAGTCGAACGTGACCGGCGCATCCAGGGCGATGCGCACGACGAAGCTGTCGCTTTGCGGCTGCGTCTGCACCGACGTGACGTTGGCGAGCCGGGAGGCCGGCGCTGCGGGAGACGCGGCGGGCGTAACGGGCGATTGCGGTTCGGGCTGGGCTTGATCTTGCGGCGGCGGCGCGGCGGCGATCGGCTGCGCGGCGGCTGCACCGTCGAAACCGATCACGACGTCGCGCTGATCGTCCGTGCCGATTTCGCTGTGCGAGACGTTCGGCGCCAAATAGAGCGTGACGTACGTCACCGGATGCGTCACGGTCCCTTGCGCGCGCACGTCGATCCGGCGCACCGGACCAGAGTCGATGGAACGCGACGGCTGCAGCGTGCTTCCGACGCCGTCGAACAACATCACGACGCGGTCGTCTTGCTGCGAGACGATCCGCGCATCGAGGGGAACGGCGCCGTGCGCGACCAGCTTCGCCGAACCGTTGTCGCTCTGCACGTCGAGCGCTGCGAGCTGCGGCTGGAGTACCGAGCCTTTGGGCGAGAGATCGAGCGCTTGCAGCAATTCGTTCAGCGGGACGTAGACGCGGCGTCCGACGGTAAACGGCGCGAACGCCGCGGTTTGAGAGACGGGCCCGACGTCGTATCGCGTGTCGCCGATGGCAAAACTGACGACGACGGGTTCCGCGGTGGTGATCAACACGTAGCGCTGACCCGGCTGATACGTAACGGTCGCTGCCAGCATGCGCAGCAGCGTCTGCAGACCC
>DASRDE010000344.1:0-5646 GCA_035652755.1 Vulcanimicrobiaceae bacterium | reverse complement strand
AAACTGAACATCTACGCGCGCACGCAAGCCGCGGTGCACGCGATCAAAATGGGTCTCGTCTAAGCGCCAAGACAGAACGCCGCAAAAAGGCCCGCACGGATGCGGGCCTTTTTCTCTTACGCGCTTGGTACGGCGGCCGGCGCCGCGCGGTCGCGCACAGTATTGTGGGTGAGCACGACGAGCATGAACGCCAGCCACAAGTATTTCTCGATCATGATGTCCGCGAAAAGGCCGCACACGAAGAGGCCCACGAGCGCGCCTTCGAGCGCTAGCCGCAGCGGAAAGCGCGCGTCGTTTTCCGGGATGTGCGAGAGCAGACGGAATTGCCCCCACCATGCCAGCAACAGCAGAGCCAGGCCGATGATCCCCAGTTCGACGCCGGCACCTAAAAAGATATTGTGCGGAGCGCGATGCCAATGCGCGTTGTCGGGCTGGAACGTCGAGATAAATGCGTGGTCGTACGCAAACGGAAAGCTGCCGTACCCCGCGCCGAAGAGCCAGTTTTCCTTAAATGCCTGCAGGCCGGTCGACCAAATCGACGCGCGGCCGGCGCCGCCGGTTTGTGCGGCCATCGACCAGCGCGCCAGCGAGGTGGGTCCGGCCACGACCATGACGATGATCGCGGCGAGCACCGAGGCGCAAGCGATCCACACCCGGTGCCGGTCGCGCCAGATCAAATACGCGAGCATGAAGGCTAAGCCCAACTCGGCGCCGCGCGAGCCCGTGAGCGCGACGGTCGCCACCATCGCGCAAAGCCCGATAAACGATCCCGCCCGCACCAGCGCCGACCGGCTCCACAGCAGGGCGATCAGGCAGATCGCAATCGGCAGCAGCAGCGAGGCTCCGAAGTGATCGGGATTGATGGACGAGGTGTCGGTGTGGACGAACAGGCGCTGCTTGAACATGCCCTCGCCGGTGGCGTACATCCACAGCCCGTAGAGTGACGACGCCACGCCGCCCGCGGCCGCGCCGAGCGCCGCGATACGCAGCTGGGGAAGCGACAACGTCAGCATCGACGCGACCAGATACAGGCCGAAGAGCTGAAGCGAGATGAGCAGCAGCCCCTCCGCGGTCGTAACGTCCAGCGCCCAAAAGATGCTCGACGCCATCCAAAGGAAGAGCAGCAGCCAGAGCGCGGTGGCGCGGGGCGGCTCGCGGAAGCGCTTGCGGACGAGCATGAAAAAGAGCAGCGCCGCGCCGCTAAGGATGCCGAGCAGCCGCGTGAGCGTGCCGAACTGCCCGAGGTCCAGGATATTGTCGAACGGCGTGAGCGCCAAGTACACGCTGAACGGGAAGGTCACGGGTGCGACCAGCGCGGCGTAGACCGCGGCCGGGCCCACCGTGGTGAGCAGCGCGATGGCCGTCCCGGTCTTCGTGCCGGCCATTTGGACAAGCGCGTAGGCCGCAAGCAACGCGCAGACGCTCACGATCGTCACCGCCACGATTTGAGGGCGGCGCGTGCGTTCCAGGAATCCGACCATTGATGGCATTGTACCGTCCGGCGGGCCGAGGTCAGGAGTTGAACTCGGACCCGCCTTCTGGGTACTCGGCCCTAATGCCCTAGCGCCTGCCCCCTACGGGAAGAGGATCGCGGCCGTACCGGGCGCCAGCTGGGTCACCGCCGGGCCGTTGAAGGCGAGCGTGCCCGCATCCAGCACGCCGCTGCCCGAGAGCACCATGCTGTGGCTGTACGACGTGGAGGGAACCGGAACGCTGCCGCCGCTGGAGTTGACGACCACCGCGCAGTTGTTCACGAAATTGCCGCGATAGTAGCATTTCGCAAATTCGCGGAAGTACGCGCCGCCCGCGGCCAGGTAGCCGCTGACGTTCCCTGCCGTCGTGAGCGGCTGCTCGGGAAGGAAGCCCGTCTCCGGCATCACGGGAAACCCGCTCGGCGTCGAGAGTGCTTCCTCGAACATCGTGTACGACGGATCGTATCCCAACAGAAACGACGCGTAGGCGTACAGGCGAATCGACGTTTCGCTGCCGGCATCCCCCGAAGCGCGCGGGTACGCCCAGAAGATCTTTTGCTGCGAGACCATGCCGATCTCCGCGTTCTCGACGTTCTGCCATCCGGTGCCCGTTTGAACCGCGTCTTGCTGTCCGTTGGAGTCGTAGCACTGCTCGCACATCGCGCCCATCACGTTCGACGGCGTCGCCAGATCGATCGCGTTGGCCGGATTCGGAGCCGCGCCCAGCGCGTTGATCCACATCGGCATGCCCAGGCTTTGATGGACGGCGTTCACTGCGGCGTCGTACGCCGGCTCGTCGTAGTTGCAGGGTTGGGTGATGCCGCCCACTGCGCCGCTGTCGTCGGAGAAGATCGCGTCGTAGTTGGGCGCGTATTGCCCGATGCGGTAATTCACCACGACCTGCGCGTGCGCGAGTGCGCTGGACGTTCGCGGATCGGCCTCGTAGCCGCCGCCGTAGTTCGGATCCTGGATCGGCACGCCGTTACAATCGGTCGCTTCCGCGGACGCATGGGCGCCGCCGGGTTCGAGGTCCGTATAGCCGATGAGCGGATTGTCGCTCGTGTAATTGCGCCAGAAGTTCGTGTAGATCATCACCTTCAGACCGGCCGCGCGAAGCGCTGCCGCGTGCTGCTCGTCGGTGAAGGCCCAGTTCACGTACGGGACGACTTGGCTGAGCGGAATCGTCGTCGGAATGCCGCCGTAACCGTAGATCAAACCCGCTACCGCCACGTGCTGCTGCGAGATCGGTCCGGGCGTCGGCGACGGAGTCGAACTGGGGTTGGGCGTCGGGGTCGGCGGCGCGGAGACCGCGATCTGCGTTGCGAGCAGGCCCGTCGAAGCGGTGCCCATTGCGGTCACCGTCACGTTCGATCCGACCGCGAGCGTGCTTCCGAAGACGACCGTCGACGACGTCAGAACCACGGGAACGTTCTGGCCGCCGCTCGTGAGCGTGAAGCCGTACGGGGTTGCCGATAAAACGGTGCCGGGATAGGTTCCGCTCGTGAAGGGTGAGGACGAGACGGAAATGCTCGAAGCGCTCACGGTACCGCATCGCGAGCCGCTGCCGGCGAATTCGCCGTATTGCCCGACGGCGGGTTGGCCGTCCAGATACGTGGTCCCGCTGCCGGCGGTCACCGTGACGTAGCCGCATCCGCGGCCGGCTTGAACGGTGAACTTTCCTCCGTAGGTCGACGTGATTTGGCCGTACGTCGAAACGACGCCCGACGGAAGCGGAATGGGAGAACCGGATGGTCCGGGCGTCGGCGGAGCCGACGGCGTCGCGCTCGGCCCCGAACTGGGCGTGGGCGAAGGCAGCGGCGTCGAGTTGATCTGCGTGACCGAGGTCGCGTTGATGTAGCTCCCGGTCGGATCGATGCCGACGATCTCCACGTTCTCGCCGACGTACGGCGCCGGTCCGGTTATAACTGTTTGACTGTTGACGTAGACGTGCAGGTAGCCGATGCCGGGGCCGCCCTGAATTGAAAAACCGCCGGTGATCATGCCGACGATCGAGCCCGTGATCGTGATGTTTTGGCCGTTTTGAGAGATGACTTGGACGGGCTTTGGCGTCGTGTTGCCGGTCGGGGCCGCCGGTACTGCGCCCCCTCCGCCGCCGCCGCACGCGGCCAGCACGCCGGCGCAGCTCAGCGCGAAGAACAACCGCGCGTGAGGCGCCTTGTGGAAATTCATTTTCAACCCTTCAACTCAAGAAGGGAGGCTCGACTCTTACACTATCGGATCGGGTCCTTAAGAATTTAGCGGTGCGGCCGGGCGCCGAGCTAAAAAAGAGGGCTCCCGGTTTCCGGAAGCCCTCCGATCCTCCGCGGTGCTGCGTGTTACGGGAAGAGAATCGCCGCGGAGATTGGCGGAAGCGAGGACGGGCGCGAACCCGTGAACGAGACCTTGCCTCCGTCGATGACGCTGTAGCCCGAAAGCACGGCGCTGTGGTTGTATGACGTCGTCGGCACGCTCACGCTCGACGTGTTCGACGAGTTGACGACCACCGCGCACTTGCCCATGTTCGTGCCGCGGTAGTAGCATGCGCTGAATTCGCGCATGTAGGCGCCGCCCGAGCGCAAATAGCTCGAAACGTTGGTCGACGTGGTCAGCGGTCCCGTCGGCACGATGCCGGTCTCCGGGAAGATCTCAAGGCCGCTCGGTGTCTTGAACGCTTCCTCGAGCATCGCATAGTTCGGATCGTACGTGAGCAGGAACGAGGCGTAGACGTACATTCGCAGCCCGGTTTCCTGCGACGCATCGCCGATGGCGCGCGCGTAGCCCCAGTAGATCTTGTGTTCCGATACGAGCAGCGCCTCGGCGTTTGCTTCGTCGGCCCACGTGCTGCCGTAGCGCGCGACGTCGACTTCTTTGCCGTTGACGATGTTCCAATAAGCGCCGCAGCTCTCGCACATCGCACCCAAGATGTTCGATGCGTTCGCGTACCCGGCTTGCGAGACGGCCGTCGTCCCGGCGTTGAGCGTGTTGACGAAGAGCGGAACCTTCAGCGACGCGGAGACGGCGTTCGTATACGAGATATACGTCGTGAGGTTGTAGTTGCACGGCACCATGCCCCCGACCGCACCCGTGTCATCGGAAAAGACGGCGTCGTAGTTACCGGCGTATTCGCCTTCGCGATACGTCGTGAAGATCTGTGCGTGCGGCGTGGCGTCGCTTGTGTAGGCATTGGATTCGTATCCGCCGCCGTAGTTCGGATCCTTGAGCACGTGCCCGGAGCAGTCTTTGGCTTCGGCCGCCTGATGTGCGCCGCCGGGCTCGAGATCCACGTAGCCGACGTTCGGAGAGTCGCTGGCGTAGTTGCGCCAGAAATTCACGTAGACGTCGACCTTGACGCCCGCCGCGCGCAGCAGAGGCGCGTGCGGTTCGTCCGTCATTGCCCAGCTGACGTACGGAGAGATCTCCGAGATCGGGACGGTGGTCGGCGTGCCGCCGTACCCGTAGATGACCGCGCCGGTCAGCACGTGCGGCGGCACCGAACCATGGTACGGCGTCGACGTCGGCTGCGGTGAAGCCGTGGGCTGCGATTTGGACAGCGTGATCGATACAGGCGATCCGCCTTGGCTCGTTTGCGCTACGACGACCGCGTAGATGCCGACGGCCGGCTGCAGTCCGTTATAGTGCAGCTGCGTGTTCTGATTCGGATAGATGTTGACGTAGCCGTACCCTTGGCCGGCCTCCATTTGAAAACCGCCGGTCTTCAGAGCGACGATCGGTCCTTGGAGTGTGTATTGGGTTTGGTTGTTCTGTGATTGTGTGGTACTCGGCTGAGCCGCAGGCGATCCGGGATTAAGCGGAGCGCCCGGCGGACTGCCGGTTTGCGGTAGCGGTGGAGCCGCCCCGCCCGAACCGCCACACCCAGCGGCGACAATAGTCGACCCCAGCACTGCAAGCAGTGCTGCGGCGCGCACGAAATGCATATATCCTCCCCATGTGCAATGGCGCGCGAGTTACAGCGGGCACCGTACCACACTGGAGAAAGCGTGTCATCCCATGCGATGGGTCGATAGGACGTTCAGCTAGCGAGCATCGCGCCGGCTTGCTTCGAAGCCTGAATGCTCGATTTGACCGCGTCGATCACGTCGTCAACATCGGCGTCGGACATCGTCGAATACAATGGTAAAGAAATGATTTGCCGCCAAACGCGTTCGGTAACTGA
>DASRDE010000343.1:0-8048 GCA_035652755.1 Vulcanimicrobiaceae bacterium | reverse complement strand
CGCGAAGCCGGCGCACTCTTCATTCTCAACGATCGCTGGGATGCCGTCGAGCGCTTCGATGCCGACGGCGCGCACGTCGGACCCGACGACGCGGCGCCGGATCAGATGAACGCGATCCGCGGCGCGCTGCGCGGACGCGTGCTCGGCATCTCGTGCGGAACCGAGGCCGAAGCGCTGATCGCGAACGCATGCGGCGCGGACTATATCGGGGTCGGGAGCGTCTTTGCCACCGCGTCCAAGGACGACGCGGGCGCGCCGATCGGGACGGAGGGTTTGCGCCGCGTCGCCGCCGCAGCCGCGCTGCCCGTGTGCGCGATCGGCGGCATTACCGCGGAGAATATCGCGCAGGTGCGCGCGTGCGGCGTCGCGATGGCTGCCGTCATCTCCGCAATTGCAGGCGCGCCCGATCCGCAGCGCGCGACCGCGCAGCTGGTTGCAGCATGGCTACAATAAACGATCGGTGGCTGATCTCGATCGGCACGTCGCACCCCTGGAACATCGCCGGTATCGGACTCGACGCGCGCGTCGCCGCGCACTACGATCTGCCGCATGCCGCCGTAATCGCCGCGGTCAGCGCGCAAGACGGACGCGGCGTTCGAGCGCTCGAGGCGGTTTCGCCCGCGATGCTGCAGGCGCAGCTCGACGCGCTCCCGGCGACCGAGGGAGCGTACCGTATCGGCGCGCTTCCCGACGCGCACAGCGTGCGTACCGTCGCGCGTTATCTGCGCAAGACCGCGGAGGGAACGCCGATCGTCGTCGATCCGGTGCTGCGCGCATCGCTCGGCGGTCAATTGCACCGGGATGCGGATGTGCCGGACGCGGTGCTCGCCGAGTTCTGCGCCTGCGGTGCGATCTTCACGCCCAACATCGACGAAGCCGCGCAGCTGTGCGGGCTGGACGTGCGCGACGAACCGGCAATGGAACGGGCCGGCCGCATGCTGGTCGAGCGGGGGGCGCGCGCAGCGTTGATCACCGGCGGCCACCTCGAAGGCGATCCCGTCGACCTCTTGGTGACGCGCTCGGGTGTGCGGCGTTTGAGCGGTCCGCGGCTGCCCGGATCGATGCGGGGCGCCGGATGTACGCTTGCCGCATCGCTTGCGTGCCGCTTGGCGCTGGGAATCGATCCGGCGCAGGCAGCGGCCGACGCGCACGCCTTCGTACGCGCGCGCATTGCAGCGGGGATAGTCAGAGACGGATTGCAGGTCGCCTTTTGATCGTCGTGCAAACCCAGCGGTTCCCATGACCGCACCTTCCCCTCGTCCGCGCGTGATGTCCGGCATGCGCCCGACCGGACGTTTGCATATCGGCCACTACTTCGGCGTGCTCACGCAATGGATCGAGTACTGCAACAGCGCCGATGCGTTCTTCGAAATCGCCGACCTGCACGCGTATACCACCGGTTTTTCCGATCCCCAGGCGATCCGGGACGCGCGCAACGAGATGGTGTTGGACTGGCTGGCCGCAGGCGTCGATCCCTCGCGCTCCACGTTTTATCTGCAGTCGGCGGTGCCGGAGATCAGCGAGCTGCAAGTGCTGCTCAGCATGATCACGCCCGTCTCGTGGCTCGAACGCGTCCCGACGTACAAAGGGCAGATCGAGGCGCTCGGCGGCGAGATCGCCACGTACGGATTCTTAGGGTATCCGCTGCTGCAGCTGTGCGACATCGCGATCTTCCGCGGACAGGAGGTTCCCGTCGGGCGCGATCAGGTCGCGCACTTGGAGTTTGCGCGCGAGGTCGTGCGGCGCTTCAACTACCTGTACGGAGAGGGCCGCGACGTGCTCGTGGAGCCCAAAGCCATGGTGCTCGAGGCCGCGGCCGAAGTGCCCGGCACCGACGGGCGCAAGATGAGCAAGTCGTACAACAATACGATTCTGCTCGCCGACGACGAAGAAACGACCACCAAGAAGATCCGCGCGATGATCACCGATCCGCAGAAGATTCGCCGGAACGATCCCGGACGGCCCGAGGTTTGCTCGGTCTTCGCGCTGTGGAAGCTCGTCAAGCCACAGCACGTCCCGCTGGTCGAACGCGATTGCCGCAGCGGCGCGCTCGGATGCGTCCAGGACAAAGGCGATCTGGCCGAAGCTCTTAACGCTTACCTGCGCCCGATTCGAGAACGGCGCGCAGTATACGCCGCCGATCCGGCGCAGATCGAAGCGATCGTGGCGCAAGGCACTGCACGCGCGCGCGAAGTGGCGATCGATACGATGGCCGACGTGCGGGCGGCGATGCGGTTGGTATGAGCGGCGACGCGGAAACGATCGCGCGGATCGCGCAGCTCGCGCGCGGGTTGGCGCACGACGGCTTCGACCTCGATCAGATGTGCCGCCGCCTGTACGATACGGTCCACAAAACGACCGGCGCGGATCTCTTCCACGTGGCGCTCGATGCGGACGACGGGTCGCTGCACGCGCAGTTCTCCGTCTCCGGCGGATCCGAAACCGCGCCCGAGCCGCTGCCCGACGATGCGGCCGTGCAGCGGTTTGCGCTGCTGCACGGCGAGCGGCGCATGGGCATCGTCTCCGTCGGCGCCGGCGCGGCCGTGCTCGAAGCTTGCGCCGCGCAGCTGCAAGCCGCGTTCGACATCTTTGCGCTGGCGTTGGCCGGCATCGACCGAGTCCGGGCCACCGAGCGGCGAATCGACCGCGATCCGCTGACGAACTTGTACAATCGCAGCTACGGCGTGCGCCGGCTCGACGAAGAGCTGCAGCGTGCCGCGGGGCTGCACACGCGGGTCTGCGCGCTGATCGTCGACGTCGACGGCGTGGCGGATCTAAACGCACGCTTCGGCCACCAAACCGGCGATGCGGCGATTCGCACCGTCAGCGACGCGCTTCGCTCGATTTGCCGCCACTCCGATGTGCTCTCGCGGTTCGGCGGCGATCGTTTTCTGGTCGTCTATCCCGGGTTCGGCGACGGCAACGCCGCCGCCGTTGCCAGCCGCGTGCGCACGCAAATCGAGATGCGCGTGCTTCCGGTGCCCGGAGGCGCCGTCGGATTGAAGGCATCGATCGGCGCGGCGGTTGCCGAGCGCGAGAACGCCGTCGCCGTCATCGCGCAGTGCGAACGCGCGCTCTCGGAGGAAAAGCAGCGCCGCGGCCGGCGCGCGCGGTAGGCGCCGCTATCGCTGAGCGTCGATGACGAACGACGGATCTTTCGTCGACTCGAACCCGGCCCGATAGATCGAAAACTTCTCACAGAGCGCCGCGGCAAACAGCAGCGCGCCGGCCGTGCGCGCTCCCGCGCGGTGTTTACCCGCGACGAGCGTCGCCGCGATTCCCGCCAAACCCAGGACGCGCGACGCGGCAGCAAACGCGCCCGCCTGGCCGCGCTTGTACGCCAAGGCTTGCCGGGGGCCCAATTCCTCGCGGAGTTGCTGCGTGCCGATCAGCGTGGCGATCTGGCCCGCAATTGCCAAGCGGCGGGCGGGTGCGCAGGCGCCCGGATCGCACGCCATCATCCCGGCCGCTCCCGCTGCGGTCGCCGACGTCGATGCAAAGATCGCCGGGAGGCAGCGGCGTCCGTACAGCCACGCGGGCACCGCCGTATCCGCGATGAGCACTGAGGTGTAGCACGACATTGCCGGGCCGAGCAGCGCGGCGAGCGCTTCGAAGGCGCGCCCCGCGAACGCGGCGATGCCTAGAGCGTCGCTTGCAGCGGCTGCGAACGTCGCGGTCGAGAACGCGGAAAAGATGTACACGCCCACGCTCATCGGCGAGGTCGGCTTGAAGACGCGCAGCATGTGCAAAAAGCGTTCGGGGCGCTTGAGGTCGGCGATCAGACAGAAGGCGCTAACCGCGCAGCCGCCCGCCGCCGCGACGATCATGACGCGCGCGAGTTCGTGGTTTTTTGCGGCCCGCTGGCAGCCTGCAAGAGTCGCGGCCGTTCCCGCCATTCCGCCGGTAAAAAAATACACGGGAATAAGATCCGTCCATGCAGGCGGCTAGACGATCGGCTGGCCGTAGTAACCGGTTACGTTCTGCGCGCGCTCGAGCATGCAATCACTCCTGCGGCCAATGCGGCCATCGCAATGGCGGCCGCGCGCCACATCTGGCCCAAATAGCGCGTCGGAACCTCGGGGTTGGGAGGTAAACCGTAGACCTGCGGTTCGTCCAGCAGCAGAAAGATCGATCCTCCGCCGCCGATTCCGTCCGCGGTATCGTGAAGATAGAGATGAGCGCCGGGAGCTCGATCGCGCACGCGCTCGACACGCTGCTGCGCGCGTTCGCGCAGTTCGTCGACGGGGCCGAATTGGATCGACTCGGTCGGACAGGCTTTGGCGCATGCGGGCACGGCTCCGGCCTTGAGGCGGTCGTAGCAGAGGGTGCATTTGCCCATCGTCTTGCGATCTTCGCGTTCGCCGATCACGCCGAACGGACAGGCGACCACGCAGTATCCGCAGCCGTTGCACACGTCGTCCTGAATGACGACGGTGCCGAACTCGGTGCGCACGATCGCGCCGGTCGGACAGACGTCCAGGCACCCGGCGTGCGTGCAATGCTTGCAGACGTCGGATTCCATCAGCCAGCGGACCGACGGGCTCGGCGTCTGCGCCTGCTCGACAAAGGCGACGTGGCGCCACGTGTTGCCGCTCAGCTCTTTGGTGTTGTCGTACGACATGCCCGTGAACTCGTAGCCGTCCGCGGGCAGCTGGTTCCACTCTTTGCACGCGACCTCGCAGGCTTTGCAGCCGATGCACAAGGTCGTATCGGTAAAGAACCCCATGCGGCGGTGCGCGGCGCCGCCGTACGTCGCCATCTCGCCTTCGGCCGACGTCATATAGCGCAGCTGCGTGAGATCGATCGCCGTCATCCCGAACTCACGTGGGAGCGCGCGCGAACGCGGTCCAGAAAGGCGCGCATCTCGCGGCCGCGCGGCCGCCGTCCGGGCCGGATGTCGCACGTCAACCCTTTGGTCTCTTGGATGTGAACGTTGGGATCGAGTGTGATGTGCAGCAGGTCGTTGGCCGAATCTCCGGTGACGATGCCCTTGCGTCCCCAGTGATACGGCAGTCCGACGCTGTGCATCGGCGCGCCGTTCACGCGCAGCGGTTTGATGCGGTCGGTCACGATGACGCGCGCTTCGATGACGGCGCGCACGTTGTAGATCGTCGCCCAATCCCCGTGCTGCAAACCGCGCAGCCGTGCCAGCTCGGGGCTGACTTCGCAGAACATTTCGGGCTGAAGTTCGGACAAGTGCGGCACCGTTCTCGACATGCCGCCCGCGGTATGATGTTCGGTCAGCCGGTAGGTGTACAGCACGAACGGGAACTGGTCGCCGTGCAGGCGCCCCGGCGAGGGATTGTACTCGTTGAAGTCGCGCCGGAACTCTTGCCGGCACGGGTTGGCCTGCACGCCGTACAGAGCGTTTTTGAACGGCGACTCGTGCGGCTCGTAGTACGTGGGCAGCGGGCCGTCGACCACGCCGTTGGGCGTGAAGATCCAGCCCAGCCCGTCGTCCTGCATGATGAACGGATGCCAGCCGGCGATTGCGTCTTCGCGCTGCGCGCGGTTGGGCGGCGTGTAATCGGGCCGTTTCTCCGGCTGGAAGTCGGGCGAGTCGTGACCGGTCCAGCGAGCTTGCTCTTCATCCCACCACACGTAGCGCTTGCGTTCGCTCCACGGCTGTCCGCTCGGATCCGCGGAAGCGCGGTTGTACAGGATCCGGCGGTTTGCCGGCCAGGCCCAGCCCCATTCCGGAGCGACCCAGCTCTGCTGGCTGCCCGGTTTGCGGCGCGCCGCCTGGTTCTGCTCGTTTGCAAACGATCCGCAGTAGATCCAGCAGCCGCAGGCGGTCGAGCCGTCGGCTTTGAGCTCGTTGTACGAGGCAATTGCGCGGTTCTGCGCGTCGTAGCCGCTGATTTCGCGCAGCACCATGTGCGCATCGGGCTCGCGCTGCTCGCCCAACTCGGGATACTCCCACGTCAGAAACCGGATCGGATCCGCGTGGGGTTCGTCGCGTTCGGCGACTTTGCGCTTGATGATCTTGCCCAAGTGGTAGTAAAACCACAGATCCGATCGCACGTCGTCCTGCGGTTCGACCGCTTTGTGATGCCACTGCAGCAGGCGCTGCGTGTTGGTGAAGGAGCCGTCTTTCTCGGTGTGCGCGGCGGCGGGCAGCCAGAAGATCTCCGTCGGAATCTCGCGCGTCTTGAGCTCGCCCGTCTCTATTTCGGGCGAGTCGTACCAAAACGACGCGCTCTCGATCTCGCTGAAATCGCGCACCACCAGCCACTCCAGACTGGCCAGGGCGCGCCGGTGCAGCCCGGCATTCGCGCTGCCGACCGCCGGATTTTCGCCGATGCAGAAGAAGCCTTTGACGGTTCCGTCGATCATGCCCATCGCGCTGCGATAGGCGGAGTGATCGCCGCTCACGCGCGGGAGCAAGTCGAAGCAATAATCGTTGTCTTGCGTCGCGTGCTCGCCGAACCATGCCTTGAGCAGGCTGATCAAGTACTTGTCCAGATTGCCCCAGTACCCGGTGCGCGCACCTTCGGACTTGATGTAGTGCTCGAGATCGCTGTGCGCCTTGGCGTGCGGCATCATGATGTAGCCGGGCAGGATGTTGAACAGCGTCGGGATGTCGGTGGATCCCTGAATGGAGCTGTGACCGCGCAGTGCCAGGATGCCCCCGCCCGGACGGCCGATGTTGCCCAGCAGCAGCTGGATGATCGCCGCCGCGCGAATGGTCTGCACGCCGTACGTGTGCTGGGTCCAGGCGACCGAATAGGCGATGCACGACGTGCGCTCGCGCCCGCTGTTGTCGCAGAGCGCCTGCGCCACGCTGACGAGCTGCTCGGGCGTTACGCCGCAGATGCGCGAGACCATCTCGGGCGTGTAACGCGAGAAGTGGCGCTTGAGCACTTGGTAGATGCAGCGCGGATCCTCGAGCGTCTTGTCCATATGCGGCGGCTCGCCGTTGCGCAGCGCGTCTTCCCGCTGCATGAAGCTGGGCAAGCGCGCCAGCGCCGACTCTTCCTGACGCTGCCCCGCCGCGCCGTGCAGGTCCATGCCTTGGTACTGCCAGCTTTCGAATTTATAGCCGTGCGCGTCCTCTTCCCAGCCTGAAAAGAGTCCGTCGAGATCTTCGGTGTCTTGAAACTCCTTTTTCAGAATGACCGGAGCATTGGTGTAGTTGACGACGTACTCGGTAAACGCGCGGCCGTTCTCCAGGATGTAATTGATGATACCGCCCAGGAACGCGATATCCGTGCCCGCGCGCAGCGGTACGTGCAGGTCGGCCATCGCACTGGTTCGCGTGAAACGCGGATCGACGTGCACGATCGTCGCGCCGCGCTCGCGCGCTTCCATGACCCACTGGAACCCGACGGGGTGATTCTCGGCCATGTTCGAGCCCATGATCAGGATGCAGTCGGAGTTCTGCAGATCTTGCTGAAACGTGGTGGCGCCGCCGCGGCCGAGCGAGGTCCCCAAACTGGGGACCGTCGAGCTATGTCATATTCGGGCCTGGTTTTCTACCTGAACGATGCCGAGCGCCGTATACAGCTTCTTGATCAGGTAGTTCTCTTCGTTGTCCAGCGTCGCGCCGCCAAGATGCGCGATGCCGGCGCAGCGATTGATCGTCTTGCCCTCGGCGTCCTTGCTCTCCCAGGTTTCGCGCCGCGTTTTGAGCACGCGATCGGCGATCATCTCCATCGCGCGATCCAGCTCGAGCTCTTCCCACTGCGTGCCGTACGGCCGCCGGTACTTGACCTTGTACTCGCGCAACGGGCTCTGCACTAGCGTGCGCGTCGCGGACCCTTTCGGGCACAGGCGTCCGCGCGAGATCGGGCTGTCGGGATCCCCCTCGACCTGGACGAGCTCGTCGTCTTTGACGTAGAGCAGCTGTCCGCAGCCGACAGCGCAGTACGGGCAGACCGATTTGACCGCGCGAGCCTGCGCGGTGCGCGCCGTCCACGCTTTCGTGCGCTCGGATTGCGACGCCGCGCCTAAGGCGAGCGGATCGCCGTCGAGCTGGCGCAGCAACGGCCAGGACTTGGCGTGTTCCTCCATAGCTCTAACGTCCTTCCAGGTTGACCCGGCGCTTA
>DASRDE010000342.1:0-7855 GCA_035652755.1 Vulcanimicrobiaceae bacterium | reverse complement strand
ATGGAGGAGCTTCTAAGCGGCGTTCGCGTCGACATGATTCAAACGCGCACGTTAAACATCGACCCGGAGTGGTACTTCGGCGCGGTCGGCCGCCCGAAAAAACCTCTTGGAATGCGCTGGGCCGTTCAGCGGATTCGCGCTGCAGGCGTTCGCGTGGGCAATTTTACCCACACGCATTAGGGCCCGCCTTACGCGGGCGCTGTTATGCTGCGGTTCAACACGTCGAGGATGATTTCGGTTGAGGAGATGACCGTCACGGGGCTCTGCGGATCGAGCGACTCAAAAATCATCTTATTCGCCGGGTTATTGACGCGGGCTATGCAGCGTGCCTTCGATTTGCGTTTCGCAATGAGACAGACGACGAGGTTGTCCTCGTCATCGCCCGTGTCCGCCACGACGACATCGGCGCGAGCCACGCCGGCTTGATCCAGCACGAGGGGGTCGCACCCGTCGCCTACGACGGTAACTTTTTGTTCGATGAGTTGCTCAAACATGCGCGCCTTCCGCTCTTCCTTCTCAACCATCACGACCTCGTGGCCCTGGCTGAGCAATGCGCGCGTCAGGTACGAACCTACTTTTCCTCCGCCGACGATGAGAACGAACACGTTACGCGCGCCCCCCCGGTAAGGCGGTTCCGCTCAACTGCGGCTCACGCATTTGGAACATACCGGCGAACTCCGTTATCGCGTCGGGTGCCACGATGGCGTTAATTTCGTCCCCCTCGGCTAGAATCGTATCATCGGCTGCTACCCGCACGGTCTTACCCGTGCGAATAGCCGCGATCCGGATCCGCCCCGGAATTTCAAAATCGGAAATGCGCTTGCCGGAATCGGCCGCGCGTACCACGGCCGTCAGCGACGTGACTTTGCCGAAGTCGAAGGACTGCAACGTGTCCCATGGCGCTTCCATGAGCATATCGCGAATCATCTTGGCGCCGACGGTCGTCGGGCACACCGTGTCGATGCCGAGATCGCGGTACATCAGTCCGCGGGTCGGGTCGTAGATACGCGCCACGATCTTCTTTATGTGGAACATGCGCTGCGCAATGAGCGCGGCCATTACGTTTCGGTTGTCACCGTTCGTTACGGCAATGAACCCGTCTGCGGTAGCGGCGCCTGCCCGCTTGAGGACGTCATAATCGATCCCGGTCCCGACGACCACATGGCCTTTGAACTTCTGGCCCAGCCGTTTGAACGCGGCCGGGTTCTCGTCCACTACGATGACTTCGTTGCCGTCGGCGTCGAGTAACTTGGCAAGGGTGGACCCGACACGGCCACAACCCACGATAAGGTATCGCATAGCGCTTTGACATGGGTTTTGGACAGGGACCAGTCTTTCCCGTCCGGGCAGGAGGGTCGGACAACCGCCCGAACCAATGGGAGTTTTTACCTCGGGGCGTGGCTCAGCTTGGTAGAGCGCTTCGTTCGGGACGAAGAGGTCGCTGGTTCGAATCCAGTCGCCCCGACCAGTTTCATCCTTTTTTGCATGAAGGCACGCGGCTAGCAGGAATTGTTCTCGAGATTCAGTCCAGCCTCCGGCCGCGTGTTGCGCGCGGCCGAGCAAGAGTGCCGAAATCATAATCACTACTATGTCGGGGTCGAACATCTGCTCGTCGCGCTGCTCGAAGAGCCCGATGGCACAATTGCCGAACGCCTGCGAGCAGACGGAATCGATGCCGTCGAAGTCCACGCGCAGCTGCGCCGCGCGCTCGGAACGGGCGAAGATCGGTTATGGGAAGGGATATTGGTAACGCCCCGGGTGCGGAAAATCGTGGCCCTGGCTGAAGAGCATGCGGCCGGACGCGCGGTCGAACCCGCAGATTTGTTCGACGCGATTCGCGCTGAAGGCGGAAGCCTCGCGGCCGAGATTCTCCGCAGCGCGAAGTCGTGCACGCCGTAAGCGCATTCTTCCTGCACATGATCGATCAGCTCGGCTACGCCGGGCTATTTCTCGCAATGACGTTGGCGAACATCGGCGCACCCGTCGGAAGTGAGATCATCCTCCCCGCAGCCGGCGCACTCGTCGCGACCGGCCACCTCTCGAATCTTTGGCTTGCGATCGCAATCTCGGTCGGTGCGGAATTGTTGGGTCAAAGCATTGGCTACGCTGTCGGATACTACGGCGGCCGCCCCTTCGTCGAGCGTTTCGGAAAATATGTGCGTTTTCATCACGAACAGCTCGCGGTCGTCGAAAACTTTTTCCGCCGCTATGGAAAATTTGCGATCTTCATTTGCCGTTTCGTGCCCGTAATTCGCGGAATTGTCGGAATTCCGGCCGGCATTGCTGAAATGCCGCTCGTGCCGTTTTATGCTTGGACCTTTCTGGGCTCGCTGATTTTCTGCGGCGGTTTGATTTTGCTGGGCCACGCGCTCGGCGAGCATTCGCACGAGGTTGTCGCGTCGCTGCGCCGCTACGCGATTGTAGTTTTCGCCGTGCTCGCCGTTGCCGCCGCCGCATATCTGGCGATCAGAAATCGCCAAGCGCGCCGAACCGCGGTGTGAAGGTTCAGTGCTGCATCGCCGGCGGCGGTCCCGCCGGGATGATGCTGGGTTTACTTCTCGCTCGCGCCGGCGTAGAAGTCGCCGTACTCGAAAAACACGCCGATTTCTTTCGCGATTTTCGGGGCGATACGATCCACCCCTCGACTCTCGATCTTATGGCCGAACTGGGTCTGCTCGAAGATTTTCTGCGCGTGCCCCACGATCGCGTGCTGCAGCTCTCCGGCGTCATCGGCGGTGTGACGATACCCATCGCCGATTTCAGCCACGTGCCCACGCGGTGTAAATTTCTCGCGCTCATGCCGCAGTGGGATTTCCTCAACTTCCTTGCCGATCGTGCGAAGCGCTACGCTTGCTTTCACTTGTTGATGCAATCGCAAGCGGTGGATCTGCTGCATGCGGAAGATCGCGTCTGCGGCGTCGTCGCACTCACGCCCGGCGGGCAGCAGCGCATCGAAGCGGACTTGGTCGTTGCCTCCGATGGCCGCGGTTCGGTCCTGCGCGAACGCGCGGGTTTGCTGCGAAAACAGCTGGGCGCGCCGAGGGACATACTCTGGATGCGCATCTCGCGCCGCCCTTCGGATCCCGAGCAGACGTTCGGAATGGTCGCGGCCGGCGGAATATTTATCTCGCTCAATCGCGGAACGTATTGGCAGTGCGGCTACGTGATTCCAAAAGGCGCGTTCGAACAAATCCGCACCGGGGGCTTGCTCGCATTTCACGAAAGCGTCGCGCGCGCTGCGCCGTTTCTGGCCGATCGCGTTGAAGAATTGCGGACATGGGACGACGTCCGCCTCCTCACGGTCGCCGTCGATCGTTTGCAGAAGTGGTATGCGCCCGGATTATTGTGCATCGGCGACGCCGCGCACGCCATGTCCCCTATCGGCGGCGTCGGCGTGAATCTCGCGATACAAGATGCGGTCGCCGCAGCGAATATGATTGCGCAGCCGTTGCTGCGCGGCACTGTTACCGAACGCGAACTGGCCGCAGTGCAGCGGCGGCGAATGTTCCCCACACGCGTTACGCAGCGCCTGCAAGTGGTAATTCAGAACCGCGTCGTGCGCCCGATTTTAGCACGCCGCGATGCAGTGATGAAGCCGCCGTTGCTGTTGCAGGCCTTCGTGCATTTTCCGTTGCTTCGCCGAATTCCGGCGTGGCTTGTCGGCGTAGGCGTGCGCCCCGAACACATTCACACGCCGCAAGCCGTCGCACCGGCCGGCGCCGCGGCGCCGGCTTCGTCGCGCTCTTAAAGCACCGCTTTCGCCGTCATCAGGGTCGCTGAACCGTTGCGCCAAACCGCATACGTCAGTTGCTGTTTTGCGTTGATTGAAGCCGCGCCCACCTCTCCGCGCGGATCGATCGCAATCACGCAATACATATCGGTATGAACGTTCGGCGCCGAACGCGCGATGTAGCGCATCACGTCTTCGCACGCCGCTTGCGGGTGCATCCCGTCGCGCATCCGGCCCACGATGTACGCGCTGGTCAAATAATTGCTCATTACGTCGCCGTTTCCGGTCGCCGAAGCTGCACCGGCCGCATCCTCGGCAAAGTATCCGGAGCCGACAAGCGGTGAATCGGCTACGCGTCCCGGAATCTTCCACGCAATGCCGCTAGTCGAACACCCCGCTGCGACGTGCCCATTCCCATCCGTCGCGCACATCCCCACCGTATCGTGATTGTTTTTGCCGATCCAATACGTCGGGTGGTTCGGCGTGCCTTTCCATTTCAGCCACGCTTCCAAGCTCTGCGGAGTGAGCAGCTGCATGGGCTGAAAACCCATTTCCAGCGCGAATCGGAACGCGCCCTCGCCGGCTAATTGCGTATGCGTCGTTTTCTCCATGACCAAGCGCGCAACCGAAATCGGGTTTTTGATTTTATGTAGTGCGAAAACGGCGCCCGCGCGATGCCGCGTGCCGTCCATAATGCCCGCGTCCAGTTCCACCTCGCCCTCGGCATTCGGCAATCCGCCGTACCCCACGGTGGTAATGTTCGGGTCGTCTTCAATAACGTTTATGCCTTTTTCAATCGCGTCCAGCAGCGAACCGCCCGCGCGGAAAACGTCCGCGGCGCGCTCGGCCGCGGTTTTGCCGAAATCCCACGTCGCTATAAAAACCGGCCCGGCAGAAGCCGAACTCGCCGCCGCCGGTGCGGGCTCCAGAACGCCGATAGCAGCCGCGCCGGCCGCCGAAGCTAAGAACGTACGCCGATCGATTGCATCCATGCGCGTTCGTGCGACGCGGCGGATACCGCCTCCTTGGGATGCCTGCCGCACGCCCTTCGCGAAGCATACCGCACGGCAATGACCACGTCCGAAGACAAGTCGCTCGCGCAGACGCTCGCTCAAATCCCCGATGCCCCCGGGGTGTATATGATGGCGTCCAAAAGCGGCGAAATTCTGTATATCGGAAAGGCGGTTTCGCTGCGCAACCGCGTGCGTTCGTATTTTCAAGACAGCGCTGCGCATCACGTTCGCACACAAGCGATGGTCGACCGCGTTGCCGACGTTCGCACGATCGTCGTCACGAACGAAGTCGAAGCGCTCATTCTCGAAGCCAATCTCATCAAGCGTCACCAGCCGCCGTACAACGTGCGGCTGCGCGACGACAAGCGCTATCCGTATTTAAAAGTCACGAATGAAGCGTTCCCACGCGTCGTTTTCACCCGCGTCGTAAAGGACGACGGCGCGCGCTATTTCGGCCCGTATACCAATGCGCACGGCCTGCGCGAGCTCATCAATCTCGTGCGTCTGGTCTTCCCGCTGCGCACCTGTCCCGAACCCATCGACGGCCGCCGCCGCCGCCCCTGCCTGCAATATCACATCAAGCGGTGTTTGGCGCCATGCGTCGGTTTTCAAACCCAAGATGAATACGATCGCATGATCGAAGAAGTCGTGCTTTTCCTGGAAGGTAAGCAAGAATCGCTGCTCGGCCGCCTCCAGCATGAAATGCTCGGCGCCGCCGATACGTACAATTATGAAACGGCTGCGCGCATCCGCGATCGCATCGTCGCCGTGCGCCGCGTTACCGAAGCGCAAAAGGTCGTCTGGCGCTCGCGGCTCGATATGGATCTGGTCGCGGTCGCGCGCGCCCAAGGCCAAGCGTGCATGCAAGTCTTTATGGTTCGCGGCGGCAAGCTCATCGGCCAAGAGCACTTCATTCTGGACGGCGTGCACGAACAATCCGATGCCGAGCTCTTCAGCGAATTTCTCAAACAGTTCTACACCGCGCGCACCGCGTCGTCGCCCGATTCGGGAATCTCGGCGCTCGCGCAGATCCGCATCGCGCGCGATAATCAGGCCCCCGTGCCCGAAAAATTTCGCCGCACCCGCGGGGCCGCAAGTGCAGTTCCAAAAGAAGTTCTGGTTCAAGCGCTGCCGGGCGATTTCAGCGTCATCGAAAGTTGGCTGACCGAGACCAAGGGCGTGCGCGTGCGCCTGCTCGTACCGCGCCGCGGCGACCGCGCCGATTACATGCGTTTGGTGCAAAAAAACGCCGAACAAAACCTCAAAGCTTTCTTGGCACACCAAGAAGTGCAGGAAACCGCGCAGGCGCTCTCGCTCACCGAATTGGCCGACGCGCTCGAACTTCCCGAACCGCCCCACCGCATCGAATGTTACGACATCTCGAATATCCAGGGCACGAATCCCGTGAGCTCGATGGTCGTCTTCGTCGAAGGCCGCGCAAAGAAAGCCGACTATCGTAAGTTCAAAATCCAGTACGATAAAGGCCCGAACGACTTTGCGATGATGCAGGAAACGCTGCGCCGCCGCCTGCGTTACCTTCGCGCCCGCACCGACGACGACGCCGCGCACGATGCGTGTCATCCTGAGCGGAGCGTGCCCGGCATCGCCGGTCACGCGCAGTCGAAGGACGAACGCAAGCTCGAACGCGAGCTCGCAAAAAAAGAAAAGTTCAATAAAAAGCCCGATTTGCTGCTCATCGACGGCGGCAAAGGCCAGCTCGGCGCGGTGGTCGAGGTGCTCGAAGAGCTGGATATGACGGGCATACCCGTTGCCGGTTTGGCAAAAGAACACGAATGGCTGTACTTGCCGGGGCAAAGCGAGCCGATCGTGCTGCCGCCCAACTCGGCGGCGCTGCATCTGGTCATGCGCATTCGGGACGAAGCGCATCGCTTTGCGGTCACGTACCACCGCCAGCGCCGCGCAAAAGCGATGACGCACTCCGCGCTCGATGCGCTCGCCGGCGTCGGCCCGGTGCGCAAAAAGCGCCTGCTCACGGCGTTCGGCTCGCTCGCGGCAATTAAGCGTGCCAGCGTCGATGAACTCGCCGCGGTCAAGGGCATGAACCCCACGCTCGCCGCGTCGCTCAAATCGGCGCTAAGCGAATAGGCCGCGCCCTCGGTTGACATCCCGCATCAAATATGGGAAATTAGCAATATGGCTATATACCTAAACTTCGGCGGCAATCGCGCGTTTTACCGCGCGAATGTACGGCTCGTTGCGCCGGTAGAAGGTCCATTGCTTCACGCGCTTGGCATTCACAAGCCCGGCCGCCACCAAAATACGTAGATGTTCGCTCGCGGTCGGCTGGCTCACGGCCAGTTTCTCGGCAATGAACGTTCCGCAAACGCCGTCTTTGACCAAGTCCCCATCCGTTTGCGGTGGAAAGTGCGCGCGCGGATCCTTCAGCCAGTGCAGTATCGCCAAGCGCCGGTCGTTCGCCAGCGCGTGCAGCGCTCGCGCAACGTCCGCTTCGCCGGAACGGGATTTAGCCATATCGCCATTCTGCTAACCGAGGTGCCCCAATGTCAAGCCCGCACGTGCAAACCGTCGCCGTCACGCGCCAAGCGATAACGCACGCGCACGAAGCCATCGCGCCCTGGATTCGCCAAACCCCGGTTTTGGCGGTCGCCGGGTCCGACGCGCAAATCGATGCGCAGTCCGTGCTGCTCAAGCTCGAATCGCTGCAAGCCTCCGGTTCGTTCAAGGCGCGCGGCGCGTTTGCAAACCTGCTGCTGCGCAGTATTCCGCCGGCAGGCGTTGCCGCAGCCTCGGGCGGCAATCACGGCGCGGCCGTCGCCTATGCGGCGATGAAGCGCGGCGTGCCCGCGCGGATCTTCGTGCCCAGCGTATCGTCCGCGACGAAAATAGAGCGCATTCGCGCGTACGGTGCCGATCTCGTGATCACCGGCGATCGCTATAGCGATACCATCGACGCCTGCAGAGAATATTGCGAACGCACCGGCGCATTGAACGTGCACGCGTTCGATCAGTATGAAACGCTGCTCGGCACCGGAACGGTCGCGCGTGAGATCGAGCTGCAAACCGGCGGCGTCGATACGGTGCTCGCGGCAGTCGGCGGCGGCGGTTTGATCTCGGGCATTGCATCGTGGTT
>DASRDE010000341.1:0-3980 GCA_035652755.1 Vulcanimicrobiaceae bacterium | reverse complement strand
CGAACAGGTTCTAGGTCGCGCGATACACGCGCAGCGTATCGAGCCGCAGCAGCGCGCCCAGTTCGGCGCGGACCGTTTGCGCGTGTTCCGCGCCGACGATCGTTTCCCACTCGGGATTCAGAATCGCTTGTTCTTCGGGTGTCATCGCCCGCCCGGCCGGTTCGGAGCGCACTGCGCCTTCCTCTTCGAGCGCAAGCAAATACGCGAGCAATTGACGGGCTGCCGCCGGCCAGAGGACGCGATCCGTCCCGGCGTAGATCTCGCGCACGAGATCCGGAATCGACTTGGCGCCTCGCCGCAACGAGCCGGCGAGCTGCTCCTGCCGCACGCGGCGGTGCTCCAAGTAGTCGCGCAGCTTGGCCTTGGGATCGTCCACGCGCTCACCGTGTCCGCCGAAGATCGCGCGCGCTTGAGGAAAATCGTCGAGCAGACGCTGCAGCGAACGTTGATACGGCCGCATCGCGCCGTTCGGCGGCGCGATGACGACGTATCCTTCCCCCAGAACCGTGTCGCCCGTAAAGAGTGCCTGCTCGTCCGGCTCGTAATACGCGAGATGATCGAAGGTGTGGCCGGGCGTTTCTATAGCGACCAACGTCGCTTTACCCGCGCGCAACACGTCGCGGTCGCGCAAATCGACGTCGTGCGCAAACTCCGATTTCCAATGCGCCGCCACCCGCGCGCCCGTGCGGCGGGCAAGCTCTGGAGCGGCCGGCGCGTGGTCGGGGTGCGAGTGCGTGAGCGCGATCGTCTCTATACGGCCGCCCAGCGAAGATGCTGCTTGCTCGATCGCATCGATGTGACGCGCGATCGCGGGGCCCGGGTCGATGCACAGCAGCGATCCGCCGCCGTTTATGAGATACGTGTTCGTGCCGGTGAGCGTCATTGCAGATGCATTGGGTGCGCGCACCGTGCAGATGCGCGAGCTCACCACGCATACTCGAGTTCGGCCGGTAATGCGAACTGATGCGCTCCGGGCGTCTGCGGCATCACGCTGTAAATTGCCTTGGTACGCGCGAACCCCAGAAGCGAGTCCGTGTCGGCGAATTGCGCCAGCCGTTCGACGTGTTTGATCGTCGGATACACCATGCTGAAGGTGCCGTGCGAGCATGCTTCCAGTGCGTCATGCGGCGCAATCCAGACGCCGTCGTGCGTTTCGAGCGCATCGGCCGCTGCCGCTTGGTCTTCGCCGGCGATTGCGACGAAAAAATGCGCGTTGTAGCGGCGCGGATAGACCGGCGGGGTGATCCACTGCGAGAAGAGCGTCAACGCGCGCGCGTCCGCTTGCAGATCGAGTCTGCCGAGCAGCTCGTCGAATCGCATGCGGCCCTGCGCGACTTCCGGACGTGCCGCTTCGAGCACCGCGGCGATCGACTGCATGCGTTCGCCGGTCAGCGGTTCGCCGCTCGGGCGGCAGGCAAGGAGCACCCCCGCCTCTTCGAAGAGTTCGCGCACGCCCGCGACCAGCAGACCGGCCGCTTCCCGCGGCGTCGGTGCGTCGTGCGGAGCGGGCAGCGACGGGGACGGCTGGATGCGGAACTGCGCCTGCAGCGCCGGCTCGTCGATTCCGCGCGTGCGGGCGAGCATCTCCGCGGACATATCGGCCGCTTCCAAGGCGCCGCCCGGAAAGACGTAGACGTCCGGTACGAAGTGGCTGGCCTCGCTGCGCCGCAGCATGTAAACTTCGAGCCCTGCATGCTTCGCCGGGCGAACGAGCATGACCGTGGCCGCTAAACGCACCATGGGAACCCTCGGGAATCGGGGTACCGTTGAAACGGTATGAATATCCGTTTTGTGTCCGTCCTTGCCGCCGTCCTGTTCGCGTCGGGCGGCGCGGCATGGGGGCAGCAGACGCCCGTTCCCGCGGCAACCGCCGCGCCGAATCCGGTCCCGAGCGTTCCCTCAGGCATCGAGCAAGATGCAGTCAACGCGCTCGGCAACATCGTCAAAGGCGTCTTCGGATGGAACGACGCCGAATCGATCGGCACGGTCACGTATTATCGTGGATACGATTTGCAGTTGCGCATGCAGCTCAACCGCTATCGTTCGATCCACTTGCATCGCGGCACCGTGATCAATCCACGCGGCTGGACGCTCGCGCCTGGACAGCTCGTCGACGTCCGCGGCCGCCCCCAGGCGGACGGTTCGCTTGACGCCGACACGATCGTCGTCCAAAATGCCCATTGAAGATGGGCATTCGTGAAAATCGCGCTCGGTAGCGACGAAGCGACGGAACTGACGGGGGCGCTGGAACGCGATCTGCGCGAGCGGGGCTGCGAGATCGTGTTCTTCGGGGCTCTCCGCGACGGGGGAGACGACGCGTGGCCCGCGGTCGGGCGGCTCGTCGGGGAGAGCGTCGCCTCGGGGGAATGCCGTTTCGGCATCGTCTGCTGCTGGACCGGCACCGGCGTTAGCATCGCGGCCAACAAAGTCCCCGGCGTGCGCGCGGCGCTCTGCGGCGACGGCGCGACCGCGCAGGGTGCGCGGATATGGAACGATGCGAACGTCCTCGCGCTGAGCCTGCGCGCGACCGCGCCTGCCGTTGCCAAGGAGATGCTCGAGGCATGGTTTTCAGCGGAGCCGACGAGCGATCCGAAGTACGCGCCGATGATCGCCCAGGTCTAGCCCCGCTGCAATCCGGACCGCGCGCTGCTCCGTTGGTAGAGACGTAATCGCTCTACTTCAGACGGAGTTCGCTCCGGAAAGGACACACATGCGCTTTGCTCGCACTGCGGCGGCCCTATCAGCGCTTCTCGCGCTGGCCGCCCCGATGGCAGCCCCGGCCCAGGGGATGTCGGGCTCGACCAGCCTTGATATGCAGCAATCTTCGCGTTTCTCGGGACCCGGGGTCTACACCGGCAAACCGGCTCTGCCAGTCACGCTCTCCATGATCGTCGCCGGCGGCGGCCCCGCGAACTTCAATTCGGTCACGCTGCTCAAGACGCTGACCGGTTCGAAGTTCGACGCCGAACTAGCCAAACTCACCAAGCAATACGGCAAGGAAAAAGTCGGGAACTTCGTCACGGTCTTCAACTACGTCGTCTCGGATTCGCTGCGGATAGTCACGGCAAATCACGTCGCGCTTCCCAAGCAGCCCTCACCCGATCCGAAAAACGGCGAGGCGCTCGCGGGCGCGTTGTGGGGCGCGGGCAATACACCGGCCGGCTTTAACGTCGAAGTGATGCTCGATCGCGCGGTATCGCACCCGATCCACGTGCAAGTCATGAAGGACATCGACGTGAAATACGGCGTTGCCAAGGACGCGGATTACCACGCGGTGCTCAACTCGGCGATGCACGATCTTGCGGCGGTCTATCATCTGAACGCCGACGGCTCGATGAAATCGATGTAAGCAGTGCACGTTCTGCGAACATAGCGAAAGGCCACGCGCTGCGTGGCCTTTCACGCTTGCTGAGAACCGGGCGGCAGGCTCAGCTCCCGAATCCGGCGCTCCCCCGGTGTGGAGCACTGCTCGCGCCGCCGGGGTTCGTGTCTTTAGTACGCTCTAGAGACAAACGCATCATACCCGACCGCCGGGGGCGCAAACAGGTTCCCAATAGGCCTCATCGTAGGGCCAACAGGCACAGCTGAGCCGGCACAAGCGCGAGGTTGACTGCATGGGAGACAAAGCAGTACACGCAGCTTCGCCTGGTTACAAAAAGCAAGCTGTATGCAAGGAAGAGCGAGGTCGCCGCAGCGGCGCATGCGGCCGCGAGCGCCAGGACGAGCAAGCCATGCGAGCGGCCCAGCCACGAAACCGCGGCGAGCGCGGGATAGTACAAGACCCCGATGAGCGCATTGGGAACGCCGCCGAACAACCGCGCGCGCGGAGACTGGACCACGCTGTCTTCGTCGAGGCGGCCGCGGGAAGCGAGCACCGACTTGCGCAGCATGAAAACGGAAGCGTAAAACCCGACGGCGCATAACAGCGTAATGACCAGACGGATAGCGAGCATGCCGTTCCCCCAGACGAGCCGTTGCCG
>DASRDE010000340.1:0-22955 GCA_035652755.1 Vulcanimicrobiaceae bacterium | reverse complement strand
CGCAACCGCACGGAACTGGTTTCGAAGATCATCGGCTAGTAGCGCTATATCCGCGCTACGAGGCCTTCGAGCAAGTCGGCCAAGCGCGGACCCGCGGATTGCGCGATCTGCGTCACGTCTGCGTGTGACGTTTCGGGCGCGGCGACGGCGTTCGTAATCAGGCTCACGCCGAAAACTTCGAGCTTGCGCGCGCGCGCCGCGATCGTTTCCAGCACGGTCGACATTCCGACCGCATCCGCGCCGATTTTCCGCAGAAAGTTCGCCTCCGCCGCCGTCTCGTACGTGGGGCCGAGCATGCAGGCGTAAACCCCTTCGGTCAGATCGTCGTCGACGAGGCGCGCCGCCTCGCGCAATCGCTTGCTGTAGGCGTCGGCCATGTTGATGAACGGGTTCGACAGGCCGCTGCCCACGAGCGGATTGAGGCCGCTCAGGTTGATGTGGTCCTTGATGAGCATCAGGTCACCGGGCCGGAGATCCTCGCGCAGGGAGCCCGCCGCGTTCGTCAGGAGCACGGCTTTGGCGCCGCAATCGGCAGCGAGGGCGATGCCGCGGGTGATATCGCGGGCGTCGAAGCCCTGATAGGCATGCACGCGCCCCGCGTACGCCAGGACGCGGCGGCCTTGCCAGCGGCCCAGCAGCGCGTATCCGGCGTGCCCCTCGAGCGGCGCCAGCGGAATGCCGATCTCCCCGTACGGGATGCGGTCGAAGACCGCGCGCTCGCTCAGAACGTCCGAAAGACCGCTTCCCAGGACGATGGCGACGTCGATTTCGCCGATGCGGTCGAGCGCCACGGGCCCTTACACGCGCTCTGCGGGAACCGGGTCGAGCAGGTTCACCCCGGTCATCGCCGCCGGCACCGGCAAGCCCATGATGGGCAGCAGCGTCGGTGCGACGTCGCCCAACTTTCCGCCGGGGCGCAGCGCGCCGTCGATGCCGTGCCCGACCAGCAGCAGCGGCACGGGGTTGGTCGTGTGGGCGGTCAGCGGGTTTCCGTCCTTGTCGATCTTCTCTTCGGCGTTGCCGTGGTCTGCGGTAATGACGAGCAGGCCTCCGGCTTCGAGGACCGCGTCCGCGAGCCGCTGGAGGCACTCGTCGAGAATCTGCACGCTCTCGATTGTCGGCTCCCACTTACCGGTGTGCCCGACCATATCGGCATTCGCGTAGTTCATGATGATGACGTCGTACGTGCCGTGCTCGATCTGCTCGACCGCGTAATTCGTAATCTCGCGCGCCCGCATCGCCGGCGCGAGATCGTACGTTGCGACCGTACGGTCCGACGGAATCAGCTTGCGATCTTCGCCCGGAAATACGTCCTCGCGTCCGCCGTTGAAAAAATACGTAACGTGCGCGTACTTTTCGGTTTCGGCCAAACGCAGTTGCCGCAACCCCGCGCGCGACACGATCTCGCCGAACGTATCGAACTGCGGCCTCGGACCGAACAGCACCGGGTTTGGAAACGTTTCATCGTACTTCGTCATCGTCGCGAAGACGAAGTCGTGGAGGGGTTTGAGTGGAAACGGTCCTTCGACTGCGCGGTCCGTTTGCGACGAACCGCTCCGCTCAGGATGACACAATGCTGCGCGGTCCGTCTGCGACGAACCGCTCGCTGATCCGTTGAAGGCCAGGGTCAATTGGCGCGCGCGATCCGGGCGGAAGTTGAAGAAGATGCAGGCGTCGCCGTCGCCGATCGGCTGCGCGCTGCCGATAATGGTCGGCTTGACGAACTCGTCGTCTTCGCCGCGCGCATATGCGGCTTCCAATCCTGCGAGCGGATTTGGTGCGTGGTAAGGGGCGGCCCCGAACACGAGCGCATCGTACGCCGATTGCGTGCGTTCCCAGCGCTTGTCGCGGTCCATCGCGTAGAAGCGTCCGATGATCGTCGCCACGGCATTGGACTCGCCGAGCTCGTCCAGCCGCGCCTGAAGCCGCTGCAGATAGACCGCAGCCGAGCGCGGCGGCGTGTCGCGGCCGTCGAGAAACGCGTGCACCGCAAAGCGGGCCCCCGCGCCGTGCGCGCATTCGATCAATTTGAGCAGGTGATCGAGCGAACTGTGCACCTGGCCGTCGGAGAGCAGGCCCATGAAGTGCAGCCGTCCGCCGGAGCGCTTGACGTGATCGATGCACGCGTTCAGCGTCGCATTCTTTGCAAACTCTCCCGAGGCGACGTCCGCATCGATGATCACCACGCCCTGCGGGACGACGCGTCCGCTGCCCAGGTTCATGTGTCCGACTTCGCTGTTGCCCATGATGCCTTTGGGCAAGCCGACGTCCTCGCCGCTGGCCTGAAGCATCGTCCACGGATAGCGTTCGAACAAGGCGTGCCAGTGCGGAAGCCGGGCGGCGGCGATCGCGTTTCCATACGTGCTGTCGCTGCAGCCCCACCCGTCCAGCACCGCAAGAACGACGGGGCGATACTTCATGCCGCTTCCTTTGCGAGTGTGGCGAAGCCGTCGGGGCTGAGCGATGCGCCGCCGACCAGCCCGCCGTCGATCTCGGGCTGCGCGGTATACTGCGCGATGTTTTCGGGCTTCACGCTCCCGCCGTAGAGGATAGGCACCTGCTCGAGGCCCGGCAGGCACTTGCGAATGGCTTGCATCACCGCGTTTGCGTCTTTCGGATCGCAGTTCTTGCCGGTCCCGATCGCCCAGATGGGCTCGTACGCAATGACCGTACGCGCGATCTGCGCGGTATCCAGCCCTTCGAACGCCGCGCGCACTTGCGCGACCACGTGATCTTCGGTCTTTCCGTCCTCGCGCAGCGCAAGCGATTCGCCGACCGCGACGATCGGGGTCAATCCCGACTCCAGCGCGGCGCGCGTCTTGAGGCGCACGTATTCGTCGGTCTCACCGAAGTATTGACGCCGCTCGGAGTGGCCGAGGATCGCGTATTGAACGCCCAGTTCGATCAGCATCGGTGCGGAAACCTCACCGGTGAACGCGCCGTTCTCGCTCCAATGCATGTTCTGCGCGCCCAGTTTGATGCGCCCCCGATCGCCCTGCAACTGACGAAGCGCGACGCCCGCGGCATCCAGCGCCGTGAACGGAGGACAGACGATTACTTCGACGTGCCGGGGAACCAGGTGAACCAGTTCGACGAAGCGCGCGATGTAGTCGACGGCTTCACGCGCGGTCTTGAACATCTTCCAGTTGCCCGCACAGATCCGCGCCCTCACGTGCGCGCGTCCGCTGCGGCAGCCTTCGCCGCCTCCAACGCGACGATGCCGGGAAGCGCCTTACCCTCCAGGAATTCGAGCGTCGCGCCGCCGCCGGTGCTCACGTGCGTGACGTATTCGGCAAATCCGAGTTCTTCGGCCGCCGCCGCTGCATCGCCGCCGCCGACGACCGTAGTCGCTCCATGCTCGGTCGCCGTTTTCATCGCCTCGCCGATCGCGCGCGTTCCCTCGCGATAGGGCGGCTTTTCGTAGACGCCCATAGGCCCGTTGAACACGACCGTCTTGGCGTTCTGAATCGCGTGCGCGTAGTTCTGCGCGGTTTTCGGGCCGATGTCGAGGATCATCGCATCGCCGACGTCCGCGAGCTCGACGGTATGCGCGCCGGCGTCGTCGTCGAACGCAGTGGAAACGACTGCGTCGACGGGGAGCAGCATCGAAACCCCGCGCTCTGCGGCCGCCGCCAGGATCGACGTAGCCGGAGAGAGATCGTCGTCGCGCAGCGACTTGCCGACGTCGACGCCCTGCGCGGCCAAGAACGTGTTCGCCATGCCGCCGCCGATGCAGAACGCCTGCACTTTCTCCATCAGCTTGGTGAAGACGCCGACCTTGTCTTTGACTTTCGCGCCGCCGATCGCGCAGACGTAGGGCTGCTCCGGGTGCTCGACGAGTTTACTCAGCGCGGCGATCTCCGCTTGCATCAAGAAGCCGGCCGCGCAGGGCAGCAGGTGCGCTACACCTTCGGTCGAGGCGTGCGCGCGGTGCGCGGTGCCGAACGCGTCGTTCACGTAGATGTCTGCGAGCTCGGCAAGTTTGCGCGCGAATGCGGGATCGTTGCGCTCCTCGCCGGGTTCGAAGCGCACGTTTTCGAGCAGCACGATCTGCCCGTAATCGATCGCGTCGATCGCGTCGTGCGCCGCCGGCCCGACGACGTCCGCCGCAAACGTCACGTCGATGGAAAGGCGTTCGGAGAGCGCGTTTGCGACCGGCTTGAGCGTGAATTTGGGATCGGGCTTTCCATCCGGCCGGCCCAAATGCGAGACGACGATGACCTTCGCTTGGTGGTCGGCCAGGTAGCGCAGCGTTTCGAGTGCCGCGTCGATGCGCTTGTAATCCATGATCGCGCCGTCCTTCATCGGCACGTTCAAATCTTCGCGCACCAGCACGCGCTTGCGGCGGACGTCGAGGTCCCGCAGCGTGAGAAAAGCGAACGCCATCGTGGAACCGGCCGCCTAAACGCCCGCCGGAATCTTCTCGAGCACCATCGCGGTCAGGTCCGCCAGCCGGCACGAATAGCCCCACTCGTTGTCGTACCACGCGGCAATCTGCACCAGGTCGCCGTTCGCGTTCGTCAGGCCCGCATCGATGATCGAGCTGAACGGCGAGCGCTTGAAATCGCTCGACACCAGTTCGGCTTCGCTGAAATGCACGTACTCCTTCAAATCGCCGCCGGCGGCGCGCTTGAGGATCGCGTTGACCTCATCTTTCGTCGTGTCGCGCTTGACCTGTGCGACGAGGTAGATCATGGAAACGGTGGGCGTCGGAACGCGCAGCGCGAAACCGTCGAACGTACCCTGCACCTCCGGAATCGTCAAATAGAGCGCTTTTGCCGCGCCCGTCGACGTCGGAATGATGTTTGTCGCGGCATTTCGCGCCCGCCGCAAATCCTTATGCGGCGCGTCGAGAATATTTTGATCGTTCGTGTACGAGTGAATCGTCGACATGAAGCCTTTGACCCAGCCGAGGCTGTCAACGATTGGCTTGACCGCCGTGGCCAGGCAGTTCGTCGTGCAGGATGCGTTCGAGATGACGTGATGCTTGGCGGGATCGTAACGGTCGTGATTGACGCCGAGGACCACCGTGATGTCTTCGCCCTTGGCGGGGGCGGAGATCAGCACTTTCTTGGCACCGCCGCCGTCGATGTGCGCGCGAGCCTTGGAAGCGTCGGTAAAAAGTCCCGTGGACTCGATGACGACGTCCGCACCGAGCGCTTTCCATGGAAGTTTGCCCGGATCGCGTTCGGCGAGCACCTTTATGCGCTGTCCGTCGATGGCGATCGTGTCGCCGTCTGCCGAGACGCTGCCCTCGTACGTACCGTAGTTCGAATCGTACTTGAACAGATGAGCACATTCGGCGGCGCTGGTCAGGTCGTTGACGGCGGCAATCTCGATGCCGGGATGACGCTCCAATAGCGCCTTGGCGAAATTGCGGCCGATGCGGCCGAATCCGTTGATACCGATACGCATGCAAACTCCAGTGTGAGAAAACGGCTGATGGCTGCTCACCTTTTACGAGCAACCCGCGGCGATTCCCCGCGCAGGCGGCCGGCCAGGCGGCCCAGCGCGGCAAGGCGGCTGTTGACGGTGGGCTTGCTAATCGGGGGATTGCAGCGGCGCCCCAGCTCGACCAGACTTTCGTCGGGATGCCGCAGGCGCAACTGCGCGATCTCCCGCAGCGGCGGGGAGAGATGCTGCAGACCGTACGCTGCCGCCAGAAAATCGATCGTCTCCCGCTGCGCGGCGGCTGCCGCAGCGACCCGTTCCAGGTTTGCCGCTTCGGTGTTGACCAAACGATGGATGCGATTCTTGGTCTCTTTGAGCGCGCGCACGTCTTCGAGCCGCAGCACCGCGCCGTGCGCGCCGACGATCGTGAGCAGCTCGACGATCGCCTCGAAGTCCTTGTAATAGAGCACCGTGCGCCGTTTGCGCAGCATCGTCTTCGGCTCGGAAGCGACGGCGCGCAGCATCCAATGCAGGCGCTCGGCTTGCGCTTCTTTGGCGACGACGAACTCCAGGTGGTAGCCCTGCGTGCCCGCCGACAGCGATCCGCACGACAGGAAGGCGCCGCGAACTTCCATGACGCGGTCGCAGCGCCGCACCGGTTTGGCCGGCATCGGCAGCGCGTGTTCGAGCGCGATTCGATAGACCGGCGCGCGCAAAAGGCGTTTGCCCAGCGCCTTTTCGATGTGAGGCGTGCCCGGCGCGATCAAACGAAAGAGCCGTGCCACCGCGTTGCGCTGCGTGACGAACGCGCCGCCGGCGGCATCCGCGCCGTACAGCGTCAGTCCGGCCAGCAGCGCGCTTCGGCAGTGCGCGGCCGCCGGCACTTCCCTCGCGAGCGCGTCCTTGGTATCGGCGCTCAGGCTTACAGCCATTCCGCCGGCTCGTCCTTTCGCTGGTCGAGTACTTCGTACAAATCGGCGGGTTTGACGCCGGGCGTCACGCGCAAAGGCACGTCGCGCACGCGAACCGTCACGAACCTCGTCGCGTAATGGATCTCGAGCACGTCGCCGGCTTTGACTTGGTAGCCGGGTTTGAGCGCTTTGCCGTCTTTGGTAATCCGCCCGTGCTCGAGCGCTTCGTGGGCCTCCGAGCGCCGCTTCGAGAGCCGGGCGACCTTCATGAACTTATCCAGACGCATCAGACTTTTTTCGCGCGTTCGCCGGGGAGCGCGGCGCATCCTCAGCCAATCGGTCGCGCCATGCAGTCTCGCTCGGGCGGAGTAAACATCTTCGACGAGAGCCGCCCGATGTGGCGGCTCTTCCTCGTCTTTCTGATCCCGCTCGTGCTGAGCAATGCGCTGCAGTCGGCCTCGCAGACCATCTCGAGCATCTTCCTGGGGCGCCTGCTGGGCGTGCATGCGCTGGCGGCGGTCTCGGCAATTTTTCCGCTCATCTTCCTGCTCATCTCGTTCATGATCGGACTGGCGAGCGGCAGTACCGTCTTGATCGGCCAAGCGCACGGCGCAAAGAATCTGCCGACGATGCGGCGCGTGGCGGGCACGACCGTGTGCGCGAGTTTTGCACTGGGCGTCGTCGTAGCAGTGCTGGGCATTATCTTCACCCATCCGCTCTTGCGGCTCGTGGGTACGCCCGCGGACATCATCAACGATGCCGCCGTCTACGCGCGCATCGTCTTCATCTACTTGCCGGCCTTCTTCCCGTACATCGCGTATACGACGTTTCTGCGCGGAACGGGCGACTCCAAGACGCCGTTCTACTTTCTGATCGTGAGCACGGTGCTCGTCGCGATCTTTACGCCGTGGCTGATTCTGGGCTGGTTCGGCCTGCCGCGCAGCGGAATCGCCGGCGCGGCGATCGCCGGATACATCGCCAACGCCGTCGCGTTTCTCGCGCTGCTGATCTACCTGCACCGGCGCAGGCACGAGCTGCAATTCACGCTGGACATGATCGGGGTAGATTGGAAGCTGCTCGCGACCATCGTGCGGATCGGCGTACCCGCCGGCGTGCAGACCATCTTGGTGGCGCTCGCGGAGATCGCCGTTATCTCGTTCGTGAACCGTTTCGGATCCGATGCGACGGCAGCATACGGGGCGGTCAATCAGATCGTCGGCTACGTGCAGTTTCCCGCCATCAGCATCGGCATCACGGCATCGATCTTCGGGGCGCAGAGCATCGGCGCGCACCGGCACGACAAGCTCAACTCGGTCGTGCGCTCGGGTGTGATGCTCAACTACGCCATCGGCGGCTTGATCGTGCTAGTCTGCTACGTCTTCGCCTGGGATATCCTGGGCTGGTTCATCACCCATCCGCGGCCTCTGGGCATCGCCCACGAGCTGCTCATGATCACCCTGTGGAGCTATTTGATCTTCGGGAACAGCGCGGTGCTCAGCGGCGTCATGCGCAGCAGCGGCACGGTGTTCTGGCCGATGGTCATCGGGGTGTTCTCGATTTGGGGCGTCGAGGTTCCCTGCGCCTACGTCCTGATGCACCACTTCGGCATCAGCGGCATCTGGATGGGCTATCCCATCGCCTTTGCGGTAGGGTTGTCGCTGCAGTTCCTGTACTATGAGGCGTTTTGGAAGAAGAAGACGCATCAGCGCCTAATCTGACGCTGCGCATGAAGCTGCACCCGGGTTTGCTGCTTGCCGCATCGGCCGCCGCGGTTTTTGCCGCGCTGCAGATCTGGATCGGGTTTTGGCGCTTCGACATTTATCGCGCGGGCGTCGACGACGGCATCTTCACGCAAGTGATCCTCTCGACCGGCGGGTGCTTCTGCGCCGCGGCCGAGGGGCTGAACCACATGCTCGTCCATTTCTCGCCTGCCCTGGTCGCCGGCTATCCGTTTTTGCGGATCTTCGGCGACGCGCACGGCTTGATCGTGCTGCAGGCGCTGGCGATTGCCGCGACCGCGTTTCCGCTGTACGGGATCGCCAAGCGGCACGTGAACGACACGACAGCGGGCCTTTTCGCCGTGGTCGCCATGGCGTATCCGGTCTTATGGGCGCAGACCTTTACGGATTTTCACGAGAACGCGTTCGTGCCGGTGCTGGACGCAACGCTGGCCTGGAGCATCGTCGCGCGCCGCCGGCGTTTCGGCGCCGCCGCCGCCGCGGCGCTGCTGCTCGTCAAAGAAGATCAAACCGTGCTGCTGGCAATGATCGGCGTTCTGGTCGCGCTGGTCTACCGGCGGGATAAGGATCTGCGGCGCTTCGGAGTGGGCGTCGCCGCCGCTGCGGTCGCAGTCGCCGTTCTCTATTTCGCGGCGATCCGCCCGTGGATCGATCCCGGACTCTCGTACGGCGGCTTAAAATTCTTCAATTGGACCGGGGCGACGCTTGCGAACGCGCCGACGGTCCCGCTGCTCTCCATGCAGCGCGTCGAGTACCTGTTTTGGGCGCTGCTGCCGCTGACGTTTTTGCCGCTGCGCTCGCGCCTGTTCTTGCTCGCCATCCCGGGCTTGCTGGAAGTCTTGGCGTCGCGTTACGATATCTTGCTCGTCTTCCAAACGCATTACTCGATGCTTTGGTCCGGGTTCATGCTGGCTGCGTTCGTGGACGCGGCGGCCGAAATCGCAAGTGCCGGTGGTTTGCGCGCGCGGCTCGCGCTTGGGGTGCCGCTGCTGGCTTCACTGGCCGTCCTGCAGTTCCGCGACCCGATGGCGCGCTGGTACTACCTGTACCGATGGCCCGGCCCGCACGATGCGGAGCTCACGCGCGTGCTCGCGTCGTTGCCGTCAGACGCGGCGGTATCGGGCACGGACGAGATCTACGCGCACCTGGCGACGCGTCCGCTCGCGCGTCACGGCGTGGAAGGAGAGTATTTCGTCGCGGATCGGCAACTGGCAGACCCGACGTGGTTTTCGCGGGACGAGCAGATTTTGAACGCGGCGCTAAAGGCGGGAACGTACCGGATCGTCCGCGATCGCGACGGCATCGTCGTTGCGCGCAAGACCGGCAAACCCTAAATCGCTACGCCGCCTGCGACTTGGCCAGCTGCCACAGCTCTTCGAGTTCGTCTAGGGTCATATCCGAGAGTGACTTGCCGTCTTTGGCGGCGTGCTGTTCCATGAATGCAAAGCGTTTGTAGAACTTCTCGTTGGCCTCGCGCATCGCGGCTTCGGCGTCGATGCCCATCGCGCGCGCCAAATTGACCAGCGTAAAGAAGACGTCGCCCAGCTCTTCGCGCACGTGCGGATCGTCTTGCTTCTGCCTTTGCGCCTGTTCGAGCTCGCCCAGCTCCTCGTGCAGTTTGTCCAAAATGCCGCGCGCAGCCGGCCAATCGAAGCCTACGCGAGCGGCCTTTTCCTGCATGCGCTGTCCGCGCTGAAGCGCGCCCAGATGCTTGGGGATCCCGTCCAGCCGGCTGCGCCGCTTGCGCCCGGTCGATTCCTCCGCCTTGAGCTTCTCCCAATTCTTCCATTGCGTGTCGACGTCTTCAATCACCGCGTCGCCGAAGACGTGCGGATGCCGCCGGATCATCTTGTTCGACAACGCGTCGATAACGTCGGCCACCGTAAATTTTCCGGTCTCCGATCCGAGTTGCGCGTGGAAGACGATCTGCAGCAGCAGGTCGCCGAGCTCTTCGCAGAGCGCGCCTTCGTCCTCGCCTTCGATCGCTTCGACGACCTCGTACGTCTCTTCGATCAGATACGGCACGAGCGTGCGGTGCGTCTGCTCGCGATCCCAAGGGCACGAGCGGCGCAGGCGCGCCATGATCTCGACCAGGTCGTCCCAGCTATGATGCGCGGACGCGGGCGGCAGCGGCACGAGCGGCATCGTCAGCGCGGCCGAAAGCGCCGCGCGCGGGAAACCGGGGACGATCTCCGAGCGCGCCCCGCGGCGATCCAGTGCGCGCAGAAGCGGCGGAAGTCCGGGGAAATCCGAAAGCGGATTGCCCAAGATTCCGATCGCGAGATCTTCCTGCGCGAGATTTTCGACAAACTGTTCGACGATTTCGGTGCTGCCGCGCACGAAGAGCGGCGGGTCGGCGATCGCGCCCCGCACGATCGTAATGCCCGCGTCTTCCAAATGTTTTGTTAAATCCGGCGGTGCCAGCGGGGTCACGGCGCGTCCGATTGCCTGCAGCGCCTTCACGCTGCCCAGCGTGAGCAGATCCGGATCGCCTGGTCCCAGGCCGACGACGCGCACGAGCATGTCCGGCCCACGCTTCGCTGCAAAAGAAAAAGGCCCCGGCGCCGCCGGGGCCTTTGCGATTCTTGCCGAGCCGCTTACTTCGTGGCGGCTGCGCTCGGCGCTGCGCCCGGTGCACCCGCACCGCCCGGCGCCGGCGACGGGTACAGGCTGGCAAACTTCGGATCGTTCACGACGATGTTGCCGTTGGCGGTCAGCTGCTGAATGAAGGCCGGGATCAGCGGGCTTTCCTGCTGCTGTTTGAGCGCCTGCTCGATCTGATCGTGGGCGCTCGCGAGCGTCGCCAATTTGGCGGGCTTGCGTTCGAGCACTTCGATGATGTGGTAGCCGAACGTCGATTTGACCGGCTGGCTGATCTTGTGCAGCGGTGCGCTGAAGACGTAGGCCTCGAACGGCGGGACCATCTGTCCTTTGCGGAACCAGCCCACGTCGCCGCCCTTGTCGCGGCTGCCGGGGTCGACCGAGTACTGCTTTGCTTCGGCCGCGAAATCTTTACCCGCTTTGAGGTCGGCCTCGACCTTATTCGCCGTCTTTAAGTCCGGAACGAGAATGTGGCGCGCGTGTGCCATCGCCGGCTGATCGTATTGGACGTGATTCTTGGCAAAGTAGTCGGCAATCTGCTTCTCGGAGACATGCACGTTCGCGCCGACGGCTTTATCGAGCACGAGCTGGCGGCGAATGATGTCGCGCACTTCCTGCTCGCTCATGTTGCGCGACTTGAGCATCTCGTCCCATGCGCCGGCCGGATACTGGGCCTTGTACTGATTCTCTTGCTTGTCGATGTCCGCATCGGAAACGGTGATGTTGTGCTCCTGTGCGTACTTGTCGATCAGCACGTTCGTGACGAGCGATTGCAGCACGCTGCGGGAAGCGGGGCTGTCTTCGAGCTTCTGATCGAGGTCGGCGTGCGTGATGGCTTGACCCTTCACGGTGACGACGGCGCCGCTGTTGCCGCCGCTCGAACACGCCGCTAGGCAAACAGGGAAGAAGACGCAGGCAATACCCGCTAAAAGCCGGGGGCTTATCGACATTCTGAGCTCCAAAGCGAGGGAAATAACGCCGCACGGTTCGCGGGAGGGCGGGCCGGTCCTCTGCAATTTCGGCGTTTTTCTGCAGGAAGGGGCACCCTTGCCCGATGCGCCGCTTTTTGGAATACCGAAATTTAACGGCCGCTCGGCCAGGGAGGCCCCTATGCGCGGAGCGCCGGAAGCTCGATACACCGAGCAGCACCAGTTACTATGAAGAGCATGTCGCCCCGCATTCCGCGTGCCGCGGCCCTGGCATCGATCCTCTGCTGCAGCCTGACGGCTGTTGCCGCAGCGCAAGCTGCCGGTTCAGCGGCGGGCATCGTCGTGGCACCCGGCGGCGTCCCGGTCGCGGGCGCGAGCGTGACGTTTTCGGGAAGTGCGGGCGCGCTTACGGTTACGAGCGATTCGCGCGGACGCTTTCTGCTGCGCACGCTGCCCGCGGGTACCTACGTCGTGACTGCGACCGCACGCGGCTACGAGCGGCTCGAAGGACGCACCGTCGACGTGCGCGCAGGGCAGATCGCATCCGTGGAGCTGACGCTTGCGCGCTCGACGTCTTCGCTCTCGGTAATCGGTTCGGTCCGTGCAAACGGCGGGGAAACGCTCTCCACGTCGTCCGCGCCCTCGCACGAATTGGACGCCCAAGCGTTAGCGCGCAACGGTGCGGCCAATGTCGCCGATATGCTGCAAGGCGTTTGGGGCGTAACTGTGCTGCAGCCTGCGGGCGGCAACGCCGCCGCGCCCGCGCCCGCGTCCGTTCGCGGACCGGACCCGGCCGAAACCGCGATCGATATCGACGGCCATCAGGTCAACAACGCCAACTCCGGGGATTTCGATCTCTCGCTGCTCGATCCGGCGGATTTTTCGAGCGTCCAAATCGTGTACGGCATCTCGCCGTCCTCGCTGATCGATCCCAATACGATCGGCGGCGCAATCAACATTCGAACGCTCGATCCCACCGAACAGCCGCAGGGTCTGGTTCGTTTCTCCGCGGGTTCCTTCGGCACGTTCGGTCAAACCGCAACGGCGACCGGAACCGACGATAAGACGGGCTACGCGCTGGCGCTCCACCGCCTGACGTCACAGGGCGAAGCAGCCGGCGGTGAAATCGATGCCGGCAGCGCGCTCGTTAAAGCACGCTACACATTGGGCGGCGGCGCGTTCGCTCAAGTATCGCTGCGCGATCAAACGGTCTACAAGGACGAATCCGCGGCGCTCACCACGTTCGGCGCCAACGGTTTTGCCGATTTTTCCGGATCGTCGCTCAGCGCACACGACGCCGAGTACGGATTCGACGTCCAACTGCCGCTCTCCAAAAACGCGGCGACCGGCGCTGCGACGACCACCGCAACGCTGCGGCACCTCACGTCGCTCATCTCTCAAACGGTGACCGGCCCGGCGCTCGGCACGTCGCCGTACTTTCTCGATGACCGCGATGCCGTCGGCGACGACATTCTCGAACTGAATCGCAGCGTTCGCAACGGCGAAATCTCGGCCAAGCTCGCGCTGCGAACGGAAACGCTGCAGACGCAGCTGCCCGCGGCGCCATCCACGGATCAAGCGCGGTTTGCGTTCGGCGGTGCCGCGCCGCCGGACTCGCCGGTCACGCCGCTTCCCGCACTTTCTCAGACGCAGCGTTCCGCTGCCCTGCGCTACACGTTCGATCCCACGCCGCACCTTCACTACGCGGCCGCGGCCTATTACAGCGCCTTCGACCGTTACGGAAGCAGCGTCGACCCGCGCGCGGGTGTCGTATGGACTCCGGATGCGC
Source organism: Vulcanimicrobiaceae bacterium (assembly GCA_035652755.1). Taxonomy (GTDB): domain Bacteria; phylum Vulcanimicrobiota; class Vulcanimicrobiia; order Vulcanimicrobiales; family Vulcanimicrobiaceae; genus DASRDE01. Next base: position 9,595 of record DASRDE010000340.1, on the reverse strand, counting down.
GTTCGGCACTCCGTTTCTCCGCGGGTACGACGTTTCAAGCGCCGCAGCTCGTCGAACTGTACGTTCCGGCGCAGCTGCCCGCGCCGGATGGTAACGGTCATATCGACATCGGCAATCCGAATTTAAAGCCCGACCGCGCCACCGAGTACGACCTGGGCTACGAACACCTCTTCGGCGACGGCGCGCGGCGCACGCACGTCGCGGTCGACGTCTACCGGACGAATTTGCGCGAGCCGGCGCAGCGCTACATTCCGCCGCTGACGTGCGGCCCGGGATCGTCAACACCTCCGCAGCAATGCGAAAGCTATCCGATCAACGTCGGCGGCGCCGTCTATCAAGGCATGGAATTGCGGCTCGATCGGTCGTTCGGCGCGCAAAATACGCTGCACGCCAGTTACGACGTGGACAGCACCTTTCCGACCAGCGTCCCCGCGCAAGTCCAAAACGGCTCGCTGGTCGCCGCCCAGCAATTTCTCGGTATGCCGCTGCATCGTGCGGCGCTCTCGTTCGAGCGGCGCACCGCGAACGTCGACGTGGCCGCAGGCTTACAGTACGAAGGCGTCAACAACCCGTTGAACCGGCCTGCGTTCGTGACCGCCGGCGCTTCCGCGACATGGCACCTCGCACGCTTTGATCTCACGCTCGCCGGCACGAATCTGACGAACGTGTACGACCAGCGCTACACCCAAGCGGGATCCGGCGTGCCGTACCCCGGCGCCGGCGGTCCGATTCCCACCGACGCATATTCGTTGACCGGCACCGCGTTCACGCTCTCCCTGACGCAGCACTTGTAGCGCAGCTACATCGCTTCGAGCAGCCGCCGCAGCAGCGGCATCCACAACTCTTCGGGACGCGCGCCCGGACGAAGCGGCGGCAGATCCACTAAGATCTTGCCTTCGGCAAAGCGGAAACGGTTTTTCGTTAGGGATTGAAAGCGCGGAATGGCGCTCGGCGAGAGTTCGAAGCCGCTTCCGACGCCCAGCGTGAGGCGCTTCTCGTCGACGACGACGCGCGTGACGTGCTTGTGCAGCGCGATCGTTCGCAGTTTCGTCAGTTCGACCAAGTTTTCCAACGGCGGTGGCAAGGGACCGAAACGGTCGCGGACGCCGGCCGCGATTTCGGTGACTTCCGATTCGCTGCGCGATTTGGCCAGCTGCTGGTAGATCGCGATCTTCTGGGAGACCTGCGGAATATAATCGTTGGGGACGAAGGCGTCGATCTTCACGTCGATCACCGCCTCGCGCTGCTCCTCCAAGCTTGCGGCGCGTCCGCGCCGTTCGGCGATGGCGTCCGCCAGCAACTGGCAGTACGTATCGAAACCGACCGACGCGATGAAGCCGGATTGGGCCGAGCCGAGCAGGTTGCCGGCGCCGCGAATCTCCAGGTCGCGCATCGCGATTTGCAAGCCGCTGCCCAAATGCGCGAACTCGCGAATGGCCTCCAGACGCGCCTTCGCCTCTTCCGTGAGCGCCTTGTGCGCCTGATACAACAAATACGCATACGCCTGGTGGTTCGATCGGCCCACGCGTCCGCGCAGCTGGTAGAGCTGCGCAAGGCCGAAGCGGTCGGCATCGGCCACGACGATCGTATTGACGTTGGGAATGTCGATGCCGTTCTCGATGATCGTCGTGGCGACGAGCACGTCTATCTCGCGCTCGATGAACGACTGCATGATCGGTTCGAGTTCGTGCTCGTGCATCTGCCCGTGGCCGACGGCGATGCGCGCCCGCGGCACGAGCTGTTCGAGCGCGTTCTTGACCGCGTAGATCGTCTCAACGCGATTGTGCAGATAATACACTTGACCGCCCCGGTCGAGCTCGGCGGTAATTGCGCGCTGTACGATCGCATCGCTGGCGGGCACCACCACGGTCTTGATCGACATGCGGTTCTTGGGCGCGGTCTGGATCAGCGACAAGTCCCGCACGCCGATCAGCGACATGTGCAGCGTTCGCGGAATCGGAGTGGCCGAGAGCGTCAAGACGTCGACGCTGGCGCGCATCTGCTTGAGGCGCTCCTTGTGCATGACCCCAAAGCGCTGCTCTTCGTCGACGATGATCAGCCCGAGATCCGCAAAGGCCACGTCCTTCTGCAGCAGACGATGGGTGCCGATGACGATGTCGACCTTGCCTTCGGCGAGATCGCGAATGGTCTCGCGCTGCTCCTTCTTGCTCTTAAAGCGCGAAAGCTCTTCGATCCGCATCGGGAATCCGGCAAAGCGCGCCGAGAAGTTCCGGTAGTGCTGGTCGGCCAGCAGCGTCGTCGGCACCAGGATCGCCACTTGCTTCTTGTCCGCAACAGCTTTAAATGCGGCGCGTATTGCCACTTCGGTCTTGCCGTAGCCCACGTCGCCGCAGACGACGCGATCCATCGGCCGTTCGCGCTCCATGTCGGCTTTGGTCTCGACGATGGCCTTGCGCTGGTCGGGCGTCTCCTCGTACGGGAAGGCTTCTTCGAGCTCTGATTGCCAAGCCGTGTCAGGGCCGAACGCGTGGCCCCGCGCCAGCTCGCGCTCGGCATAGAGATCGACCAGCCCTTCGGCGATGTTCGCGAGCGACTCGGAGACGCGCGACTTCGTACGCGCCCAGTCGGCGCCGCCCATGCGCGAAAGCCGCGGCGTGCCGCCCTCGCCGGCGCTGTACTTGGTGACCTGATGCATCTGCGTCACCGGAACCAGCATGCGATCGGTGCCGGCATAGTGCAGATCCAAATAGTCTTGCGTTGCGCCTAGAATCGTTTCGGTTCGCAATCCGAGGTATTGACCGATGCCGTGCACGGCATGCACGACGTAGTCGCCGACCTTGAGATCGGCCAGCGTGACCGGTACGCCTTCCTTGACCGCGCGGATCTTGACGCGCTTGGCGGGCTGCCCGTAGATTTCGCGGTCTCCGAGCACGCGCAACCGCGCTGCGGGCACGGTAAATCCGGCTTCGATGCTTCCGTGATCGACGTACACGGCACCGCGCTGCAACTCGCCGCCGGGCGCAGCGCGCAATGCTTCCAAACCCGCAGCCCGAACGACGTCGCTGGTTCGCGCGGCGCCCGACGTGACGAGCAGGATCGTTTCGCCGGCTGCGACCCACTCACGCAGCGACTGCGTGAAGAGCTCGATCTGCCGGTTGAAATGATCCGCCGGGCGCGTCTCCAGGACGCGCTGATCCGCGATGCGCGGAAGCCAATCCAGTGCCTGCGCGCCCTCGATTCCGCCCGGAAAGATCAGGGAACGGCGGCGTGCGAACGCGGGTGCCAAATCGTCCAGGTGCGGATACGGTGCGCACACTTCCGCGAGCAGCGCCTCGTTGACCAGTTCACCGGCGCGCTCGCCGTCGCGAGCGGCGGCCGCTGCATCCCAATCGCCCGCAAGCAGCACGCTCTGTTCGCGCGAGCGCTCTTCGTCGAGTGCGCGCTCGATCGCCGCAAGCATTGCCGGCTCTTCCAGCACCACGATCGCGCGATCGTTCAAATAATCCAGGATCGTTTCGCGCGCGTCGTAGGCCAGCGGCAGCCACGGTTCGGGGACGTCGGCACCGGATTCCAGGAACGCACGCAGCGCGCGCATGGTGTTCGGCGCCCCCGCATAGCGCTGGGCGACACGTTCGCGCAGGCGATCGTCGCGCGAAATCTCCGTCCAGGGCGCGACGTCGACGCGATCGATCGATCCCGAGCTGCGCTGCGACTCCAGTTCGAACGGTCGCACGCTCTCGACGTCGTCGCCGAAGAATTCGATGCGCACCGGCCGATCCGCGGACGCCGGAAAGACGTCGAGAATGCCGCCGCGCACCGCGTATTCGCCCGCGGCGCTGACCACGTCCGCACGGCGGTAGCCCGCGCGGTAAAGCCGCTCGAGCGTCGCGTCCCAGCCGGCCTGCTCCCCGGCCGCTATGGAGAAGCGCAGATCGGCAAACTCAGCCCGCGGCACGACGTACTGGCGCAAAGCCGCCAGCGGGACGAGCGTGATGCCGCTCGTGCCGTCGGCAAGGTCGGCCAGAAGGGACATCCGCGCGCTCCGCTCCGACGGGCTTTCAATCGCGCCCACGCTCTCTTCTCGAGGGCGGAGCAGCCGAACGGAGTGCGGTTCCTCTTCCTGCAGGTAGTAAAGGAGATCGGCGAACGTGCGCTCGGCCGCATCCGCGGTCGGCACGACGACGAGGAGCTGCCCGCCGACGGCGCGGTACAAGGCCGCCAGCAGTGCGGGCCGGGCCGCCGGAATGGTTTCATGGACGGCATAGGCGCCCGCCCCGGTGGCCAGGCGCTCGAGAATCGGTGCCAGCAGCCGGGGGCCGCGCGTAAGCTCCGCGAGCGCTTCGGCAGCCAGTCCGGCGCGGGTCGATTCCAGTACAGCGGTGCTCACAGCCCTACGATGATAGCGCGGCTGCGCAACCCGTGAAGGCAGCCGAGGGTTTCCAGGATTAGCAGTCTTGACACTAGAGTGCCAATTGCGCTAATTTCATACCGGGAGGTCTGAACAAAAGATATGAGCAGCAATCTGATGGGTCGCGAGCGCGTCAACGGACCCGCCAACGTGTTTGCCCGGCCCTTTGCCGACCTGTGGGGCTTCGATCCGCTTCGCAATTTCTCGACGGGCGTCGAGATCACGCGCGGCGAGAACGGCTACACGGTGGAACTGGCGGTCGCAGGCTTTAAGCCCGAGGAGATCGACGTTCGCCTGGAAGACGGTATGCTGACCGTTACCGGCAAGAACGAGAAGCGTTCGTTCACGCGTACCTTCACCTTGCCCGAAGATACCGACGAAGAGCGGATCGAGGCGAAAGTCGAACACGGCATGCTGACGCTGAATCTGCCGCTGGTGCCCAAAGCCCAGCCCAAGAAGATCGAGATCAAAGTCGGCTAACGCCCGCTTCTCACAAGCAAAACTCGATGAGGGTGCGAAGATCGCACCCTCATGTTTTTTCTGGCCGTTTCCGGTGCGCCGTGCAACATCCACCCCGTCTACGTTTTGACCGCGGTGACCGCGCCCGTTTCGGTGACGCGCACCGGATCGAAGTATCAGGCCTCGTCGCGAATCTCGTTTCGCATTAAAGAGACGCGATCGGCCGTCATCGTTTCCGTCGAACCCGGCGTGCTCGAACACGTGCGCGGCCACCAACTGATCGCACAGCGCGTCGCGCGTTCCTCGAGCGGACGCATTACAGCCGCAGGCTCGACGGCTGCGCAGGCACGCGCCGGCCTAGCGCGATCGATTCGCGATCTGACGGCGGATCAGAACCGCGAACTGCTGCGCGAAGAACACGTCTACGATACCGTCACCGAGAACGGAGCGGCGCAAAGTCAAGGACCATCCTACGGAATGCCGGGCGGTTCCGACGTACAAGATCGATCGTGCACGCAGTGAGCGTCACTACGCCCGGCGCGAGCAGTGCCGCGGTAACGGCAATCGCGGCGGCGGGCGGAAAGGCGCGCCACGTCGCGTCGGGCAAGTCGCGCAGCGCGACCGTCAAGCTGGTTGCGATCGTGCTCCAGCGCAGCAGCCGGCTGCGCCCGAGAAATGCCGCAGGCAGCAGCCAGAGACCGTACCAGGGATGCGGATTGGGGATCGCGAGCCACAACGCGGCCGCCGCAACGGCCGCCCCCTGCGGATCTCCGCGCAGCAATCGAACCGCTCCGGCGACCACGATGAGTGCGCAGCCGGCAAGCACGATCCCGAACGCCGTTTCGGCCGGCATCGCGAACGCGAGCACGTAGCTGAGTGAGAATTGCGGCGAAAGCTGCGCGTGCTCCAGAACGTGATCGCGCACGCCTTGCAGCAGCGGCAGGCTCGCCGCAAGGGCGAGAACCGTACAAACCGCGGCGATCGCCACGGCTCGCCGCAACGGTACGTCGCGCGGTGAGAAATACGTTAGGCCTGCAGCGGCGGCGAATGCGGGCGCTTTAATCAGCGCGCCAACCATCATCGCTGCAGGCACGAGCGGCCAGCGGCTCCGAGCCGCAGCCGCGAACGCACCGAGGACGGCGGCAATCGCGAGCACGTCGTTGTGTCCGGAGGCTGCAGCGACGATCGCGACGGGATTGAGTGCGATTCCGATCGCGGCGGCCGTACGCACGCGCTGTCCGAGCGGCGCAAAGGCAGCGTGCGCTAGCGGCGCGCATGCGACGAGCGCAGCACACGCGAGCAGCCGCAGTGCCCATAGCGGCGCAGCCGGCCCCAGCGGAAGCGTCGCGGCGACGATCGCCTCGGCGGCGCGAACGAAGACCTCCCCGTACACGCAGACCGGAGGCGGATTTCCCCATTGCCAGATGACCGCGCGCAACAGCGCGTCGCCGTGCTGCACGAACGCGTGCGCGTACGGGTTGAGGCCGTGCAGCGCCATATCGCCGTAGCCTGCGTACGCATATACGTCGCTCGAGAAGACGACGGGAAAGCTCAGCGCCGCCGCGCATGAGAACGCGCATACCAGCGCGGTTTTCCGTACGCTCAGCTCTGCAGTCCGAAGCAGTTGCACGTATGAAGTGCTCGCTGCCGCGATAGCCGCGGCAAGAATCGCGAAAAGCCACCCTCCGAAGGCGTTCCAGTACGTGACGACGGCGAGCGGCTGGGCGAGATCGGCGGCGATCGCGAGCGGGTGATGAACGAGCAGGAGTCGGGCGGCGACGGCGGCGGCGAGCAACGCCGCTGGGATAACGACCGCTACGCGCACGCCGTACGGAGCGTTCGCGCAACCGCGACCGGTTCGGCCAGTTCCGCTGCTGCCAAGCCCATCACGATCCACCATTCCCCGCCGACCTTCGGATAGAACGTCAAAAAATCAATGACTTGGTGCGCCATCAACGCCACGCCCGCGGCAAGGGCCCCGACGACGAACGGCGAGCGAAGCCGATCGCGTACGAACGATGCGATGGAGACGTACGTAAGCCACAACGTTGCGCTAAAGAGCGGAATGCCGCCTTCGACGAGCGATTGGAGATAGAGGCTATTCGCGTGCGTGCGTACGTGCTGCAAACCAGTCAGCGGAATCTCCAGTTCGAAGTTCCCGGCGCCGATCCCGAAAAACTTGTGGCTCTTCCAGAGCGTGAGAGCGGCGTGCCACAATTCCGAACGCGTCCCCACGCCGCCGGCGTATGACGACTCGTTGTCCTGTAAACGCAGCGCTGCGATCGCCCCGCGAACGCCCCCGCCCAAATGCAGCTGAAAAGCCCACGCCGCATCGACCAGAACGCCCGCGGCCAAGCCGCCCAGTAAAGGGCGAACGGCGCGGGAGAGATTGCGCCGCACGCTCCACATAACGATCGCGACGGCCAAGGCTGCGCCGATCAACCCGCCGCGCGAGAACGTCAGAAAATCCGTGGTAGTCAGCAAAAAAAGCGCTGCAGCACAGAGAGGTCCCGGTTCGAAGAGCATCATTGCCAGGACGACGGGCAGCGCGACGTCCAGGTATCCGGCAAGTTGGTTGGGGCCCTCGAGCGGTCCGGCGATGCGCGGCACCTCATGACCGTTGATCCACAAACCGGAGGGCGCGCCCGTCAATTCCTGCCCGAGCGCGAGTACTGCCACGGCCATCGCGGTAAAGAGCAGAGCGCGCCGCACGAGCGTGCGATCCGGATCCAGCCGGTACGCGGCCACGACCGCGCAGAAGGTCAGCAGATACTGCACGACTTTGAGCGCTTCGCGAATGACGGGCGCGTGATGCGCCGCGTGCGCAACGGAAAGCAGCGTGGCGGCCAGCACCAGCAAGCCCGCGATGAGTATGCGCAGCGGCGTCCTGGACGCAAGCGGCGCGAAGGCGTCCGGCCTGATCCATAACCCGAGCAGTACGCCGAGTACCGCCACCTTCGGCAGCGTGATCGTCGTACCGAGTGCGGCGTGGTAAAAGGCGAACGGTTCGGTAAGGATCAGCGCGCACAAGCCGTAGATTGGCCGGCGCATCGTCAGCAAAGCGACGGCAACGAGCAGCCCGACGTAGACGATCAGCGCGATCGAATCGACCGCCGGATAGACGATCGGCGCAACGCGTACGACGGGATGACCAAAGAGCACTCGGCGGGCTTCGCTGCCAAAGACGCGAAACCCATGCGGCGATGGACGAACTGGCGATGCGGCGCTGCATCGAGCAAAAACGCGAGGGCGAAGCGCTCGCCGCGGGCCAGTGGGAGGCGATTGCCGCCGCCTTCGTCGAGGGCGCGATCGACGACGCGCAAATGGCGGCGCTCTGCATGGCGTGCGTCCTGCGCGGCATGTCGTTCGAGGAAACGTTTGCGCTCACCAAAGCGATGGTCGAAAGCGGCGACGTGCTGCATTTCGATTCGCCGGACGGCATAGTCGTCGACAAGCACAGTACGGGCGGCGTCAGCGACGTCGTATCGCTGGCGGCCGTTCCGCTCGCCGCCGCATGCGGCGCGCGCGTGGCCAAGCTCTCCGGCCGAGCACTGGGGCATACCGGCGGCACGATCGACAAACTCGAAACGATTCCGGGTTTGGTCACCGCACTGCCCGCGGAGCGTTTTATCGCGATCGTGCAGAGCGTCGGCTGCGCGATCGCCGCGCAAACCGAAGCGCTCGTTCCGGCGGACAAGCGGCTGTATCGTTTGCGCGATCGTACCGCAACGATTCCGGCGCTTGGGCTGATCGCATCGTCGATCGTTTCGAAGAAAATTGCGGGAGGCGCCGGTGCGTTCGTTTTCGACGTCAAGGCCGGACGCGCCGCGTTTCTTCCAGACGCGCAGCGTGCCGCAGAGCTCGCGCAGTGGCTCGTCGATCTCGCGGCGCGGTTCGGAAAGCGCGCCGTCGCCTTCGTCACCGATATGAGCCAACCGCTGGGACGCTGCATCGGCACCGCAATCGAGGTCGCGGAAGTGCGCGACCTGTTACAGGGGCGCGGGGACGATCGCGCAGTCGAACTCGTGCTCGCGATCTCCGCGGCGCTCGTTGAGGAGGCCGGAGTCAGCGACGCAGAGGCGCGAACGAAGCGGGCCCTGGCCGACGGCAGCGGCTACGCCAAGTTTACGGCGATGATCGCAGCGCAAGGCGGGGACGTCGCCGCGATGGAGCGCATGCATTGCACCAAAGCGTCAACGGTCGCCGCCTCTCAAAGCGGCTACGTGCGCGGGATCGACGCGGTCGCGCTCGGCAACGCGGCGCGGCGGCTGTGGGAAAATGACGCGCTGGCGGGGCTGCGTATCGACGTTCGAATCGGCGATCGCGTCGAACGCGGAAGCCCGCTGCTCACCGTTTTCGGGCGCGGTGCCGGGCTCGTGCATCATCTGGCGGATGCAGTTGAAGTTGGAGACGAGCCGGCGGCGGCGCCGCCGCTCGTGTACGCGCGTTACGAGCGCTCGATCTCGGCGATGATGTAGAGCGGCCGGGCTTTGACTTCGTCGTTGATCCGCCCGATGTACTCGCCCAAAATGCCGATCCCGATCAGCTGAACGCCGCCCAGAAATAGGATGGCGACCATCGTCGAAGCCCATCCGCGCGCATACTCCGGCGTGCCCCAGCGAAATGCTTTGAACAAGATGATCACGATCGCGTAAACGAATGCCGCAGTGCTCACCGTGAAACCCAAGTACGATGCGAAGCGCAGCGGCACGTCCGAGAACGACGTGATGCCGTCGATGGCGAACTTGAGCATCTTGCGCAGCGGAT
>DASRDE010000339.1:0-8482 GCA_035652755.1 Vulcanimicrobiaceae bacterium | reverse complement strand
CTCCATTGGACGTGCTGGTCGTCAGAAAAATCGGTGCGCCGGGCCATGAAGAACTCGCGCTTGGAGCCATCGCGTCCGGCGGCGTGCGCGTGCTCAACGACGAGACCATCGCGGCGCTGGGCGTGGACGCGCAAACGCTCGAGGCGATCTCGGAGCGCGAATCGGAAGAATTGCGCCGGCGAGAAATCGCCTATCGTGGAGCGTTGCCGCCGCTGGACGTCGCGGGCCGCATCGTGATCTTGGTCGATGATGGGCTGGCGACGGGTGCAAGCATGTTCGCGGCCGTCGTCGCGGTGCGCCCGCGCAACCCGCGTTCGGTCATCGTCGCGGTCCCGGTCGCGCCCGCCGATACGTGCCGCGCACTTGCCGCACAAGTCGACGAAGTCGTTTGCGTCGCGACGCCTCGCCCATTTCGCGGCGTCGGAGCGTGGTACGCCGATTTTCGGCAAATCACCGACGAAGAGGTGCGCGAGTACTTACAGCGGGCAAACGATGCCGCCTGAAGTCTCGATCGAGGCCGATGGAAAGCGGCTCGCGGCCACGCTGACCGAGAGCGTCCAAGCGCGCGGGCTCGTCATCTTCGCGCACGGCAGCGGCAGCAGCCGGCACAGCGCGCGCAATATCTTCGTCGCAGAGCAGCTGAACGAGCGCGGGTTTTCCACGCTGCTCCTCGATCTGCTCACGCCGTCCGAGGATCGCATCGATCGCGTGACGGCCGAACTGCGCTTCGACATCGAATTACTCGCAACGCGCGTGGAGCGCGCGAGCGCGTGGGCGGAGACCGACCCCCGTTTGCGATCGTTAGCCCAAGGTTATTTCGGAGCCAGTACCGGCGCCGCGGCTGCATTGGTTGCCGCCTCAGTGCGCCCCAGCGTTCGTGCCGTCGTTTCCCGCGGCGGAAGGCCGGATTTGGCCGGCGCCGCGCTCCCGTACGTACAGGCAGCGACGTTACTGCTCGTAGGCGGCAACGATCCCGTCGTTCTGCAGTTGAACGAAGAAGCGAAACGGCGCATGCGCGCGGTGTGCGAACTCATCGTCATCCCGGGCGCAGGCCACTTGTTCGAAGAGGCCGGCGCACTGGAGGCGGTCGCGAAACGAGCCGGCGAATGGTTCGAACGCCACCTATGAAAGCCGCGAAACGGGCGCAAAGCGTTATTCCCGCCGAAGGCGATGCCGCCACGATTTCCGCCGGCGGCAAGCGCGTGCCGCTGACCAATCTCAACAAGGTGTTCTGGCCCAAGCTCGGGCTGACTAAACGCGATCTACTGCGCTATTACGAGTACGTCGCGCCGCTGCTGCTGCCGCACGTTCGTGAAAAGGCCATGGTCATGAAGCGGTACCCGAACGGCATCGACGGCGACTTCTTCTTCATGAAACGCGCCCCGTCCGGCCGGCCCGACTGGATCGAGACGTGCTCCATTACACACGGTTCGGGCAACGTCATCGACTTTCCGATCGTCCAGGATCTGCCCGCCTTGCTTTGGCTGATCAATCTGGGGTGCATCGACCTCAATCCGTGGTACGCAAGATGCAGTACGCCGAATCAACCCGAATATCTGCATTTCGATCTCGATCCCAGCGACGCGCCGTTCGAAGCGATCCGCGAAGCAGCACTCATCGTGCGTGACGCGCTGGTCACTTTAGGCATGAAGCCCCTCGTAAAAACGTCGGGTGGGCGCGGAATGCACGTCTACGTGGCGATCAAGCACGGCCCCGAACAGCACACCGTCTGGGCATTTGCAAAGAGTTTTTCCGTACAGCTGGCCAAAGTCCATCGGGACGTGCTGACCGCAGTGTACAAAAAAGATCAACGCCCGAAGAAGCGAGTGCTGCTCGACTACAATCAGAACCGCTGGGGCGCGACGCTGGCTTCTATCTACTCGGTGCGCCCGAACGCCTTTGCCGGCGTTTCGACACCGGTAACGTGGGAAGAGATTGAAGCCGGCATCACGCCGGAAGACTTTACGATGCTCAACGTTCCGCAGCGGCTCGACAAACTGGGAGATTTGTGGAAGCCGCTGACCCAACAGCGCGGGCGGTTCGACCTGGAAGAGTTGCTTCGCGGCGTGAGCCTGCCGCTCTAATGTTCGATCATCTGCGGATCAAGCCGCCCATCGAACCGATGGAATCGAAGCCTGCCACGGCAATTCCCCGCGGCAGCCAGTGGCTGTACGAGCCCAAATGGGACGGCTTCCGATGCATCGCATTCCGGGACGGCGGCGAAATCGCGCTCCAGTCCAAGTCCGGCCAGCCGTTGGAACGGTACTTTCCCGAAGTGACACAAGCGCTGATCGCGTTGCGCGAGCCGCAGTTCGTGCTCGACGGCGAAATCTTCATCGAAGTGGACGGCGGGTTGGATTTCGACGCGCTCCTTCAGCGAATTCATCCCGCGGCCTCGCGCATTCGGAAGCTCTCGCTGGAGACGCCCGCGACGTACGCGCTCTTCGATCTGCTCGCGGATGCAAAACGGCCGAAGATGTTCGAGCGGGCACTCGAAGAGCGGCGCAACGCACTCGAGGCGTTCGCGCAGCGGCACATCGACGGAAATAAACGCATCGGCCTGTCTCCGGCGTCCCGCGATTTCGATCGCGCCAAGGCCTGGCTCGACGGCACGATTTCGCAATTCGACGGCGCGATGGCCAAGCGATTGGACCTCCCTTACCGCTTCGGCGAGCGCGACGCCGTTACCAAAATCAAGCGTGTCTATACGGCCGACTGCGTCGTCGGCGGCTTTCGCCTGACCAAGGACGGCAAGACGGTGGCATCACTGCTGCTCGGATTGTTCGACGATGCCGGGCTCCTGCATCACGTGGGATTCATCGGAAGCCTGAACGCTGCCGAGCGGACGCGCGCGGCGCAGTTGCTCAAACCCATCATCGAAGAGCCCGGGTTTACCGGAGCCCGCCCCGGAGGCGTGAGCCGATGGGGATCGCGCGACACCGAGTGGCATCCGGTAGCTCCGAAGGTCGTGGTCGAAGTCCATTTCGATCATGTGACCGCGCAACGCTTCCGCCACGGCGCGCGCTTCATCCGGTGGCGGCCGGACAAGGCGCCCGAACAATGCACGATGGAGCAAATGACCCAGCGGGTAAACCTTGGTCATGAACGGGCCCGGACGTATCAGCCGCAGCTCTTCGAACCGCGGACACGCGCCCGGAAAACGTAAGAAGGAAGTATACGGCGTGTTGCTTTCCGAACCTCGGATCGCGAAGGAGCCAAGATCGACATGAGCACGTACGGAGTAGAGCGTTTCGCGAAGGCGCACGGCAAACTCGCGATCGAATTGGACGCGCCGCAAGCCAACCGCATTTTGCTCGCGCTGGAGCACCTGGACCAAGAGAGCGGCCTCAATCCGGCGCTGGACGAGCTGCGGACGAGCATCCGCGCGGCGCTGGTGACAAAATCTTCCGGCGACACCGACAGCGCTCCGAGCACCGACGCGCTCGAGTAGCGTTTTTTTCTGCGCGCGGGCGGGTAACCAATCATTCAGCAGATTGGGAGGTTACCAGTGGCAACAGCAAAGCGCACGAACGATCGCGAAGAGATTCGTCGCTGGGTAGAGACGCACGACGGCCGTCCCGCCATTGTCGCCGGCACCGGCGGCGTCTTACGCATCGATTTCGGCGAACCCGAGCAGCAGCTCGAACAGGTTTCCTGGGATCGGTTCTTTGAGATCTTCGATCGCAGCAACGTCGATTTCTTGTACGACCCTCGCGGCCACATGGTGAAGTTCGTACAACGCGACGAGAATGGAGCAAGAGGAATGGCACGACGTAAGAGCTCGGGACGAAAGAGCTCCTCGCGCAAGAAGAGCACCGGCGCACGCAAGAAGAGCACCGGCGGGCGCAAGAAGAGCACCGGCGGCCGCAAGAAGAGCACCGGTGGACGCAAGAAGAGCACCGGTGGACGCAAGAAGAGCACCGGCGGACGCAAGAAGAGCACCGGCGGCCGTAAGAAGAGCAGTTCGCGCAAGGGTGGCCGGAAGAAGTCCGGGCGCAAATACGGTCCGAAGGCCGGGCGTAAAGTCGAGCGGAGCATGCGCGAGATGAAGCGCGGCGAGCTCAAATCGGGCCGCAGCGGTAAGAAGGTCAAAAGCCGTAAACAAGCGATCGCGATCGGGCTTTCGGAGGCGCGCCGCAGCGGCGGCAAGGTTCCGCCCAATCCGAACCGCAAGGGCGGCCGCCGCAAGAAATCCCGATGAACGAGCGCATCGAACGCGTGCGCGCGTCCGAGCTCGACACGGCAACGATGCCGACGCTCGACGTGCGCTCGCGTCAGGGCTCGCAGCAGATTCGCGGGGCGCTGCGCTACGATCCCAAACGCCTGCTAGCCGAGGAGCACCTCACGCTGCCCATCGCACACGACTCGCGCGTCGTCGTATACGCCGACGACGAAGAGACGGCCGCGCACGTCGCAGCGCACTTGCAGTCGCAGGGATACAGCCGCGCGGCGCTGCTCGCAGGCGGCTTGGATGCGTATCGCGAGGCGGGCCTGCCCCTCGAGGACGCAACCCAAGAGCAGCCGATTCCCGGACAGGAAGGCGCGGGCATCCCGCGCGGGTGACGCCTATTCGCTCAAGCGGGGCGGGGAGATCTGCAGCAGGCTGAGCACGTGCGACAGGCGCGTGGCATAGACGTCCTGTCCCGCGCGCACCAGTTCTTCCCGCAGCTGCCGCAGCTCTTCGACAGCCCGGCTCACATTGGGACGATTCATGTCGCGGAACATCTCACGCGCGCGGTTGAAACGGGTTTCGTCGTCGTCCGGGGGCACGGCGCGGCGTTCGAACGCCGGGAACTCATCGGAATGCCCCAGTACGATGTCGCCGACGATTTCGATAATGGCGTCCGCGTGGACGCGCGCGTTGGTGGCCGCGAGATCGACGTAGCGCTCCTCGCGATCGCGCGCCGAAATGGCCAGCAAGTTGGCCTCGACGCACAGCTCGATCAGGCCGCCCACGAGCGGAATGGCGTCGGCCGCGGCCTCTAAATAGGCCTCGTAAACTTCGTCCTCGTCCTCGTCGGCGGCATCGAGATAGTCGTTCCAGGCGCGGCGGGCATCGAGAACCGCCCGGTAGGTTTCGTCCATGCGCCCGTCTTTCGCCGCGCCGGCGCGCCAGTACTCGCCTTGGAGAAAAGGCGGGATGCCGCGGTTCAATGGGGAGGTATTGATGCGGCATCGCCTTGGGTTTGTTGCGTTAACTGCGATAGCTTCCCATCGATGCTCGCCAAAAATATCGATAAGACGCGTCCCGCACGGTGGTTCTACCCATTTTCGCCGCGGTTAAGACGGCGGTGTTCTCAAGCGGACAAAACGCGCGGGTTACCGCTTCCTTTCCCTCGCCACCAAGTAACCCATAAGCAGGTCGTTGGTAGATACCGCGGCCGACTCGTGGCCGGTCCGCTCGAAAACGGCGGCGACGATGATCAGGCCGGCGAGCAGTATATCGGCGCGTTGAGGATTCATGCCGGCAAGCGTTTTTCGCGCCGGAAGATCGAGAGCACGCAGGCGCGCCGCTAGTTGATCCACGGCGCTTCGAGTAAACGCGCTGTATTCAAAGGGATCGCGTGACCCCGACATCAGCCACACGGCGGTCGTCGCCGTGCCGCCCACGAAGACCAACCGCTCCACGCGATCGAACGCCGCGAGCGGCTCGAGCGCGGCGGACGCGGCCGCGCGCGCGGTTTGGAGGTCGGCATCGGTGATTTCGCCGCGATCGCCAGCGAGCACGAGGACCCGTTCAGTCAACCGCACGGCGCCGATTTCGCACGAGACGACCTGCTCGGCGCGCTCCCCTCGCCCCACCGCAAACTCCGTGCTTCCTCCGCCAGGATCGGCAACGCCGACGCGCTCGTCCGGGCCGGCATCCAGCCCGCTTACGGCTCCGCTGTAGGAGTAGCGCGCCTCGTCTTCGCCGGAAACGACTTGCAGCGGGCAGCCCGCGATCTCGCGCACCCGATCCGCGAACTCGGCCGCGTTGCCGGCGCGGCGCACGGCACTCGTGGCGATTGCCGCGATCGAATCCGTTAAGGGCCGGGCCGCCGCCGCGTGCTCGCGAACCGCGTCGAGCGTACGCTGCATCGCCGCGTCCTGGATGAGGCCGGTTTCGCGCAGCCCCTCGCCGACACGCGTGCCGATCGAACGCGCAAGCACCGGCCGTGGAGGATGCGCGCCCAAATCCGCAACGAGCAGCCGGGTCGAGTTGGTGCCGATGGAGATGACGGCCCGAATCAACGGTCGTCGGCGTGACGGGATTTGAAGAGCGCCGCGCGCTTCTTTTTGCGCAGAAAATGGCGCTCGTGCGCAGGCGGCAAGTCGGGCTTCTCCCACTCTTCGGTCATCTTGAGATAACCCGTGATCTGCTCTTCGAAGGCTTCGTCGCGAATCTGCGGTGCGAGCAGCAGCATGGGATGGCGCCCGGCATCGCGCACGACGAACGTGAGGGTTTTTCGTCCGGTAATCGCGCGCTCGTACGACGGGCGGTTCTTCTCGACGTCCGCGAGCGGGACGCTTGCCAAACGGCCGTCATCCAGGCGCACCGTGGCCCCGTACGCGTTGAGGTTGATGACGGTGCCGCGCTGGGTGCCGTTCACGGAGCGGGCGTCGGCGCGTTTCTCAGGTAGATGATCGCCTCGTTCGGTTGCACCAAGTGCAGGCGATCGTGTATGGCCGGGATCGCTCCGTCGGGGTCGAGCAGACGGCGGATCTCGCGCTGCTCGCGGTGGTTGCGCTCCCGCAAGACGGCAACGTCGCGTTGAACGGATGCCAGGGTGTGGGCCATCGCCAGATTTTCATTGACGATGCGCGCGAATTGCACCGAGACCAGGGAGAACATCACCAAGCCGAAGACGGTAACGGTCAGACGGCTGAAGAGACGGACGAGCCCCGACGTTCTCTTACGCCTCATGCTCCGGTTCGAACTGCCTCGCGGCGCTCGCTTTCCCAAGCGCCGATGCGTCGATACTTCAGATAACGCGCCTCTCGCAAGCGGTCCGGCGAAAGCGGAGCGAGTTCCGCAAGCGCCGTTTCTACAGCGTTCAGCACGCGCGCGATTGTTCCCGCCGCATCGCGATGCGCGCCGCCGATCGGCTCGCCGATGATCTCGTCTACGATGCCGAAATGTTCGAGATCCTGAGCGGTGAGTTTAAGATGCGAGGCCGCTTCCTCGGCTTTGCCGGCATCGCTCCAGAGAATTGCGGCGCATCCCTCGGGGCTGGCGACCGAGTAGTAACTGTTTTCGAGCATGAGAATGCGGTCGGCGATGCTGAGCGCCAGCGCGCCGCCGCTTCCGCCCTCGCCTATAACCGTAGCGACGATCGGCACGGGCGAAATCGTGAACTCGTACAGACACGCGGCGATCGCCTCGGATTGCGCGCGCTCTTCGGAGGTGATGCCCGGATCGGCGCCCTTGGTGTCGACGAACGTGACGATCGGCAGATGCATGCGGCCGGCAAGCTTTGCCAGGCGCTGCACTTTGCGGTAGCCTTCCGGTGCCGGCATCCCGAAGTTGCGCTTGAGATTCTCTTTGGTATCCCGGCCGCGCTGCTCTCCGATAACCATGATCGAGCGCGCGCCCAGCTTGGCGAAGCCTCCAATGATGGCCTGATCGTCTCGCATGTGGCGGTCGCCGTGCAGCTCGTCGAACTGCGCGAACTGCGAGATGTAATCGGCTGCAGTGGGCCGGTTGGGATGGCGCGCCATATGCACTTTCTGCCATGGCGTGAGCGATCCGAAGACCTCGCGCTGAATCTCGGCGTATTTCTTTTCCAGCGCGCTCATCTCGCTCGACATGTCGAGCGGCTGCTGCGCGTACGCCTCCCGCAGCGCGTCGATGCGCTTCTCGAGCTCGATCAGCATTTTTTCGCGCTCGACGATGATGTTCACGCAAAGGCTCCTTGCCGGCGGTGCATCCCTTGCGCGGCATAGTCGAGCAGGCGCGTCAGCGTCGCCTTCATGCTGTGGCGGTCGACGACCATGTCGATGTGGCCCTTCTCCAGCAAGAACTCCGCCGTCTGAAATTGGTCGGGAAGTTTTTGCCGGATCGTCTGCTCGATAACGCGCCGCCCCGCAAAGCCGATCATGGCCTTCGGCTCGGCCAGAATGACGTCGGACTGAAAAGCGAACGACGCGGAGACTCCGCCGGTGGTCGGGTCGGTCAGCACGGTCGCGAAAAAATTGCCCGCTTCCATGAAGCGCGTGACCGCCGCCGTGGTTTTGGCCATCTGCATCAAGGCCAGCATGCCCTCTTCCATGCGCGCACCGCCGCTGGCCGTAAAGATGACGCACGGCACGCGGCGGGAGAGGGCAGCCTCGAGCAGCAGCGTGATACGCTCACCGACGACCGTTCCCATCGTGCCGCCGCGGAAATTAAAATCCATCACGGCCAGCGCGGTATCGAAGCCGCCGATGCTGCCGAACCCGCAGACGACGCCTTCGGTGAGCTGCGATTTCTCGCGATCCGCCGCCAGCTTTGCGGTGTAGCTCT
>DASRDE010000338.1:0-4900 GCA_035652755.1 Vulcanimicrobiaceae bacterium | reverse complement strand
CACGCAGAGCGCGGAGCAACCCCTGCCGACGCCGGCGGCACGCGGCGACGTGGTCACCAAGCGCGATTGCGCGGGCTGGTGGCGCCGCTTTGCAGCGTTTGCCCTCGACCTGATCATCGTAAGCGCGGTGGTGCAAACGCTTGCCGGCGCGGCGCCCGTTCGCACGGATATCGTGGTCAACCGCAAGGGCGTGCATACCACGACCACGCAGAGCGCGCAGAGCACCGCCGTCCGCCAATCCGACGAGATGTTCGACGTCGGATCCTTCGCCGTGCATACGGCCGGCATTACCTGGGGTTCGGACTCGGCGCTGTCGTGGGAGGACGTTCGCGGAAACGTCACGGGCGCGATGATGCCGATCTGGATGTGCTTATATTTCGGTTTGCTCGTGGGCTTGGCAGGTCAGACGCCGGGCATGATGGTCGCCGGTTTGCGCGTGGTGACCGAACACTTCGCGCAGCCGCCGATTTGGCAAGGGTTGTGGCGCTATACGATCGTGCTCTTCCTCTGGTGGCTGATCATTCCGCTCAGCCCGTTCTCACGCATCTACCTGCAGGACAAATGGTCGGGAACGCGGCTCATTAAAACCGAGCGCGTCGTCGCGGCGGCCGCGGCGTCCTAGTCCGGCTCGATTTCGCTGTCTATCGCGTTGCGCACGCGGCATAGATAGTTGAGCGCACCCACCGTGCAGAGAATTTCGGCAATCTGACCGTCGTCGTAGGCCGCGCGAAGCTCGCTCCAGACAGCCGGCGGCAGGGCTCGCGGTTCGCGCGAGAGTGCAACCGCGCACGAGAGCGCCGCTCGTTCGGCCGCGCCGTACAAGCCGCTGCGGGCGAAATCCCAAAGCGCATTCAGTTTTGCCGTCGTGACGCCCAGCGATCGCGCGCGGCGGCGATGCTCGAGCAGCAGCGGCTGACAGTAGTTCACCCCCGCGCACATGACGGCGCATAGCGCCTTGAGTGCGGGCTCGACCGTACCGTCCTCGAGCACGGCGCGCAGATGCCCCGCAAGGGAGGTTTCCAATCCGGGACGTTCGCCGAGCGCCGCATGCAGATCGCGTTGCGGCACCGGCATTTAGCCCGGAGCTTGCGTGTACGGACGGAAGCGCGCATCCCCGCGCACGGGATCCATCCGCGGGTCGATCGCAAGAGCACCGCGTACGAGCGCGCGCCGATGCTCCTGCAGCATCCGAAGCGCCTCGCTGCGCCGGCCCATCGCGACCAGCGCCGTTACGATGTCCTCCGGGTCCACCTGCTGCGTGGAAAGCGCGGCCTGCGCCAAACCGAGTTCCGCTTGCGCGGCCACGTCGTTGTGCATCGCCGCATACGCATGCGCGAGCAGCGCAGCCGCCTCGGCGCCGCAGGCGGCGCAACTGCGGCCGAACGTCTTATAGGAACGAACGGCGTCAGGGTAGTCACCCAGCGCTTCGTAGGCCATGCCCAGTGTATTGTACGCGTCGTACCGCTGCGGCGAGAGATCGAGCGTTTGACGCGCGTAGCCGACGGCGTCGCGATAGCGGCGCGCCATATACGCCGCTTCGGAGAGCCAATCGGTCGCGGCAACGGATTCGGGATCGAGATTTGCGGCGCGCTGGAGTTCGCGCAATGCTTGAACGCCTTTTCCGGCGCGCAGCAGCGACATGCCATACCATTGATGCGCGGGCGCGTACGCGGAGTCCGCGGCGATCGCTTTTCGGAACTGCGCTTGGCCCTGCAGCTCGCGGCCGCCGTCCGTTTCGGCTAGGCCCAATGCCGCCAGCGCCGGAGCTGAGCGCGGATTGAGCGCGAGGGCCCGGCGCGCGAACTGGCCGGCGCGGGCAAAGGAAACGCGCTTGGGCAGCGGACCGAAACCGTAATCTCCGGCGATCGCGTACGCGGACGCAAGGCCTGCGAAGCCGAGCGGATTGCGCGCATCCGAACGCGTGACGTCTTCGAAGTAGCGGATGCTCTTGAGCGTGCTGCTCTGCGTCCGCTGGTTCCAATAGTACATGCCCATCGCGTAAAGCCGCGCGCCGTTCTCGGAGAGCTGCGAGGAGACCGCGGGCTGGCGCACGCCTTCCGAGCCGACGACAGCCGCCGTTAAGAGGGCAGCCACGACCGCGCCGGCAGCCATCAGGCCTGCGAATCGCGGGGACCGGCGAGCCGCGACCGCCGCCTGCGCGGCAGGAGCGTACTCGACCGTCACCGCGCCGGTAAAGCGGTACCCGCGCCGCGGGACGGTTTCGATCCGGTCCAAGCGCGAATGCGAACGCAGCGCCTTTCGAATGACGTAGATGTTCTGCGTGAGGTTCGCCTCGTCGGCAAATCCTTCGGGCCAGACGCGCGCGAGCAGGTCCGTCTTCGAAAGGACCTCTCCGGGACGTTCGACGAGCGCCAAGAGCGTCTCCACGACTTTGGGCCCAAGCGGCAGCATCGTCTGGCCGGCCCACAACAGCATCGGCGCCTTCTCGAGCCGGAACGGCCCAAACCGATAAACCGTCATGCCATTTTCTCCTCAGGCGGCGACTTCTTGAGCGGCGCGTTTAGGCCCCGCTTGCAGGCGCCCCCTTGCCTGTGTATGACACCGTACGCGCCGCACATGGGGCGGCGCAGTTTCACGACATATAACGTCATCTATTACGCAAAGAGTTTTAACCGTCACAACACATTGTAACGACTCGTTGTGACCGCGAACGCGTGAAACAAAAGTTGTAGGCTCACGGTATTTGCGGGTGTACAGTTTCGATTGGAACACAGGTGGTGTTCCGCACTGATAAAGGACTATACTGTGAAACCCGCAGCGAGCGCGAAAGCGAACGTGCAAGATCAAAAGGACGACTCCCGCCCGACGATCGCGATCTCCAGCATCGTACTGAACGGACCCGACACGACGGCGTTCAGCGGCTGGGGACCGAAAGTCACCGGCATCGGAAACCTTTTGAAAAACTGGAATTAATCCAGATATAAAGTTTCATTCGCATGATGAGCATGCGGGTGAAAAACGGGCGGTGTCCTCAACGACCTCTCCCGTTCGACTCCTTACCTCGTAGAGTGCAGCAAGGACGGGTTGGCGATGTCTCCACCATCGCCAACCCAATTTTTTTCTCTACGTTTACGAGACGTATGGTTCGCTGGGCGCAATGGGCGCCAAAATGCGATCCATCGCGTCGAAGATCGACGGATCGATCCGCGCGTCCCCGGCAGCGGCATTGTCGTCGACGTGCTCGGGTTTGGTCGCACCGACGATCACACTGGTCACGGCGGGCTGACGCAAGCACCACGCGAGCGCGAGCTGCGCCATCGAGACGCCCGCTCGTTTTGCCAGCGGGACAACCTGCGCGACCGCGTCGAGCACCGGCTGCGTGAAGTAATCCTCCATCATCTCTTTGTTGCCGCTCGCAGCTCGCGTTCCCGCGGGCGGACGGCTTGCGTCGGTGTATTTGCCGGTGAGAATCCCCATTGCCAGCGGCGACCAGACGACGTTGCCCATGCCGTATGCCTCGCATGCGGGAAGCACGCGTTCTTCGATTCGGCGCCAAAGTGCGCTGTATTGCGGCTGATTGCTGATCGGCACGGCCCAGCCGCGCGCGCGGCACAGCGTCACGGCCGACGCAAGTTGATCGGCATTCCATTCCGAGACGCCCCAGTACAATATCTTGCCGCTCCGCACGAGATCGTTCATCATCTCGCAGGTTTCCTCGAGCGGAGTTTGCGTATCGTAGCGATGGCACTGGTACAGATCGATGTACTCCACCCGCAGCCGGCGCAGCGAGTGATGGAGTTGATCGCGAACGTGTTTGCGCGAAAGGCCGCGCTCGTTGACCGAATCGCCCATCGGAAAATACACTTTCGTCGCCAGCACGAGGGCGTCGCGATTCAGCTCGCGCAGGATCGGTCCGAGCACTTCTTCGGCCGCGCCGCGCGCGTACACATTTGCCGTGTCGATGAAGTTTATGCCGCGTTCCCATGCGCGCAGCACGCACGCGCGCGCCGTTTCGGCGCCGACGGGGCCGCCGTACGTGAGCCACGAGCCCAAGCCGACGACCGAGAGCTTTAAGCCCGAGTGTCCGAGGTTTCTGTACTCCATGCGTGCGCCTTAGGCACGATTACGCGAACTGCCTTCGGTACGATCTCGAAGGTGGCCGGCGTCTTGCCTGCCGGCTCCCCGTCGGCGGAAACGTGATGTTCGCGCGCGGTCCGGACGTCGAATCGAACCGCGCGGCGCGTTCGTAATCCTTCGCCCGACGTTGCGTCACGCCGCAAAATCTTTCCGGCCAGCCGGAACGCGTCAAGCCAGTTTTCCGGCTCGATACTGTACAGGTCAAGCCAGCCGTCGTCGAGCGAGGCGTCGCGCCGCTCGATGATTCCGCCGAAGCGCGCGCTGTTCGCCACGGTCAACTGGATCGTTCTAAAGCGTTCGGCCGGCCGCTCCGGTATGCCCAGCTCAACCCAAAACGGACGCATCGCGCGCAGACTTTGGAACGTCGTCGCAATAACTGCCAGCGCGCCGAAGCGCTGTTTGACCTGCGAGGTTTGCCGGCGCGCGATTCGCGTGGAGACTCCGACGCTGGCTTCGTTGACGAAGTATCTGCCGTTGACGCGTCCGACGTCGATGGTGCGAGTATTTCCCGTGGCGATCGAACGGCACGCCTCCTCCACGTCCATCGGAACCCCCAGCGTTCGGGCGAGATCGTTGAACGTGCCCAGCGGCACGATGGCCAGCGGCACTTGACGCTGCACCACCAGCGGCATCGTGCGCACGATCGTACCGTCGCCGCCCGCGGCGATAATCGCGTCGATGGATGCGGCGCCGGGATCGCGGACGCATTCGATCCCCAGTTCTTCGAGCGTGCGGCAGACGCGGTCGCCTTCGCGCTCGCCGCGCCGCGAGTTCTGGTTGAGCACGAGCAGCGACCGCAACG
>DASRDE010000337.1:0-4525 GCA_035652755.1 Vulcanimicrobiaceae bacterium | reverse complement strand
AATCGACGGGGAAAATGTTCACCGCGGTCGCTATAACACAACTGGTCGAGCAAGGAAAGCTTTCCTATAACGATACGCTGAGCGCGCTGCTCCCGGCATATCACATTGTCAACGCCGACCGAATTACGATATTGCAGCTGCTTACGCACACGTCCGGCCTTGGAACGACGTTCACCGATGCCTTTCAGTCGTCCAAACGCGACATTTTGAGCAACGGCGACTGGATTCAGTTTTTCATCAACGACAAGCCGCAGTTCGAACCGGGGAAAGCATTCTCATATAGCAACGCAGGTTTTGTCTTGCTGGGCGCAATTATAGAACGGATAACGGGAAAATCGTATTACGACTACGTTCAGCAGCACATCTTTGCCCCGGCCGGCATGACGCACACCACCTACGACTTCAGTACCGGCAACGGCCAGGATGACGTGACCGGGTATGGGTTTGACCAGTCGCCGGCTGGAACTTCGCTCGTGCCGTTTTCCGACACGCGCAAGATACGCGGAAGCGCAGCGGGAGGAGCGTGGTCGACGGCGGACGACCTAGCACGATTTTTCTCCGCACTTCAGGACGGACGGCTTGTAGCACCCGCGTCGTACAAGCGCATGATACAGCCCGTCATCGCTCAATCTCCGGATCTAAAAAGCGACCAGTACGGATTGGGTTTTGAAATCTACGACCGCAACGGCATCCGGATGTTCGGGCACGATGGTGAATCACCGTTCGGCCACACCGTCGCGCAGGTTATTGATAACAAATACACCCTTATAATAATGAGTGCCGTGCCGAACCTCTGGTCATCTTCAATCCTGCCGATCGAGTTTCTGACTGGCCAAATATCGGGTTGGAGCCGCTCTCAGCCGGAGCGCTGCCCTTAAACGTCCAATTTCGTTAGCGCGTCGCAGCGGCTGCGCCGGAGGCAGACCTTAGCCGACGTGCTTCTCGAACTATGCGAAGACGCGAAAAGGATTACCAACGGCCCGACGAAGGTTTTTCGGGCGCCGATGATCTCCGCACCGGTC
This sequence comes from Vulcanimicrobiaceae bacterium, assembly GCA_035652755.1. Classification (GTDB taxonomy): domain Bacteria; phylum Vulcanimicrobiota; class Vulcanimicrobiia; order Vulcanimicrobiales; family Vulcanimicrobiaceae; genus DASRDE01. The sequence continues at coordinate 3,503 of DASRDE010000337.1, read as the reverse complement.
TACTGCCGTCGTTTTATAGGCCGCGACGAACAATTCGCCGCGCTGCAAGAGCGTTGCGCCGCAGCGGCCGGCGGCCAAGGCAGTATCGTCATCGTGGGCGGCGAGGCTGGGATGGGCAAGACGCGGCTGGTCGCCGAGTTCTGTGCGTCGGTCGCCGGTTCGGGCGGGACGTGCGCATCGTCGAGTTGCCTGGAGTACGCGTCGTCGCCGCTGCGGCCCGTGGTTGAAGTCTTTCGAACCCTGGGCGAATCGCAGCGCGACCCGGCCGGCGCGTTCGGTGATGCGGCACCCGTGATGCGGCGCTTATTCGCAGCCTTCGAAAACGCGGCGCCGGAACCGGGGGAAGAGATGGACCGGGTGCTGATTTTTGATGCGCTCTGCCGCGCGCTCGCGGCGTTTTCCAAACAGCGCCCGGTGGTCGCGGTCATCGAAGATCTGCACTGGGCCGATGCGAACACGCTGGAGTTTCTGCAGTTCGCGGCACCCCGGATTTCGGCGATGCGCGTGCTTTTGGTCGTGACGTACCGCATAGAGTCCGCCGCCAACCCCGCGCTCGCTGCGACCCTAGCGCGACTCGAACGCCACCCGAGCGTTTGGCGCATCGCGCTCGAACCGCTCGACGAAGAGCAGATCCGCGCGCTGATGCAACATGCCCTCGCGGGCCGTCGCATGCTGTCACCGCATCTGATGGCGCAGATCGGCTCGGCCGCCGAAGGCAACCCGCTCAACGCCGAGGAGCTGCTCAAAAACGCGGTCGATTCGCGCGGGCCGCAAGCAGCGACGAACGTCGTGCGCCTGCCGACGTCGCTGGCCAGCGCGGTGCACGAGCGCCTCACGCGGCTTTCGCAAGAAGAAGCTGCCGTGCTGTATTGCGCGGCGGCAATCGGGCGCGAATTCGATGCCGACTTTCTGGCCAAGACCACGGCAACGGAGCCTGCCGGCGTCATCGCGGCGCTGAAAAAGGCCATCGATCTGCAGCTGGTGGTGGAAGACGCATCGGGCGAGATCCGCTATCGGTTCCGCCATGCGCTCACGCGCGACGCGATTTACAGCAAGTTGCTTGCGGCCGAGGCGCGCCCGCTTCACGCCAAGATCGCCGCGGCATTGGAAGCTCAGGACGAGCAGCGCTACGTCACCGAGCTGGCCTACCATTGGTGGAAGGCCGGCGACCCGGAACGTACTGCGCGCTACTGCGAGCTCGCGGGCGATCGCTATGCGGCCCTCTGCGCACCGCACGACGCGGTCACGCAATACGAGCGAGCCGTGGCCGCGGCGTCGGCGCCAGCAACGGTTGCCGCACCGCTGCTCGTGAAACTTGCCGATGCCCTCCGCGAAGCCGGCGAGGAAGTGCGCTCGCGAGCGATATTTGAAGATCTGCTCGCGCGCTACCGCGCTGCGGACGACATCGAGGGCGCCGTGCGTACGTGTTATGCGCTTCGGGCGCTGTACTCGTCGCTGGGCGACGGCGACGCCATGGTCGCGATTGCCGAACTGGGCGTCGAGCTTGCGCGCCGCCAGAGCGATCCCGAAACATACGGTCGAGCCGTGCTCGGCTTGGCGAACGTCTGGATCAGCAAACGCGAGCCGGCAAAGTCGCTGGCGATCGTCGCCGAGCTCGAGCCGTCGATGCCCGCTACATCGGTAGTGCTGCGCTCGCACTTCGGCTTCGTCAAAGGCTTGGCGAGCTCGCTGCTGGACCTGGTGCCGCAGTGCGTCGGCGCATTCGAAGACGGTGTCGCGGCCGCACGCCGCGAGGAAGATTGGGGACGTGCGGCGCTGGTCAACGCGACTTTCGCCAGCGCGTGCGCCTCGATCGGTTTGCGGGATCGTGCGCTCGCGCTGCTCGACGAGACGCTGGTCATGCTGCGCAGCCAAAAGATCACCATACACAATCGCCTGCACGTCTATACGGAGCTTGCCGAAGTCTGCGCGACCCTGAGCGAGCTCGAACGCGCGCGCGAGCTGCTCGACTTTGCCTTCGCCCACCCGACCGCGGAAGAAGCGTACATGGCTGCCGTGGCCGCGCTCGCGATGACGGTCGGAAAGCGCATGGCGGACGAGCGGTACGTGCGCGATTGGTGGTCGCCGGGGTTCTTCGATGCGGCCATGAGCGGATCGCTGGGGGCGTACGAGTCCTACGTCGCGTTTCCGGTCGCATGGGTGCTGGCCGAGGACGGACGGCTCGACGATGCGCTGCAGGTGCTGCGGCGCGCCGTCGCGGGCGACCTCTCCTGCGGAGTTTCCGACACCGCGTGGCCGTGCGTCATGCTGGCTAAAATCGGTACGCCGGAGGATGTGAGCACGGCACGCTCGCGGCTGCAGGCGTTTTGCCGCGGCGAAGTCCGCCGTATTTCGCGCGCCTTTGCCGCGCTCTTCGAGGGGTACGCGGCACATCGCGCCGGCGAAAAGGCGGCAACCGAGGCGCACGCGCAAGCCGCGGCCGCGTTGTTCGAGGAGTTGCAGTTGCCCTACGAGCAGGGGCTCGCGCTGGACCTGGCAGGCCGTGCCGACGAGGCGCTCGCGCTGTTTCGGCGCACGGGAGACAGGCGCGAGGCGGAGCGATTGGAGAGCGCCATGCATCCGGTGAACCGCCGCGGCCGCGCGAAGAGCGAGCTGACCTCCCGCGAGCGCGAGGTCGCCGCCCTGGTCGCTCGCGGCCTCTCAAACGCCGCGATCGCCGAGGAACTCGTCATCAGCGAACGGACCGTGGAGTCCCACGTCGCCTCGGCCTTCGACAAGCTCGGCATAGGCACGCGGGCGGAACTGGCGGCCTGGGTCGTGCGTGCCCAAGCCGCGCATGCGTAACCCCTAATTCTCCGTACTGACGTCCGGCAAGAATCCGTAGTGCCCCTGAGGTTCTCCGGCTCGCCGGAGGCTAGGCTAAGAGTGTCACCGGACCGGTGACGCCGCAAACGCTAAGTGAAGGAGAACCGAAATGACCATCGCCAGCCTCAACCGCGTCGCCGCCGCCCTGCTCGCCGGCTTGATTTTCGCCCCGGCCGCCGCTATGGCCGCGCAGACCATCAACGTCCCCTCGGGCCAGCTCATCAGCGTCGAGATGCTCAACGACGTCGGATCGCGCAACTCGAACGAAGGCGACCCGATCGCCGTACGCACCATCGAAGATTTTTACGTCCGCGGACATCTCGTGCTTCCCAAAGGTTCGCCGGGTTACGGCGTCGTGACGCACATTTCGCGTTCGGGCATGTTTCATCGCGGCGGAGAATTCGCATTCGAGATTCGCCGCCTGGTAACGCCGGACGGATCGGACATTCACGTCGACATGCTGGCCGCAACCGGTGACGCCGCGCGCACGACCGAGCACAACGGCAACCAAGTCGGAGCGTACCTGCTGTTCGGGTTGGGCGGAGTCTTCGCACACCGCGGCAACGACACGCTGATCCCGCGCGGCGCACTCTTCCACGTAATCACCGAAAGCACGCCGCAGATCTCCGTCGTGAAGTACGGCACGCGTCCCGCCGAACTCGACGACGTGCTCGTCT
>DASRDE010000336.1:0-4285 GCA_035652755.1 Vulcanimicrobiaceae bacterium | reverse complement strand
GTCGAGCACGTTCATCGGCGGCGCACCGAAGAACCTGGCCACGTCGAGACTGGCGGGAAAGTCGTAGACCGTTTGCGGATCGCCGCACTGGACGATGCGCCCATCGATCATAATGGCCAGCGTGTCGCCGATGGCCATCGCCTCGCCGTGATCGTGGGTCACGTGGATCGCCGCACCGGAAAAGCGGCGGCGGGCGTCGCGAAATTGCGAGCGGACGTTGGCGCGCAACTGCGGATCCAAGTGGGCGAACGGCTCGTCGAGCAGAATCACCCGCGGGTCGGAAAGCAGTGCACGCGCAAGCGCCGCGCGCTGGCGTTCGCCTCCCGAGATCTGCCCCGGGCGTACGTGCAAATAGCGATCGATCTCGAGCAGTTGGGCCTGTTCGAGTACGGCCCGTTCAATTTGAGCACGCGGCCTCCGGCGCAATCGCATGGGAAAAGCCAGGTTCTGATAGAGGGTCAGATGCGGAAAGAGCGAGTCGCCCTGCGAGACCAGTGCGACGCGGCGATCGCGGGCCGGAAGCGCCGTCACGTCGTTTCCATCGAGCCGGATTCGACCGGCATCGGGGTCTTCCAAGCCGGCGAGTAATCGCAGCAGCGAGGTTTTTCCCGCGCCGCTCGGGCCAAGCACGACGAGCGTCTCGCCGTCGCCGACGGCCAAACTTACGCCGGCAACTCGCCGTCCTTTGACGAGATCAGCGGATGTGAATGATTTGCGCGATGAGGCGGCGTCCGAACTGGACGACGTGCACGATGACGCGAGAGCCGCGTCCCAAGTCGGCGAGCGATGCGTACGTTGCGCCATGAATGATGCTCGTGGTCGGCGTTACGGCGATGGGAACCGCGCCGTGCGGCGTTCCGACGACGATGTTGGCCGCACCGTAGTCGACCCCGATGACCGTACCTGAAACCACTGCATGCGCTTTTGGAGGCGGCGCTTCGACCTGATCCTCGTGGTCCTGGGCAAAGACGGGCATGCCCCCGCTGCAAGCGAGCGCCGCCGCGAACAACACCGATGCGAACCAACGAGAAGCAGCCATATCCGCCTTATCAACGCGTTCCTCAGCCGGGCTGTTCCATTCGCCGCCCGAGGCGCTTTTCCACTGTTCGCGCGCGGCGGCGGGCCGAATCGACTACCGGCCCTGCGGGGCGGCCGCTTCCCCTGCCGGCGCGTCACTGCACTTCACGGCGGTACGCCCGGACGGCGTCCGCTCTTTGCTCGCCGCCGGCCCGGGCCCGGTCGACGATCTGCCGCAGGCGCACGACCGATTCGTCGTCGGCGCGTTTGCCCGCCAAGACGAGCCGCAGTGCGATGAGGGTCAGGTCGGGCGTTTTGGCGCCCAGCATTTCGATGCCGCGATAGAACGCGGCTGCCGCGGGCAGCTCGGAGCGATCCTTAAGGACTTTATCGACGACCTGCGCTTTGGGCGGCGATCCGTCCAAAAGGTAGGCGTCCAGAACCTCGAAGTCCACCGCGATGCAATTCGCCGCGCGGCTGTTATTGCTTTGCACGATCGGCATTCTGACTTTCGGGGCGGCCCCGCAAGCGCAGTCCGTGCCGCTTTCGCAGCTGCTTGCGAGAATGCGAACCGTCAACGGCGGATTGTACAACATGCATCTGGTCAGCACGTCGCAGCACACCGTCGACGGCGTGCCGGCACAAGCGACGACCGAAAGCATGGGGCTGACGTTCGTGGTTCGCGATTGCACCGGACCGCTGTGCGTCGGCACTTATTTCGACGGCGAGCGCCTCTACCAATTCAACGTCAACGGAACCATGCTGCCCGGCGAGCAGCAATACGCGCCGTTCTTACGCGCGATGCGCACGCTCGGCATGCTCGCATTTTTGGACCCGCATTTCGAACAGCAGGGCGGCCGCATCGACGACGGCGGGTCCGCGCAGTTCGGCGACTGCGCCTGCCGAACGCTCGTGGTGCAGGCGCCCGATGCGGTGCCCGTTTCGGTGTACGTCGATCCGCGCACGGGCCTGGTGGCGGGCGCGCGCGACGAGCACGACGACATGGTCATTAGGCTCGGAAATTATCATCACGTCGCGGCCTTTCAACTGCCGTTCGACGTCGACGTGAACGGAACGGCGGTCGAGCGTTACACGTCGCGCACCATCGAATGGGGGCGCGTCGAACCGCCCAAAGGCGTGGAGATGACGGTCACCGCCGGAGAAGGCGGATTGGCGCTCGATCCGGCTGCGGTTTCGCCGATCGGCACGTGCAAGATCGCCGGCATCGAGGCGCGCTGCTTGATCGACACGGGGAATTCGACGCTTTCGATGAGCCAGGAACTGGCGCAGCGGCTCAATCTCAAACCGATTTGGGATTTGCCGATCGCGGGGCTCGGAAAGTATTCCGCGCCGGTGGTGCACGCGGGACCGCTGCAGGTTGGAAACGCCACGTTCGGCGACGCGGATTATCTGGTGCTGACCGACGCCGAGCGGTACGGGTACGACCTAGTGCTGGGAGCGGACATCTTGGCGAACGCTCCCGTCTCGATCGATTACGAACATCACGTGCTCGCGTTCGGCAATGCGGATCCGCCCGGGCAGTCCAACACGCTGCCGATCGAGTTCGACAAGTTGATCCCGGTCGTCAGCGCATCGCTCGGCAGCACGAGCGCGCGCCTGGCGATCGACACGGGCGACGAGTCGAGCATCAATCTGGCCTACGACTTCTATCAAAAACATCCGGGCTTATTCACCGTGACGTCGACCGCGCAGGTGGGCGGCGTCGGGGGAATCAGCGTGGAGGACATGGGCGAGTTACCGGAGATTCGCCTGGGCGGCATTGCCGCTCAGGATCAGCCGATCGGGGCCACGCGCACGCTGCACGGCACGGCGGACGGGCACTTGGGCGCTGCCTTCCTTTCGAAATTTCGGATCGTGCTGGATTATCAGCATCAGCGCGTGTATTTGACGCCGCTATGAGCGAGGCGAGCCTTCCGGTGGTATTATAGCGGCATGCCGAAGCTCGAGCTGCAGCGGATGCTGAAGATTCCGGTCATTCCCGCGCGGGCGGCCATCGCGTCGATCGTGCACGATATCGCCGACGAAAAGAACGAATGGGCGCAGTTTGCCCTCTATGCGACGCTGGGTTCGCTCGGATTGCCCGACGTGGGGTATCTGGCGGTGCCCGCGCGGATGTACGACGTCAAGGAGCAGCTCGAGCCTAGTCACGAGATTCGCTTCCGGCTGCAATCCAAGCGCAGCCCCGACGCCTTTCCGACGTTCGACGGCGCATTGGGCATCGACGGCACCGGCGCGTCCACTTCCACGATGTGGCTTGCGGGAACGTACGAAGTCCCGATGGGCGGCCTGGGATCGATCATCAATCAAACCATGATGCGCGGCCTCGCCGAAAAAACGCTCGCGAATATGATCGACGAGCTGGCCGAGGCCATCGTGGCGCGCGCCGAAAAGCGGGAGATAGCCGAAACGCGCTACCGCCTGCTGCTCAAGAGCGGGGATTGACGCTGCACGCTCTGCTGCTCGCGGCGCTTCTCCAATCGGGTCTGGAGGGCGGGCCGATTCCGGGGCTTTTTCGCTGCACGGAGATCGCGGTTCGCGTCGTCGACACGGTCGATTCATCCGATGCGCGGCCCGGCGACTTCTTCCGTTTCGAAACCATTAACGCCGTCACGGTCAAACATCACATCGTCATCCCTGCGCGCACGATGGGCTACGGCGTCGTCGTCATCGCCGCGTCCGCCGGTGCCGGCGGCCGTTCGGGCACGCTCGTACTCGAGCCGCGCTACCTGGTTTTGCCATCGGGCGCCAAACTCGGCGTCGTCATGGACCACAACATCGGCGATCTGCAACGCACCGGTTCCAGCGGAAGCGCACCCGGTTATCTCGGAGCGCTGCCCGTCCCCGCCATCGGGGCTGCAATCGGGGTCTTCAACTACTTTCACCACGGCAAGAACATCGCGGTGAAAAAAGGCACGATCTTCGAAATTTTCCCCAGCGACGATCCATCCGTGGAACACTGCCAGTCAACATAGTGCGCCGCAGGCTCGTCCTTCGACTGCGCTAGGGCACGCATTGCGTGCCGTAGGCTCCGCTCAGGATGACACAATTTAGGGCACGCCAGTCCTTCGACTGCGTGCGCTATGCGCCGCTCCGCTCGTCCTTCGACTGCGCTAGGGCACGCATTGCGTGCCGTAGGCTCCGCTCAGGATGACACAGATTTGCCGCATGCCCGTCCTTCGACTGCGCTAGGGCACGCATTGCGTGCCGTAGGCTCCGCTCAGGATGACACGGTTCAGGGTGACAGAGG
>DASRDE010000335.1:0-6781 GCA_035652755.1 Vulcanimicrobiaceae bacterium | reverse complement strand
AAACGTCGAAGTCATCTTCGCCGACGACCGCTCCACCGACGACAGCGTCGAGCTGGCGCGCGCCTTCGAGCGCACCGGCAAAGTCCGCGTCCTTGCCAATCCGAACCACAGCGGCAAGCCGGCAAACCTCAACCTCGGGCTGATGTTCGCGCGCGGAGAGTTCATCTTCGTGCTGGACGCTGACTCGCAGATCTTCCCCGACACGATCGAGAATATGCTGCCGTACTTCGAGGACGAGACGGTCGGCGCGGTCTCACCGAGCATCTTGGTGCGCAACGTCAATGCGAGCATTCTCACGCGGTTTCAGCGCATCGAATACGTCCTGACGTACACGCTCAACCAGCTCTGGCGCGATCGCCTGAACATGATCATGATCCTGTCGGGCATGGGCACGATGTTCCGCGCGAGCGCGATGCGCCATCTGGGCGGCTATGACATGGGGCTCGGCGACGATACGGACATCACCACCCGCCTGCGCAAGACGCATTGGAAGCTGCGCACCTCGCTGCGCGGCAGAATCTCGACCGACGTGCCGGTGACGCTTCCGCATCTGATGCGCCAGCGTTCGCGCTGGACGCGCAACATGGTCAAGATGCGCCTGCGCAAGCACCGCGACCTTGGGTCGGGCCGGTACGGCTTCGTCAATGCGTTCGCGTTCTGGGAAATGGTCTTCAACCGGGTCGTGCACCCATATGTCATTATAGGGATCGCGATCTACATCCACATGACTCGCGGCTTGGACGTGCCCGTGCTCGTCGGCGGGCTCTACTGGTTCTCGACGCTGCTGATGGCCGCGAAGTTTCTCATCGGCCATGACATGACGCGCGGCGAGCCGTCATTCCGCGTTTTCTGGCTCGTGCCGTTCTTCATTTTGTACCGCATCCCGCTGCTGATCGTGCAAATCACGCAAGTGGCGCGCGAGCTGTTGATGATAGCGCCGTGGCATCCGTACGTTCCGCGGCGGATTTGGAAGGCGATCCCGCACCACTAGGCCGCCCGCCGTCCGGGTAACTTACGCCGCGCGGGCTTTTTGTACGGCTTCCTGCAGCCGCTGCACGTGTTCGGCGTCGAATTCGATACCCGGAGCATAGCCGGGGGCCGGAGCGTGAAAATCGCTGCCGCCGGTGATCAATAGTCCGTGTTCGCGCGCGAAGCTCGTCAGACGATTGCGGTCATCCTCACCCGCCGAAGGGTGCACGACTTCGACGCCGTCGACGCCCTCGCGCCGGAGCTGGTCGAGCATCGCCGGATCTTTGAGCCGGCAGGGGTGCGCCACGCTGACGACCGCGCCGGACAGATGCGCCAGCGCGATCGCGCGCTCGGAATCGAGGCGGTCGAGCGCGACGTAATCGCCTTGGTCGTCGGCGATGTACTTGTCAAAGGCTTCCTGCACCGATTGGACCACGCCCAGCTCCACGAGCGCGCGCGCCAAGTGCGGGCGTCCGAGGCTCACGGCCTTGCCGGCCTGTGCTTCCACGTCGGCCATCGTCACGCTGAAGCCCCGGCTGCGAAGGCTCTCGATCATCGCCTCCATCCGTACGCGCCGGGCCGCGCGCTGGGCGCGAAGGTGCTCGAGCAGGGGCGCGTCCGGGGACGTGATGCCGTAGACCAGCAGGTGGGTCGTCGCGCCTTGGCACTTCGTGTCGACTTCCATCCCGGGGATGCACCGCTCGGCCAAATCGGCCGGCAGGGGGTAGACGTCCATCGTGTCGTGGTCGGAGATCGAGAACGCCTCCAGCGAGACTTTCCTTATATATGCGAAAAGCTCCGAGGGGGTCCACACCCCGTCGGAGACCGTCGTGTGCATGTGAAAGTCGACAAAGGCCACGGAGAACCGGCTTTACCCCCGTGCGTAGACCTCTTCCTCTAGCCGATAGTAAAAAGAGACTACAAGGAGGATGGTCATTCCGCGCCTTGGCGGCTATAGCTAGAGCTTGATATAGTCGCCGCACGGAGCAGCAATCCCAGGGATTGCCGCGTGCCGTATTAGGCCGTTTCTGGCGTACTGAGGGAGCTATGAACGCAGAGTTAATCGGTATCGGGTTCGTCGTCGGCGTTCTCGTCGGTCTGACCGGCGTGGGCGGCGGCAGCATCATGACGCCGCTGCTGATCGCGCTGAATATTTCGCCGATCGCCGCGGTCGGCACCGACTTGCTCTACAGCGTTCCGACCAAGCTCTTCGGCGCATTCCTCCATCACCGGCAGCGTACGATCAATTGGCAACTGGTGCTCTGGCTGTGCGTGGGCGGTTTCCCTGCGACGCTGGTCGGCGCGCTCGCGCTCGTCTGGATGCGTCACCACATCGCGATCGCGGTTTTACAGAGCTTCACGAAGCACGCCGTCGGCGTCGCGCTCGTGATCTCGGCGCTGATCATCATTGCAACGCCGTGGCTGCTCAAGAACGAAGACCGCGAAAACGGCGTAACGGAATGGACCCCCGCGCTGCGTTCGCGCCTGGTTGCCATCGGTGTGGCCGTCGGTCTCATCGTGACGATTACGTCGATCGGCAGCGGTTCTGTAACGCTGCCGCTGCTGGCGATTTTGCTGCCGTTCATCAGCCTTCGCACGCTGGTAGGAACCGATATCGCCTTCGCCGCAATTCTGATTCCGACCGCGTTCCTGAGCCGTTGGTCGATGGGCGGCGTGAATATTCCGCTGGCCGTCAATTTGATCGCCGGCTCGATGCCCGGCGTCTTCTTGGGCACCAGGTTGTGCGCGGTTTTCCAGCAGCGGTATCTGCGTCCGGCGCTGGCGGTAACGCTCGTCGTGGTCGGCGCGAGGATGGCGCTGAGCGTCTAACTTCAACTCAGAAAGGGCCCCTAAGTGAAACAGGGATTCACGGTTTGGCTCACAGGGATGTCCGGGGCCGGCAAAAGTTCCATTTCCGAACGATTGGCTGCCGAGCTCGAGCGGCGCGGTGAAAGCGTCGAAGTGCTCGACGGCGACGAAGTGCGCACGCATCTCTCCAAGGGGCTGGGCTTCAGCCGCGAGGATCGCGACACGAACATCGGACGCATCGCGTTCGTTGCTTCGCTGTTGGTCAAGCACGGTGCTGCAGTTATTACCGCCGCCATCTCTCCGTACGCACAAGCTCGCTCCGAAGCGCGCAGCCGCATCGGGAACTTCCTGGAAGTCTACGTCAAGTGTTCGATCGAGGAGCTCGCGCGCCGCGACGTCAAGGGCTTGTACAAGCGCGCGCTTTCCGGCGAGATCGGGCAGTTCACGGGAATCTCCGACGAATACGAACCGCCCGAACATCCGGACGTCGTAGTGGACACCGAGCATGAAGCCATCGAGGAGAGCGTGGGAAAGATCGTCGCGGCGCTCGAGCAGCGCGGCTACCTGCGCGCCGAGGAAGCTCGCACCTAGCGCATAGGACAACCTGGGACAAAAAAAGAGACCCGGCCTGAGCCGGGTCTCTTTTTTTTGAGTTCCGAACAGTGTGCTACTGCACGCATCCGCCTGCGGAGTTGCTCCACAGAGGCTGCGTCGGGAACGTGCCGGTCGAAAACGACGTGTTCTGCAGACCCTGCCATGCGCAGGCGTCGCCGATCTCGCCGAGCGGCCCGTCCCAGCCGCTGGTGGGCTGCGGATCCGTCTCGGTCTCGCCTTGTTCGTGACCTTCGACGATGGTCACGCCGTCCAGCGTTCCCGGGCTGTTCACGCTGCCTGCGCCGCAATTGGGGCCGGCATCGGGGATGTACGGCAAATTCGTCCACGCAATGAGGCTGCCGTGCTGGCTTTGAGCGCTGTGGTACGCGCAGTATTGGTTTCCGAACGCGGTCGGGTTATGGCCGTGCGGCATCACGACGACGTAGCTGGCATTGACGGAATAGTCGCCGAAATGCGCTGCCGCGACGGCGGCCTCAGCCTGGATTTGGCCGTCCGTGGGATGGAGCGGCGGCTGGTGAGCCGTGTCGACGTATTGGCCGGCCAGCGCCGTGTCGTTATTGATAAAGGTTCCCGACGGGCCGTAGTATTGCGTCAGCACGCTGGTCCATTGGCTGCCGTTCAATCCGCTCAGGAAGCTGAGCAGATACGGCTTGACGTGCTTCGGGTCGCCCTTGCCGTTCCAGAGTTTGCCCCAGAAGACGACGTAAACGTTCGGATTGGGCTGAATCGGTCCGCCGCCATATACGAGATTGTTTGGGTTGCCCGGATGCAGCGAAAGAGCGCGCGAGGCGGATCCGGCGCGGCCGAAATCCGATCGCGTGGGGAAGTAATGCACCGTCGTCCCGGTGTCGGTCATGCGCGTGAACAGCGATCCTACACTGCTTTGCCCAGAGCCTGTGCTGTTGTGCGTCGCGGCCGGAGCGCTGGACGTATCCGGCACGGAACTCTGTCCGCCGCACGCTGCCAGCATCGATGCCGCTGCGGCGACCGCAGCGATCTTCATGAACTTTTGCACGAGTAAAAAAGCCCTCCACAATTCTAGCTGTGAGTGAGGACTTGGACGTTTGTCGGTGCGAGAGGGCGTCCTTCGCGCGTTGGTAGTAAATTCACACTAGAGCACTTCGAGGCTTTCGGTCTATGCAGAATGCCTGCGTAAAAAAGGAAAGGGCGCGATGCCGAAGCATCGCGCCCGCAAGCCCTTTCGGGAATCCGGCGTTCGTCTATTGAGCGCAGCCGCTGATCTTGTTGCTCCACAGCGGTTGCGTCGGGAACGTACCGGTCGAGAACTTCGTGTTCTGCAGGTTCTGCCACGCGCAGGCGTCGCCGATCTCGCCGAGCGGACCGTTCCAGCCGCTGAACGGCTGCGGATCGGTCTCGGTCTCGCCTTGTTCGTGGCCTTCGACGATCGTAACGCCGTCGAGCGTGCCCGGGTTGTTTACGAACCCTGCGCCGCAGCTGCTGCCGAAGTCCGGCATGTAGGGAAGCGCGGTCCAAGAAACGGTGGCGCCGTTGACCGACTGCACCCAATGGTACGCGCAGGCGCCCATGTTGAAGACTGACTGCCCGTGTCCCGTCGGCACGGCGACGACGTAGCTGGCATTTACGCTGGTGTCGTTAAAGTGCTTGGCCGCCGCGCCGGCTTCGTTGCCCCACTGCGTTTGATCCGGCTCGGCCGGCAGGGGATCCGTCGTGTCGACCCATTGTCCGGCGAGCGTGGTCGTGTTCTGGATGAAATGTCCGGGCGGTCCGTAGTACTGCGTCAGCGTGCTGGTCCATTGGCTGCCGTTCAGACCCTTGAGGAACTTGACCAAGTACGGTCTGGCGTGGTCGGGATCGCCGCCGCCGCCCTTGAGCCACTGCTTGCCCCACAGCACGAGATAGACTTTGGGGGAAAGCTGGACCGGTCCGCCGCCGTACTGCAGGTTATTCGACGGCGTGAAAGAGCCCGGCACGCTCGTGAATTGGTTGCGCATCGGGAAGATCGGGACGCGCACGCCGGTGCTGGTCAAACGGGTGAATGCCGAATTGCCGCCTCCGGCAGCCTGATGCGTCGAAGACGGCGCGGTGTTCGTAGCGGGAACTGAGCCGCTCTGGCCGCCGCACGCCGCCAGCAGCGAAGCCGCGGCCAATGCCGCAGCGATCTTGGTGAACTTATGCACGAGAAAAAGAGCCCTCCGCAAATCACGCAAGTAGGGGAAAGTGGTCACGTTTGTCGGAGGCGTAAGTCGACCTTCACTTGGGCAGTAGTACCTTTACACTAGCGTCTTTCGCACTAGGGCACCGGCTAATAAAAAAAGACCCCGCCGAAGCGGGGTCTTTTCTTGCAGCGACGGTGCTAGTGCCTTAGTGGCAGGCACCTTGTGCGGATTCGAACGTCCCTTCGAACGAGTACTCCGCGCCCGTGCCTTGCGCCGGAGTGCGGAAGAACCAATCGAAGAACGCCAGTTCCTGCGGATGATACGTGAAGCCGTTGTACTTAACTAAGAACGGCGTTCCCGTCAGCGGGTCGCCGACTTCCAAGTTACCCTGGCAGCCACTGACCTGACCCACGTGGCCCCACGTCGGCGTAGCGTTGTTGACGAACGGATCGTTGAACAACTCGCCGATTTCGTGCGTCCACGCATGGATGTCTTCCAGACCGCCGCTGAACTGGCCGGCATCGGTGTACGCGCCGACCGAGTACACCTGCGTGCCGCCGGTGCGGCCGAACGCGCTGTGGTAGCCGATGACGCAGCAGTTCGCCGGGTTGCCGATGTACTCAACGACGTTGTACGACAGCACCAGCGGGACTTGGTTGGTCTTGGCGTACTTATTCGCCAGCGCTTGCATCTCGGCATCATACGTGTTGATTTCGACTCCGCCCAGGGAGTGTTGGGTGCCGGTGCACACGGGTGCGTTCTCGATCACTCCGCCGCTCGGCGTGAAATCAACGACGACGGGATTGGCGGACGCCTTCAGCACCGTGTGGTAGTTCTTGTTCTTGGTCACGAGCTTCCAGAACTCGGCGCGCTGGAATCCGTCGGTAACCTGCGTCGAGCCGACGCTGATGCCGTTCGACTTGAGCGGAACGTTGACGAAGTTCGGGCCCTTGAAGAAACGGTCTTGCACCGAAACCGTGTCGTTGCAGCCGGGCTTCGTGGGGTCGAGCACGATGCCGCCCGGCAAGTGCACGCGCAGCGTGATCGGCACGAACGTGATCGTCGTGGTGGTGTTGCTCGTGTGCGGATCTGCACCGACGATGTTGTACGTGTACGTGCCGTGATCGAGCGGCGACTTCACCTTACCGGTGAAGAACGGGATCGTGGAATTGGCGCGCGCTTGCGCGTCGAGCGACGCGAAGTCGACGTTGCGCGCCGGAAGTATGGTGAAGTACGGATGCAGGGCCGAG
>DASRDE010000334.1:0-4635 GCA_035652755.1 Vulcanimicrobiaceae bacterium | reverse complement strand
CGCGGTTTGCAGCAGCGCCGCGAGCACGACCGGAATTCGGCGCATCCGCGCACGTTGCGTGCTGCGCAGCAGATTATCCATGCGCGCGACCGTGGACGCACCCGATGCGAACGCGGACAGCAAACCCGGGGCGCGGCCAACGGTTGCTCCGGTAGCGATCTTCCAGAGCGTTGCCGCATATCGCGTCCGTTTGCCCATGCGCTCGACGACCGCTTCGTCGCAGGCCATTTCGCGTTCGAGGGTGAGGCGCGCGGCGATGTAATATGCGAACGGATTGAACCACAGGACGGCCAGACAGGCGGCCTGCACGAGCGCGGTAACATCGTCGAATCGACGCAAATGCTCCATCTCGTGCATCAGGACGTCTTCCAGCTCCGTAGCGCGATCGAGCGAGAGGAACCGCGCGGGCAGCACGATGGCCGGATGCAAATAGCCGAGCGCAACCGGGACGGAATAGAGATCCGCGTTGAGCACGGCGACGTCGCCGCGCGGGGAGGGCCGATGTTCGAGCAGCGTAGCCGTTCGCCTAATCGCGGCCAGCCGGCGAACGCCTGAAATCAGGCGAAACGCGGCAAGACAGAAACCGGCGAGCCATAGCGCGGAGAGCGCCGTAATTGCAGTGCGGCGCAGGGAGAGATCGGCTGAGGGAATGCCCATCGCTTCACGCTCGGTCGTTGCCGGTGCTCTGCGGCTTTTGGCCAAATGGATGAGGGCCGTGATGTTTTGAGTTGGGCGAATTTGCAGCGCGCGAACTGCGGTGGGGGAAACTGCATCTGCTCGAATTGAACCGGCCGCCACGAACGCCGGCAGCACGAGCGCGACGGGAACGAGCGCCGCGAACCATAGCGCGAAACGGGCAGCCGCGCTGCGATCGAGCCGGCACACGCGCAGCGTCAAGTGCGCAGCGACGATGGCGACAGCACCGCAGACGATGCTGGCGATCGCGCCGGCGAATACGGCAGGCGCGATTTGGTACAGCGCGTTCATTCTTCTTCCGCCGCCCGCTCGAGCAAACGCGCTTGTATGCGCTTGCGATCGCTGCTGGAGATGAGCTCTTCGTCGAGCAGCTTCACCACGAGTTCTTCCGCTGATCCGCCGAAAAACCGATTCAAAACGCTTTGCAGCGCACCCTTACGCACTGCGTCTTCTGCAATCAGGCTGCGATATACGAACGTTCGGCCGTCGGCGCGGTGTGTGACGTATCCCTTGCGTTCGAGCACGCCTAGCGTCGTCATGACCGTATTACGCGCGAGCCGGGGGTTCACGATTGCGTCCACGATGTCTAAGTTCGTAGACTCTCCCCTATTCCACAGCACGCGCATAATACGCATCTCAGCGTCGGTTAGCGCCGGGCTCGGCTTGCGTCCCATTCGCCTATTATAATAGTACTATAATTATAGTCAAGTGCCAGCTTTTGTGCCCCGCATGCTCGTCCTTCGACTGCGCGGGCGCGCACCAGGTGCGCGCGTGCCTCCGCTCAGGATGACACAGCCTTTCTCACGCCAGTCCTTCGACTGCGCTAGGGCACGCGTTCGCGTGCCTTAGGCTCCGCTCTGGATGACACGGGCCTTACGCTTGCCAGTCCTTCGACTGCGCGGGCGCGCACTAGGTGCGCGCGTGCCTCCGCTCTGGATGACACGGGCCTCCCGCTTGCCAGTCCTTCGACTGCGTAGGCCGCGCCAGGCGCGGCGTAGCTCCGCTCAGGATGACACAGGCAACGAATTCGCGTCAGAATTCGTACCCCCACGGATGGAACCGCAGCCGGCCGTTGTCGCCTTCGAGGGCGATCTCGACATCTTTCGCAACGGGGAGATCTACGCTGGACTTCAACGCGTGGCTGCGGCGGAGTGCGCGATCGTCGACCTTAAGGGCGTGCGCTATTTCGGGGCTTGCCTGCTTGGGGCGATTGCAGGGCTCGCGACCGAGCGCGACGCGGCGGGTCTTCGCGCAACGATCGTCGTCGTGCCCGACGAGCGCCTGCGGCGTCTATTCGAAATTACCGGTGATGACATGATGGTGGAGATCTGCACGACCATTGACGAGGCCGTTGGGCTCTGCGCGCCCTCCCGCACGTAGCATTTACGTTGCTGCCTGACGGGGTACATCAGCTGCGTGTGTTGGACCGCTACATCCCAGCATCTTACTGAAGCAGCAGCGATCCGGCGCTCGATTGCGCAGTACCTCGAGGAACGCGTCAAGGAACGCGAGGCGCTGCTGGACGCGGAAATCGTCATCGGCGAGCTGCTCGCAAATGCGGTACGCCATTCACGCGGACGATTCTGCGCGGACGTCGAGCGCGAGGGCACTAGACCCGTCGTTGTAGTGCACGACGCCGGACGGTGTTTCGATGGCAGCGCCGGGCCGCACCACCCGTTTGCCGAATCGGGCCGCGGCATGGACATCGTGCGCGCGCTGGCCGAAGACGTGCGCATCCGGCGCGTTCATCCGCGAGGCTGCATCGTTTCCGCGAAACTGAAGCTCACGATGCGTGACGACGCTCGGCACGAGCCGACGCCGTGCCCACGAGGCGAAAGCCGTTGGGAACTCGGATGTGCGTGCGCACTGGAGATGCATGGGCTGGACCCATCGCATGCGAACGTCGCGGCGCCTGCGAGTGTGGACTAGCGTGGCCAACGTTGTCTTCGAGCATAAGATCGTGATCGGCGCGCCCGACGAGCGCTTTTGCGCGCAGCTCACGCAACTTTCGAGCTCCGGATGGCAGGCCGTGGGGCTTGCGCATGGGCCGGACGGACTCATCTGCCTGTTACGGCGCGAAAAAGATTTCGAAGTAGCGCAATCGCTTCAGGTCGCGTTCGAGGAATCAGAATTGTTGACGGAGGCTATATCCCGGCGTGAAATTCCGCCGGAAGAGATGACGCGCTGACCTAGCCGTTAGTTCAAAGGGCGAAGACTGCGCTCACGCACGTACCCGCTTTGCTGCTCGTTTCGACCTTGAGTTCCGAACAAAATTCATTGGCCAGAAACAGTCCGCGGCCGCTTTCCGCGAATAAGTCAGTCGGAACCGATAGATGCAGCAAGAACCCGGGCCCCCGATCGAACACGCGCAGAAAAGCTTGATCGGATCCGACTTCAAATTTCACAGCGATGGGTCCGGGTGCGTGCTTGACGACATTGGAAACCAGTTCGCTAAAAACGAGTTCGGCTGCGGTTTCGGCGCAGGGAACCGACGCGGCACGAAGCGCGGCCAAGAATTCCGGGCGCGCTTGAAGCGCTTGGGCGGCATCGTCGGCAGCGTATTCCCAGACGACCACCGGCACGTCTTCGCACGTTCCCGCGGCACGCCTGCGCGGTACAGGTGCCAAGCCGCTGGCCCGGCCGGCCCTGACGCGGGGCCGGGGTAAGGTGACGTTTACGCGCATCTCCATCCTTCCATGGAAGGGATCACTAAAGCTACTATCGGCGCGAATAGGCAGAAAATCCACCGGAGGGGCCCGCGTCCTTCGACTGCGCTGGGCACGCGTTCGCGTGCCGTACGCTCCGCTCTGGATGACACAATTTGCTCAGCCCGACACACCATCGCACACCTGCGGCATGCCGGTCCTTCGACTGCGCTAAGGCACGCGTTGCGTGCCTTAGGCTCCGCTCTGGATGACACAGATTCGCTCAGGATGACACAGGGGACCACGCGTGCGCGCAGGGTTATTCTACGACTTCGACTGAGCGGAGCTGTTCCCGATCGGCGATAAGGTCGATTCCCGCGATCTTGTCGTTCTCGATTGTAAAACGGAATGCGACACGAGGCCTGCCGCCCTGCACCCAGACCAAACCCGGGACGCCGGCGATAAGTGCCGGCTGCGCGGCCCGTGCGCGGCCTGCGAACGATTTCGCGACTTCCGCGGCGCCGCGGACGAGCTCGGCCATGTCGGCATCCGTGAAGTGCGGCGAGGGCGTTGCATTTGGTCTGGGACCTGACGCTGCTGCGACGAAATGATCGCGCGCGCCCATTTGCATCGCGACGCCGTCGGCGCGAACGACTGCGTCGGGATCGAGCAGGGCCAGCAACGCGTCGAAATTGCCTTGGCGCGATGCGGCGAGGAATGCAGCAATGATCGTGCGCTGGCGCGCATGCCGGGGATCCGACTCGGCGACCTTTCCGCGCACGCGGCGGCGCGCGCGGCTTGCGAGCTGCCGCGCAGCTTCGGGGGTTCTTCCGACGATCTCAGCGATGTCGGTAAAGGGCACGTCGAACATGTCGTGCAGCACGAATGCGACGCGCTCGGCAGGCGCGAGCGTCTCGAGCACGACGAGCATCGCCAAACCGACCGAGTCGGCGAGCATCGCTTCTTGCTCCGGTTGCACATCGGGCTGGACGCTGGGCATGCGCTCCAGACCTTTGGCCTGGGCGTCCGCTTCGCGGCGCGCTTTGCGCGAACGCAACACGTCAAGACAGACGCGCGCGACGACAGTGGTCAGCCAACCGCCCAGGTTCGAGACGTCTGCGGTGCCGGCGCGACTGGCGCGGAGCCAGGCCTCTTGAAGGGCGTCTTCGGCCTCGGTGGTCGACGCGAGCATCCGGTATGCCACGGCGCGCAGGTGCGGCGCGTGCTCCTGAAATCGTTCGGCCAGCCAGGCTTCTTCGGTCATGATTTCCCTCTCGTCACATTTGCCTCGGGC
>DASRDE010000333.1:0-9021 GCA_035652755.1 Vulcanimicrobiaceae bacterium | reverse complement strand
TTCGAAGATGGATTTCGGGAACGGATTGGGCCGCTGGAACACCATGCCGATGCGATGGCGGATCGACACGGGATCGACGTCGCCCGCATAGATGTTCGAACCGTCGAGCGTCACGGATCCTTCGACGCGCGCGCCGGGTGTCAGGTCGTGCATCCGGTTGAGCGCGCGGATGAACGTCGACTTGCCGCACCCCGACGGACCGATGAGCGCCGTGACGCAGTTTTCGGTCACGCGCATCGTGGCGTCTTTAATGGCTTGAAACTCTCCGTAGAAGACGTTCAAGTCTTCTATGCAGAGCTTAGCGGCGGTCGCGACTTCGGGCTCGGGCTCGGTGTGAGCCGTAGCGGGCTCGGTTGGTGCGGCCATGGCGCTGATCATTTTCCCCAACTTGTCGCCGTGCCCGGGGCCGCCCTTCGGTCCATTAAGGACTATTAAGAAACCGCCGAAAAGGCGTCCTCGAACCACTCACGCGCCTGCGCGAGGGTCATATGTCCGCAGAACTGCTCGATATAGGCGATTAGATCGCGCCGCAGGCTCGGAAAGTCTTCGAAGCCTTCGCACTCGACCTCGAAGCGCGCAAACTTCCTCATGGCTCTATCAAACCACGGGCCCATTAGGCCGTCGTTATCCGCGGCTTAAGGTTTGGTCTACCGCTGCTCTTCACGCCCGTTATGGTTTCAATTTGAAGAGGGCGCCGCAGCCGACTCCGTTGCGACATTCCGCGTCGCCGTTCTGCGATGTCGTTCCGTATAAAACGCCGGCAGCGTCCGCGATTACGCCGGCGATCGGATATGCCCCATCAGCCCCTCCGGTGAATGCGTACAGGACCGTTTCGTGACCGAGCGAATCGAGCTCGAACACTGTGCCGCACCCTAGCTGGCACTGCGTACCTCCGCCAAACTCGGTCGTTCCAAGAAACTTGCCCGCGGCGCCTTGAATGAGGCCGGCGAATGGCCCGGCGCCGTCCGAACCGCCCGTAAAATTATACAGAACCGTTTCATGACCGGCCTTGTCTATTTTGAAGACCGTTCCGCGGTCGACTGTTCCACCGGAGTCAGTCGTCCCGTAGAGGTTGCCGTCCGGCCCGAAAAGCAGCGTGTCCCCGGGATGCCCGCCGTCGTTTGCCGAGTTGGGAAATCGATGCAAAACTGTTTCATGGCCGTGCGAGTCAATCTTGAAGACTATGCCGCATCCCTCACCGACACAATGCGAACTCCCGCCGGTGAGAGTCGTGCCGTAGAGAGTTCCTTGCGCGTCGCGAACGACGCCGCCGTAGGGTCCCGACCCGTCGGTACCACCCGCAAACGAATAGAGCACAGACTCGCGCCCGGTACTATCGATCTTGAAGACCGTGCCACATGTGCACGCAGAAGCGCCACCGTACTTCGTTGTGCCATAAAGATTACCGGCGGTATCTCGTAGCAACGTCGCGTAGGGAAAATCTCCGTCGGACCCTGTAAAGGTGTGCAACGTAATGACTTGGCCGGCGGGATTGATTTTATAGACCGTGCCCATATGCATCGGGCCCCCTTCGGTCGTGGTGCCATACAGGTTGCCGGCGGGGTCACTGACGAGACCACCGTCCGGATTCGCTCGATGACCCGGCGGCGCTTGGCGAACAAAGCGATGAATGATGGAGTATGCGTTGCCCTGCGTGATTCTATACACCGTCCCCGCATCGTTGCTATCGCCGCCGGCGTAAGTTGTGCCGTAGAGCGCTCCATTGTTAAGAAGCAATGCCGCATACGGTTCCGCTCCGTCATTGCCGTCCTCGAAAACGTGCAACACTTGGAAGGACAGCGCCGGCGCAACGCCATGGGCAGCCGATCGTGCGTTCGAAAGTGGAACGCCTACAACGGTCGCACTCGAACATCCGGCCGCGCTAACTAACGCGACCAGCCAAACAGGAAAAAGAAAGCGTCGCATCTTCAGCCCCCTTTAGTAATTGGCGCCGCTCCTATGACCAAGTGTCCGTGGTCCAGCTCCTGCAAGCGCGTGCTCTTTACGATGCGAAAATATGCTGTTCCGAGTCTCTGAAAAAACTATGAAGACCATCGATAATAACGGCCGGCGTGGACGACAGTTCGATCGACCGCCTTTCCGAAACGTGCGGTCACCGTCGTCGTCGACTTTAGGGCTCTACGGAAACCGCGGGGATCTTGATCGTGAACGTCGTCCCGCGGCCGAGGCGAGAGTCGACCGCGACCTCTCCATGGTGCGCTTCGACGATCTCCTTGACGATCGACAGGCCCAGACCCGCCCCGCTAAAGCCGCGCGCCCGGGATCGGTCGACGACGTAGAAGCGTTCGAAGACGTACGGGATGTCTTTATACGGGATGCCGATGCCCGTATCGCGCACCTGCAGTACCGCGTAGGCGCCCTCGACGTCGACGGTCACCGTGACGGAGCCGCCTTCGTGCGTGTAGCGCAACGCGTTGTCGATCAGGTTCACGAAGATCTGCGAGAGGCGGTGCTCGTCGGCCTCGATGATCGCCGGGCGCAGGCAGCGCAATTCCAACTCGACGCCTTTGGATGCCGCCTGAGGCTCGAACGACTGCACGATGGGGCGCGCGACCTCTTCGAGATCGATCTCTTGGATGTCGAGCACCATCTTGCCCGACTGCGCGCGGGCCTGTTCGAGCAGCCGCTGCACGAGCGTCGTCAAGCGGTCGACTTGTGCGAGGACTTGGGGCAAAAAGATGCGGCTGGCCTCTTCGTCCTGCGCTTGCTCCACCGTTTCCAGCATCAGCTTGATCGACGACAGCGGCGTCCGCAGTTCGTGCGAGACGTTGGTGAGAAACTCTTGGCGCGCCCGTTCCAGCGCCAGCAGGTCGGTCTGATCTTCGGCTAAGACGAGCACGCCGGTCACTTCGGCACGGTCGTCCTGCTCGTCGTCGCCGCCGCGTACGAGCGGGTAGACGTTGACTGCGTACGATCGGTTGACATTCTTGCCGCTGATCACCAGCGGCGTGCCGAAGCGTTCGCCCTGCAGCGCAGCCTGCGCCCGCTGCTCCAGTTCGATGTGCGGGGCGGCGGTGATGAGGTGATTGCCGCGCGCGACGCTTCGTTCGAAGCCGAAGATGGCACCCGCCGCCCGATTAGCGAATCGCACGCGCAGATTCCGGTCGAGCATGATGACGCCCAGCGGCAGCGCTCGCACCAGGGCGTCGAACCGCTCGTCGGAGGCGTGCTGATGCTGGACTTGCGTTTCGGCCGGACTGCTCGAGTCGGGGCGCGACCGCCACCAATGCCACGCGAAGGCGCCGACTACTACGCCGGCTGCAAACGTCCCCAGCGCAACGAGATCGGCAACCACGGGCCGTTACTCTTTGAACATGTAGCCGCGGCTGCGGACCGTGATGATATGCCGCGGATTTCGTGAATCTTCTTCGATCTTCTCGCGCAGCCAGCGGATGTGCACGCTCACCGTTTGCTGCTCGCCTTCAAAGTCGTAGCCCCAGACCTTGTCCAGCAGCGTTTGACGAGTCACCACGCGGCCCGCGTTTTCCATCAGCACGCGCAAGAGCGCGAATTCCTTGGGGGCGAGCGAGACGTCTTTGCTGCGCACCGTCAGGTGCTGGCGCGACGGATCGAGGATGATGTCGCCCAGCGAGATGGCTTGGTCGCGATCGTGCGCGGTCAACGGCGTCGGCCGGCGTAAACGCGCCTTGACCCGTGCCAGGAACTCGTGAAGCGCGAAGGGCTTGGTGACGTAATCGTCCGCGCCGAGCTCGAGCGCGAGGACCTTGTCGATCTCCTGATCCTTGGCCGTCAGCATGATGATCGGGACGGAGCTGTTCTTTCGAATCTCTTTGCAGGCTTCGATGCCGTCGAGGACGGGCAGCATGATGTCGAGGATGACCAGGTCGGGCTGCTCGCGAGCCGCGATGGCCACGGCGCTGCGTCCGTCGCTGGCGGTCACGACGGTGTAGCCGCTGCGCTCGAGGTTGTAGCGCAACGTCTGCAAAATCGCCGCCTCGTCGTCGACGACGAGGATCTTCTTATTGAAGTCGGGGTGTTTGTTGAACGTGCCCCGCTTAGTCTCCAGCGACGTGCTCATAGAATTTTGCGACGGCGCTGTAGTCCAGCATTCCATCGCCTTCCGCGGATCGAAGTGTGTAAAGTTGGTACGCGAAGGAAGATGCCGGCATAGGCATCTTCATCTCGCGGCCGGCGTCCAGCGCCGCCCAGAGGTCCTTTCGCAGCAGATCCAGCGCGAAGCCTCCTTGGAAGGTACCGGCAAACCACGTTTTGGGCAGCCATTGCTCAAGCAAGTAGTTCGACGCGGTCGCCGTCGAGAGCACTTTCCGCACCGCCTCCAGGTCGGCACCCGCATTCCGGGCAAACGTCAGCGCCTCGGCGTTGGCGATCATCACGCTCGCGATGATCAGCTGGTTCACCAATTTCACGGTCTCGCCAAGGCCGACAGCGCCGACGTGATGCGGCGTGCCCATCGCTTCCAGTACCGGGCGCACCGTTTCAAAGTCCTCGACGGAGCCGCCGGCCATGATCGTCAGCGTCCCGCTCGACGCGCGCGCCGGCCCGCCGCTCACGGGCGCGTCGACGAAGCCGCACCGTTGCGCCGTTAAACGGGCGGCGAAGCTGCGGCTCGCGACCGGCGAAATCGTGGACATATCGACAAAGATCGTACCGGGCTCCGCGCCGCCCGCCGCGCCGGCCGGTCCGAAAAGCGCCTCGTCCACCTGCGGGGCATCCGGCACGCACGTGATGACGATATCGGAAGCCGCGGCGACCCCCCGAGGGTCCGCCGCCTCCTTCCCGCCTTGCGCGAGTACCCGTTCCAGCCCGTCGCGGCGGCGGTGCGCGCTCGCCGTCAACGGAAAACCGGCACGCAGCAGCGAGCTCGCCATCGGCTCGCCCATGGCGCCGACGCCGATAAAACCGATTCGGGGCTTGGCAGTCACGCGGGCGGATTAGCCGCCGAAGGACCCGCCCCCCGCCGAGGGGTAGCTAGTCGCATCCACACTCGGAGGAGATGTAGCGCACCATGTTAGCAGCGATTCGGCGGCCGACGTTCGATGAAATGAACCTTTCCACGGGCAAACGGGTGCGGCTGCACCGCCTGATGTACGAGCACGGTCCGGCGAACGGCACGCTGATGATGCTGCCGATCGATCAAGGCCTTGAGCACGGCCCGATCGACTTCTTCGCCAACCCGGACTCTTTGGACACCGATTGGATCTACCGCCTGGCCGTCGAGGGCAACTTCTCCGGCATCGCGCTGCACATCGGACTGGCCGAGAAATATCACAAGACGTATGCCGGCAAAGTTCCGCTGGTGCTCAAGATCAACGGCAAGACGAACGTCCCCAATGATGACGACGCTTTTAGCTCGCTCACGTCCTCGGTCGAAGACGCGGTGCGTTTGGGCGCCGACGGCGTCGGCTACACGCTGTATGTAGGCAGCCCCGCGCAAGACGTGGACATTGCGCAGTGCAATGAAGTGCGCCGCGAATGCGACCGGTACGGCATGCCGCTCATCGTGTGGGCCTATCCTCGGGGCGCCGCGATTAAGACAAAAGGCGGAATCGATTCGCTGTACGCGGTCGATTATGCGGCCCGCGTCGCATGCGAAGTCGGCGCGGACGTCATCAAACTGAACGTTCCGAAGTGGGACGCCGCGACGGCCGACAAGATGCCGAAACCTTACAACACGCTTGAGCTGTCTGAGCTTGATGGATTGCGCAAAGTCGTTAAATCCGCCGGGCGCTCGCTGGTCCTGGTTTCAGGCGGCAGCAAGATGGGCGACGAAGACACGCTTCATAAAGCGCAAATCGCGATGGAAGCCGGCTGCGTCGGTCTCATCTTCGGCCGCAACATGTGGCAGCGCGACTGGAACGACGCGCTCTCGATGGCGAGCCGCATGCACGAACTCATGGACAAATATGGTGTGTCATCCTGAGCGGAGCATAAGGCGCGCAAATGCGCGCCATAGCGGATGTGTCATCCTGAGCGGAGCATAAGGCGCGCGAAGGCGCGCCATAGCGCAGTCGAAGGACGGGCATGAACGAAACGAATGACGAAGGACCTGCATGAATAAAACCAACGACGCAGTCGAAGGACGCGGCGAGTCAATCGAGGAGCGAGTAAACCGCGCGATCGACAAGGTTCGCCCCGGCATTCAGATGGACGGCGGCGAAGTGTGGCTGCTCAAGGTTGAAAATAACGTCGCTTTCGTGCAGATGCTCGGCGCGTGCGGCGGCTGCCCCGCATCGAACATGACGTTAAAAGGCGCGATCGAGCAAGTCGTTCGCGCCGACGTTCCGGAGATCAGCGAAGTCGTTCAGGTCTAGTTACTGCGTCTGCTGATCCAGCAGGCGTTTGTCGCTGGGATTGTCGCTCGGCGAAGCCAGCAGGATCGCCTTGATTGGCGCGGTGCCGCGCGCGAGTATTTCGAAGGCCGTATTCCGCGGAACGGAGACGACCGAACCGGGCGCGAGATCGTACGACGGATAGCCGACGGTGGCCGTTCCGTGGCCGCTGATGACGTACAGCACCAGGTCTTGTTTTGAATACACCTGTTTTGGCGCGTGACCGATATACACGGCCAGAAGATCGCCCGCCGGCGCATGCATGATCGGCTGTGAAACCATGCCCTGCATGTCGGGCTGAATGGCCGTAAAGGCATTGCCGGCGCTTACGACGCTGGGGTTCTCCTGCGCGCGAACTGCATAGGTGCCCGCAGCCAGTGCCGCGGCTGCGGCGAGTGCGAAAAGTGCCTTTTTCATCGTCCTACCTCTCGTAGCCGTCAACGAAAACGGCCGCCGGATTGTTTCGGCGGCCGTTCGCATCGCGGCTGTTCTCGCCCTACAGGCTGTACGAGCAGTCGTGGATGTTGTTGTCGTACTCCATTTGGATCTCCCACGTGTCGGCCTGCAGTTGAACGTTGCCAGTCGGAACGCCGGCCGCCGGCGCGCAGAGGTCGCCGATCTCGCCGCCCTGCTGGTTATACCAAGCCAGATTGTTCGCGGCGACGTCCGAGTCCGTGATCGTTTCGAACGTTTCGTGCGAGAGGGTCGACGCGGTGGAATCCGCAAGCACGCCGTTCGGCGAGGACTGATTGCTGACTTCGCAGCCGTTCACGCCTTGGTACGGTTCGACCGAGTACAGCACGTGGCCGATATCCGACCAGTCGTTGCTGCCGTGGTACGCGCAGAATGCCCATTGGCTCGGGTTGTCGGGCGAGTAGCATCCGCCGGCCGCGTTGCTGCATTCGTCCACACCCTGCCCCAAGAACACGTGGAACTCCGAACCGTAGCCCGTGCTCAAACCATTTGCGGTGATGACGCTGTACAGGATGTTGAAGATGTCCTGATCCTGCAGCGTGCCGCTGATTTGATACGATGCCGGGATGTCGCCCCCGACGCCGTAGCTGCCGCTTGCATTGTACTGGCTCAGGATACTCATCATGTTGCTGCCGAAGAGATCGTTCTGGAATTGCGAGATCATGCCGCCCCAGCAGCTCTCGTCGCCGCAGTTCACCAGAATGTTGTACTCATTTGCGCCCGTTTGCACCGGCCCGCCGTAATACGAAAGGTCCATTCCCTGCGACACGGTCATCGGCGAACGATTCGTCTTGAGCAAACGCAAACGCGCGCCGCGCCGCGGCGAGTAGTAAGCGGTCGCGCGGACCAGCTTCGACATGACCGCGGCCGTGTTCGCGCGCGAAACCGTCACGGGCTTGAGCATTTTGACCGCACCGCGCCCTGATGCCGGCGGCGCGTGCGGCAGCGCCTGCGTCGAAGCGCCTCCCGTTCCCCCGCCGGAGCAGCCGGCGAGCAGCGCCCCCGCTAAAGCGAAAATGCCCGCCCCAGCAAGGGCGCGTTTAATAACCCACGGACTAGATTCCATGCTCATGGTCCTCCACAGACTCAGGAGTGCAGCAAGGGCGGGCGCAAGGCACCCGCGCACGCCAAAAAATTTACACTGTCGCGGGTCAGTTTGTGAACAAGCTAGCGCAAGTTTTTTTTGAATTTGTGCGAGAACAAATGAACCGCGGTTATTATTTTCCTACGTAAAAACGCGGCATTTTGCATATATCGGCAATACGCGTAGCCGCTGGCTGACATCATAAACGAGAACCGATAAATCAAAAATCGTCTTCGTCACCGGTCAGGCCGGCGGCGCGTAATTGTGCAACGGGATCCCAGTCGCGCGGAACGGTGTCACGTTTGCTCCAGAACTTCATGCCGCCCTGAATCCATTTCTTTCGCCATTCCTCGTAAGAGTAGCCCTTCAGGTCGTCATGATAGCCAAATTCAAACCCGCAGCTCGGGCATATTTCAAACGACGGTGAACCACGGGGTCCGCGCGGCGGAAATTCCAAGCATGGCCATCCGCAAATAGGGCAAGTTTCATTGCTCACGTTAGCGTCATCGCAACGGCGGTGCGCTCGTGAGCCAACCTGAGTCGTTTCTTGCAGCCGAAACACGTTTGCGGACTGCGGCGATAAGCGGCTGCCCCAGATCGGAACGAGCGCGCGTGAGCTCGTCGAGTGCGGCGGAATCACCGTCGCGCCAGACGGGCTGCGCGAGCTGCGGCCAAAGGCAGACGCTGCCCGAAATGCAGCCGGCATAGCCACGCTCGCGCGCGTCGCCCAACAACGTTTCGGAACCCGGATATATTGCCAGCTGTGGAAATCGCGCGTGCAACGTGCTTTCCAACGTACGATCGTTCGAACTATCTTTGACGCCGCCGATCGCCGAACCGCAAGACTCGATCACTTGCGCGA
Organism: Vulcanimicrobiaceae bacterium; assembly: GCA_035652755.1. Lineage (GTDB taxonomy): Bacteria > Vulcanimicrobiota > Vulcanimicrobiia > Vulcanimicrobiales > Vulcanimicrobiaceae > DASRDE01. The sequence continues at coordinate 269 of DASRDE010000333.1, read as the reverse complement.
CCAGCTCGGGTGTGAACGTGATGCCGCTCATTCGTGGAAAATTGTACAGCAGCAGACGGGCTTCGGGCGGACGAACCGCGTCGGCCAGCGCACCGTAGAAACCGGCAATGCCGGCGTCGGACGCCTCGCGATAATAGAACGGCGGGATGACGAGCGCGGCGGCAAACCCCAACTCGTACGCGGCGTGAGTGAGCCGGATGGCGTCGCCCAAAGCCGCCGCGCCGGTGCCCACGATGAGACGCTCGCGCGGGAGGGAGCTGCTCGCAATC
>DASRDE010000332.1:0-5140 GCA_035652755.1 Vulcanimicrobiaceae bacterium | reverse complement strand
ACGGCGCTGCGTTTAGGCTAAGGCTACGGTAACATACCGAGCGCGGCGCCCTCTGGGTCGACAAACGTGGGCGCGGCGTACGTCGCGATCGGCGTTGAGCCGCCCGGTGCGTATGCTACCAGATTGCCGTTCGTCGCGTTTCCGTTGACGTAGTGATCGGTGTTCGGCACGAACATCGTGCCGTCGGATCGTACGGCGAATGGCGCCACGGCCGAAACGCCTTTCGTGACCGTGCGCGCGCACTGGCTCCCGGTGCGGACGTGCACGCAAATAGCCGCCTCGAAGCCGTCGTACAAATTGCCGGCCGCATCGAAGCCGCCGCCGACTGCGGGCATCAATCCGGTGACCAAGCCGTTGATGGAGCCGGGCGCGAATTTCTGCACGAGCCCCGGCCCTAATGCATATCGCGCGGTAGCTAGAAAGACGTTATCCGCGGCGTCTATTTCGAGCCCCACCATGCTCAGCAGCAAATTGTTCCCTATGAGCGGGATGCGAATCTCCCGGGTCGGCGTTGCGCTTCCTTTATCGTAGATCACAAGTTCGCCGTCCGACTTGAAGCCATTCGCGTAAGCAATAGCGAGCGTGTTGTCTGCGGCGACTGCCACGCGCGAGGGCAGTCCGAAGTTCGATACGATCGTCTTGAACGGCGACGCCGCACCGGGTTTATACAGCGCGACATCGTGCGCGTTCGTGACGTACAGCACGTTGTCCGGGCCGACCGCCAGTGCGCCGGGCCGGCTCACACCCGCAGTGATCTTACCGGTGGGTCCGGCAGCGATCTTAGCAGGATCGAACGTATAAACAGCGTTCGTGTGCGTTTCCGAAACGTACAGAACCGGATGACCGGCAGATCTGGAAAACAGACTCTGCGCGACCCCCGAAGGCACCGAATTTATGCCCGATGCGGCCGCGCATCCGGCCAGGGCGCTTACCGCCGCAAGCGAAACCAGGCGGTCCTTCCAAATTTTCAACACTAGGCCTTTCTAGCTCCGACCCGTGTACGCTAGCGTTGGAATCTGAAGAAAGCATAAAGAGATTTCGCGTTAGTCGACGTCTAGTCAGAAACGCGCCGTTCGGACGGGACGAATTACGACATGCTACCGGCTCAGAAAGCGCGCGTCTTGCTCCTCGTCATCTGAAGGCGCCGGGTGCTGCTTCTCGATCGTCTCAAGCTCCGCCGATATCGCCTGGTTCAGCGCCGTCGTCTGCTCGATCAAGCGGCGAACGCGCTCGCGCAAAGGGGTCCGGGTGCGGGGGCGGGCAGGCTCGGTATCCATTTTTCTGTAGGTACCTTACCGCCTATTCCCACTCCTAAACCTGCTTGGCCGGTTTCGAGCCGGGGTTGACTACTGAACCGTTACCGCGACCGGCTTTGACGCGATCCCGTTTGCCACGACCTGGAGCGTCGCCGCGCCCGTTTGCATGTTGGCCGGCACGTCGAAGTGCGTCGATACCGGCATCGACCCCGTCGCGACACCCATCGTGCTGTGGTCGTGGGTGCGCGCGTAGAAGACGTGGCCGCTGGCCTTATTAGTGATGCGCACGAGCGGGTAGTTGGTCTGCGTCTGGAATTCGTCGCCGAAAGCTTCGGCTTGCGATAAACCGTTGAACTGCGTACCTGTCACCATGTACGAGCTGCCGCGCGAGAGTTTGGTAGGCACGGAAGCAATCGTCGGAAGCCAGCTCGACTGCGGATTCCCTGCCGGCGTATATAATTGCACGGTGTTGCCGATCATCATGACCTGACCGGTCGGCAGCAGCAGCGGCACTCCGCTCGCGAAGCCCGTTTGCGTGAATTTGCTGCCGTCGAATTCGTACAGCGTTCCGCTAACGCCGAAAACGAGCACGTTGCCGCTGGGCAGCAGCACCGAAAAAGAATCGCCGGCATTGTCGCCGTTGGGGAAGTCGGGTCCCACTTTCCACTTGCCGGTGTGCGTGTCGTAGATGGCGGTGTGTCCGACGCCGCCGCCGCCGTTCGAACCCGATCCGGTCACAAACACGGTGCCGTCCGGGCGCAACATTTGCGGACCGATTTCACCGGGCGGAAGATAGCAGTCTTGCGGCTTGGGTCCGTACGTCAGGCACTGATGGAACGGGCTGGGCGAATGCAGATCGACGATGGTCGAACCCGCGCTGCTCCATTTCCCGGCGACGGGATCGTAGATCTCCGAATTGGGCGCGTTTTTTACGTCCGCGGCCAGAATTTTGCCGTTCGGCAGCAGCGTAAAGCCTTCTTCAGCATTGAAATCGGATTTGCCGGCGGTGCCGACGATGGTCCACGACATGGATTTTTCGTCGAAAACCGCGCCTTGCTCGTTGAGTTTCTGTCCGACGAACAGACGCCCGTCGGGAAGGACGCTCGACGGCGAGTCTCCGATCCACTGCCATCCTTTCGGGTGGCCGATAGCGGTCCACGTATTCTTTTTGGGATCGTAGATCGCGCCTTTATTGGTCAGTTGCAAATCGAATTGCCCGCCGACGTTGTACTCGCCGCCGGTGATCAGCAGCCGGCCGTCGGCCATGACCGCGGAAGCAAACGCCGTGGGCGCATAACCCGAAGGAAGGGTCGCAACTTGGGTCCACGTGCCGTTGGAGTAGTTTCCTGTGCTGTCGGGCACGTATTTGTACCAGGTGTTCGCGCTTTGGCTCTGTGCCATCACGCTGCCGTCGGTCATTAAGAACGCAAGCTGCATCGCGACCGGCGGTTGCTGCGCCAAAACGCTGACACCGGTTTGCGCGTAACTGTGTCCGAACGCGTCGACGCTGTGGGTTTGCCCGTTCGAGGGCGCTGACGGCATCAGATGTCCGCCCGAGCATCCGGCAAGCGCAATCGTCGCCGTGCAAACAACAGAAGAAACGGCCTTGAGCAAACGCGTCACGTCATGACCTCCAAAGCACCAAAAGCAGCGCGACCATTGCTTATGATGCTCCGGCGGACCTGCCGCCGCATGGGCCGGGGGTACTATCGGCGCGGTAGTCCTTTCGCGCGTTCGTCCGCGTCGAGCGAAAAGCGATAGAGCGTCGTCGAGCGGAAGACGTCGCCCGGGCGCAGCACGGTCGACGGAAAATTCGGGTGATTGGGCGAGTCGGGAAAATGCTGCGTTTCCAGCGCGACGCCGCCGGGGTTTCCGCTGTAGACTTGCAGTCCCGGCTGCGCCGTGTGAACGTCGACTCTGCGCCCTGAAACCGGGCTGCGCAACGTAGCTGCCTGGCGCAAGCCGTGAGCGTCCCCGCCCGCACGCAAGACCCAATTCGTATCGTACAGCTCGGCCCCGATGGTACGCGGCGTTCGAAAATCGAAGCGCGTCCCCTCGACGCCGGATGTTTCGCCCGTCGGTATCAATTCCGCACTGACGGGCGTGTATGCGTCCGCCGCAATCGTCAACTCGTAATCGGCCGGCGTCGATCGGCCCGGGTCCAGTGCAAAATACGTGTGGTTGGTCAGGTTCACCACCGTATCCGCGTCGCTGTGCGCCCGGTATTCGATACGAAGCGTGTCGAGCTCGACGGCAAATGTCACCGTAACCGAAAGCTTGCCCGGAAAGCCTTGGTCGCCGTCGGGGCTGTCGTGCGCGAGGATTACGCGGTTCGGATCTTTTTCCACGAGTCGCCACACCGCTGCATCAAAACCGCACGCTCCTCCGTGCAGCGTATGCGGACCGTCGTTGGCGCTCAAGCGGTACTCGCGTCCGTTCACAACGAAACGCGCATTCGCGATGCGGTTGGCATAGCGGCCGATCGTCGCACCGTAATAGGCGCGCGGCGCCGGCTGCTGCTCATACGATGCAAGCGAGTCGTAGTGCAGCACGACGTTCTCGATGAGGCCCGCTTTATCCGGAGTGCGGATACCGACAATGGTCGCGCCGTACTCGATGACGTCGACAATCAGCGAATCGCCGCCGATGGTGTGAATTTTCATGCCTAGCAGATGCATACCCGGAGGAACGCCCCGCGCACGCACGGAAGGCCGCTCACCCCCACGATGAATGAAGATGCGCTGCCCGGTGAACCCATGCCCGTGCAACCCGACGTAATGCCCATCCAAACGGAAGCCCCAACGGCCGAACCGCAAGAAACGGCGTTCCTGGCCGCGCCTTCGGAGCCCGAAGCGTCGAGCGGACCCGAAGCACCCGCTTTGCTCGAAAGCGCCGAACCGGCTCCCGCGCAAGCAGCCGAACCGGCTCCCGCGCAAGCCGCCGAACCGGCTCCTGTGCAAGCAGCGGAACCCGCTCCCGCGCAAGCCGCGGACGTGCAGGCGCAAGCGACGCCCCCGGAACCTTCGGCTGAAGCCGTGGAACGTCGCCGGCGCGCGCAAGAGGCATGGACCCGGATCGCAGGGGCGCGCGAAAGCAACGAACTGGTGCACGGCTTCGTCAAATCCGCGGTCAAGGGCGGCTTGCTGGTCGAGATCGACGGCTACCGCGGCTTCTTGCCTGCATCGCAAGCGGGCGCTTCAAAAGGAACGGCATTGGAGCCGCTCGTGAACACGACGATTCCGCTGCGCGTCCTCGACGTCGATGAGACCCGCAAACGCGTGGTCGTATCGCACCGCCGGGCGCTGCAAGACCAGCGGCGCACCGCACGCACTGAGCTGATGCAATCGCTCAAAGTCGGCGACGAGCGCGACGCCACGGTGCTTCGATTGGCCGATTTCGGCGCGTTCGTCGATATCGGCGGCGTAGACGCCCTCATTCCGGCCAGCGAGTTGGCCTTCGAACGCGTCGACAAGCCTTCCGACGTCGTGCATCCGGGCGACAAGTTCAAAGTGCGCGTGATGCGGGTCGAAAACGGCGGTAAGAAGATCGCGGTCTCGCGCAAGGCCTCGCTGCCCGATCCGTGGCGCGACAGCGCCGAGATTATCAAGCAGGGCCGCGTCGTCGAAGGCAAGGTCGTCTCCAAGGAGCCGCGGCTGCAGATCGAGATCGCCCCAGGGGTCGTGGGCTCGCTTGGTGAGCGAGACGCCGACCCGGCCGAATACGAAATCGGCGAAACGGTTGAAGTTTCCATTCGATCTGTCGATTACCGGAATAGACGCATTCGGTTGACGACCGCGCATTCGGCTGCCTCGTTCTCACCAACCGGATTCGCTCCGCTGGGAGTCGAGCTCAAGCGCTGACCGGCTATAAATCTATGAAAACTT
>DASRDE010000331.1:0-3735 GCA_035652755.1 Vulcanimicrobiaceae bacterium | reverse complement strand
TGCTCGTCGATCACGACAGCGGAGCTCCGCTCGCGGGCGTAGCAGTCGGGTTGGCCCCATGGGTTGCGGGCGCAACGCCGCTTCCTCAAGGCACGACTGATCCGAACGGGAAGTTCGCCGTCGCCGCATCGCCCGGGGAGTATTTGCTCGTCATCGGCTCGGACCGCGCGAGCGATCTGCAGCAGCGCGCGACCATTCACGACGCGATCGTGCTGGCGGCCGCGCCGCCCACGCAAGTGCTCGCGGCGCCCACGATGCCGCCCGTCCCGAGTACCACGCCGAACCCGATCGAACGCAGCGGCAATTTTCGGCTGATGACGATGAACGCCGATGAGCAGGCTTGCCTAGCGTACGAAAACCAAAAGCGCGCAAGTTTAGGCTATTCCCCCGCGATCGAGGACGAATGGCTTGCGGAAAACCAGCGCATGGCGGTTCAACAAGAGATCAACGGCGGAGGCGTCGGCGGCGGCGGACTATTGACGAACTATAATGGGTTTGCCGGCGGCGGATGCGTGCAGATGATCGACAACGATTACACGGTGGTTACGAATATGGGAAACCCCAAGATCATTTGGTACGGCAGCGATGAAATAAACGCAGGCGCGGGGGCCGTAGACGAAGGGATGTTGGATCCCCGAGCTCCGTTGCCATTTCCTACACCGTCCGTACCTTGGCCTTAAGCGACCGCACCAGTGCCGTGGACCTGGGTATTCCTAAACCGGTTAAGGAACAGTCGGTGGTTTCGAAGGTAACCACTTGTTCGAACCGCCCGTGCTGGATGTCCGCAGATCCTGATAACTATCCAAAACGCCAGTATAGGCAAAAGATGGCGCTCTCTGAGCGGCCGTGCATTTAGTACCGCTTGCGGGTCCGTTGTTTGTCCAGACGGGGCCTACGAAACAACTATAGCCCACGCCGAGATCAGTCCAAGTATTGCCGCCGTCGATGCTCGAAAATTGATTTTCGCCATAGGTGTCCCGCCAGAGCCACACCCCTCCGAACGGGCATGGCGGACCTTGTGCGCCTCCGCCGCTGCATTTCATTGCGTGGACTTCTTGCGTACGGACCACGTCGGCATAGCACGTAACTCGCCGGATGCAGGGAGGGGCAAAAACCACAGCTGAAACAGCGGCGCTACCGCCATTAGTTTGGTTGCGGTCCTGCGACGCTACGTCTATCGTGCACCCAACCGTGCCCGCGAGAGGCGTTAGTGTTAGGAATTGTGATGGGTACCAAGAGTACCCACTGAGCGCGATGTAGCCACGACACCCATTACTCGGCGGGTTAAGCGCGTCGAACGTATTACCGGCGGGATAATTCGCCTCGCTCGCCCATAGGCGCACGGTGCCGTCCGTCACGCAGCCGTTGCCGTCGGTGGCGTTGAAGCCGTCTTTTCCATTCGTGTCCAACGTGCCGTCCTGCAAATAGAGCTGGGCGTAGGAACAGCCGGCGGATTGTGCATCGGCCGCGGCCCCGCCCAACAACGCGTTCAGGCCGCGAGCCAGACGTTGAGCCGGAGCATCGTATGCCAGCGAACCCGGTTCGAAGATGATCTTCCCCAGCGTTACGAGCGGCCCCGTTGCGGCCGCCGGCGCGGGCGTGTACGACAGGACGATAGTAAAGCCGCTGGGCGCGGTCTGCGTGGAGAGCTGCATTTCGCGCAATTGGCTTGCGGTCTCGATGCGCACGTACGTGATCTGGTTTCCGCCCGCGATCCAAGGAGCGATTTCGGGATAAAAGCGCACCGCGCCGGGGTGCAGCGTCGCGTTCGCATAAAGCGCCGAGTACACCGGCGTGGACGAGTCCTGGAGCGCGGTAACCGGATACGTGCGAGCGGTGAATGCAGTGACGCCCGCGTACGTTTCGTCCTTTAACGGCGCAGCGCCCGGTGAGGCATAGAGGTACCGCGTCAGCGTTTGACTTGCCACATCGTAGGTGTACGACCAAAAGTAGGAATGGTTCTTCCCGTCGCGAGTGAAGAAGTCGAGCTCGTGTCCGTCGGCGTTGGAGCTTCCGCGCACGTCGGAGGGCGGCGTGAAGATCGCCCATGCGGAGTCCTCTTCGATACGCCACCGGTCCACTAATTCGCCGGCCGAGGCCGCATCGGCGTTGCGCTGCTGGGCAATTGCGCTCCAGTGCAGGGCGGACGAAACGAGCCGGAGCGTAAAGACGCAGGCCAGCGCGGCGAGCGCGACGGCTACGGCGGTTTCGAGCAAAGAAAAGCCACGCGAAGCACCGTTCACTCAACGCACAGTGCCCGCGCCCGCTACGCGCGGGACAGGTGCGCGCCTTTAGCCGTGTCCCGGCTTGCCGAAGCAGGTGCCGTAGGGCGGCGGCGAGTCGCGGTAGATCGGTCCCGGACGCTCGACGGGCAGATTCGCTTTAGGCCACAGGATGATTGGGACCGTGTGGCTCTTCGTAAGTGAATTTTCGCAGTTGATGACGGCTTTGAAGTCGGACTTCGCGTCGCCGCCGATCCACAAGTCGACCCAGATCTGGTGACACCCTAAATGCTGAATGCCCGAGTTCGTGCAGTCGTCTTCACGGACGAAGTACTGCTTCATGTACGGTACGTAAATCTTTACGCCGTACGGAATGATCTTGTCGTTCTTGGGCTCGGTCGCGAATGTCGTGGGATTGCACCACGTTCCGTCGCCGCCCGCGACGCGGTGGATGACCGGATGCGCAATCTGCCTTCCCGGCGGACTGTTGTCGGGATACCCGTAGAAGGTCACCGTCGACTGCAGCGTCTGCGGCGTCTGTTTGGTGGTATAGCATTTCGGCGCGGGGCCGGCTTCGAATCGCGCTGCAGTCCGCGCGGCGCCGGAAGACGACGCAAGCGCGGGCCCTCCGCATGACGCCAAGAGCACGGCGGCAAGAAGCGCCGGCAAACGCAACGCGGTGCGCAGAACCATACGTCCCCCTTTTATTTCACGTAGTGAAATTAATCCCGTGAAGCCTCTTCGGGATGCTCGCGCCGCGTTCCCTGCGTGCGCCGCGTCCGCGTTACGGCAAAGGCTGCCGCAAGCATCATCAGCGCGGCCGCAGCCGCGAGCGCATACAGCAATGCGCCGGGCTGCAAGAGCGAATTCGGCTCGGCGGCCGTCCAGATCGTCAATTCCTTATACGTGGCGACGATGATGTAGCCGTCGACGACTGTCGGCTGCACTGCGGCATAGCCTCCGCTGTTCCCCCAGTAGCCCGCGGGCACGTCGAGCAGACGCCGGCGAAGATCGAGCGGATCGTACGCGCGCAGAAACATCGTGCCGGTTGTCGGCCGGGTCAATGCCCACAGCAATAGCGTCTTACGGGAGCCGGCCGCATCCGACGTGACGATCGTCGATTCGCCGCCGTTGACGAGCTGTTCGCCGGTTTGCGTGCGCAGCGTGAGCCGTCCGCTCCGCCGATCGAGTTCGTACGTGCGGATGCCGTGCGGTCCCGTTCCCGCGATCGTCACGAACTGCCGTCCGCCGCTTTCAAAAACGGCCGGTCCGCCCCACAACCCCCAATTGGTCGGCGCTTCGTACGGCACGCGATCGGGGCATGGTGTGTGAAAGCCGCCCAAGTTTGCGGCATCCAGCACGTAGGTCATGCCGTTTTTTCCGCCCGCAATCAGAAAGCGGCCGTCCACCGTCAGTACGACGCCGCCGGCGCCCATTTCTTGATCGTGGCGATTATCTTCGACCGCCGAACACGGCGCAAAAAGTGCGCTGCGCGTATCGGTAAGGTCCAGCC
>DASRDE010000330.1:0-4244 GCA_035652755.1 Vulcanimicrobiaceae bacterium | reverse complement strand
TGCGAAGGCGCCACGCCGGTCGTGCCGTTGCCGTACGCGTACAGTGCGAAGCTCGCGATGAGGCGGATCTGCCGATTGTCACCCCACCACGTTGCCGTTGCCTTGCCGGAGGTACCTGGGCTGCGGCGTTCGATCATGCCGCCGGTCATGCTCGTCGTGTACAGCGGATCGCTGGTGTACGAATCGGTGTACGGGCTTGCCCAGCCGCCGTAGTAGATCGTCGCTGTTCCGCTCGCTCCGTTGACGCAGTTCGGCGTTCCGCCCGACGGCAGGAAGTACATCAACGGGGTGGTTCCGGTAACGCTGATCTGATTGCCCGCCGGCGTTTTCGACGGAGGCTGCGACGGAACCGCGGCGCACGAAACGCCCGATGGAAGCGTTATGGTGTCGCTCTTTTGAGGAATGTAGTCGAAGCCGATCGTCAGGTCGAGATTGGGCAGCGGTGAGATTCCTCCCTGAAGCCCGACGACTTGGCTATTGATCTTCCCGAGTACGCCTTTTCCGGTGTTCGTTTCGTTGCCGGCCTGCAGCGCAATAAACGGCTTTTCGGGCGCATGGAGCGTGTATTTCGCATCGAACCATTCCGCGTTCGCAATGTCGATGAAATCGTAGAAGTGCAGGTTGGCCGCAAGCGAACCTTGCGTGAAGCCGACTCGCCCGTATCCGAATCCGCCCGTCGTGACCGCCGAGTACTTCGGAATCAGCAGGTTCGCGCCCGGGCCCGGCGCATCGGCCTGATTGGTCGCTGTGAGCAGAGTCGAGTTGACGAAGTCCGAATCGACCCGGCTTTCGAAGCGATCGATATACGCCGCCTCGACGTTCCAGTTCGGCGTGAGCTTGTAAGAGAAGTCGCCGCCTTGATACGCCGCGGGTTTGAGCCGCGTGTCGGCGCCGTTCGCCCACGGCGTCGTCAACAGCTGGTTGCCGATCTTCGCGTAGAAGTTTGCGTCTTTATACTGCAGGTATGCTTCGTACAGCGTGCTCAGCTGGAAACCGGGGAGCGTGTTGTCCGGGTTGGTCGGGACCGGGTTGTACAGGTAGCTCGAACCGCCGCTCTTGAACGTGGCGGTCTTGCCGCTGCACGGTCCGCCCGTTTGCAGCTGGTCCGCCGCAGTCGTGCAGTTGTTGAGCGGATTTGCGTACAGATACGTTCCGCCGATGGACCAGTTCCCGAGCGCGTAGGCCGCGTGGAGCGAGACCGCAGTATTGTTCGAAGCCTGATTGAGGACGTTCGTATCCTGCGGTAAGCCGTACGGCGACGCGTTGGTACGCGTGAAATAATAATTCCGGACGAAGCCGCCGTACGTGAGCGGCTGGGGCGTCGGAGATGAAGCCGGGGCGGGCGTGCCCTGAGCCAGGGCGGCCGCCGGGTATAGGAAAGCGGTCCCAAGCAAAATAGCTTGGGCTATTTTTTTGAGCATGCGGCCATAATAAGTTAGCTCAGGATAAGAAACAATCGTCCCTATGGTCTATCAGGGACTAGTCCAAACGACCAGGCCCCTCCTAGAAGTCGTACTCGAGCTGGGTGCGGTTGTACTTGAAGACCGGAAGGCCCCCATAAAATTGAGTGAAGACCTGGGTCCGGTCGGCATACCGGTGGCGCAGAGAGAGCCCGCGGTACGCGCCGCTCTTGGGCACGCGGCTAAAGAAGTACGTGGCGTCGATATCGTCCTCGTGGGTGGGTGAAACGCCCGTCGTGCTGTTCCCATAGGCATACAGCGCGTAGCTGGCGATGAGGCGGATCTGCCGGTTGTCGCCGTACCACGTCGCCTGCAGTTTGCTCGAGGCACCGGGGCTGCGGCGATCGGCCATGCCTTGGCTGATGCTCGTCGTGAACAGCGGGTCCGTGGCGTACGAGTCCGTGTACGGGCTGGCCCAGCCTCCGTAGTACACCGTCGCCGAACCGTTGGCGTTGACGATGCAGTTGGGCGTACCGCCCGCGGGCAGGAAGTACATGAACGGCGCGGTCCCCGGAGTGACGGAGATTTGATTGCCGGCAGGCGTTTTCGCCGGAGGCTGCGCGGGCGGCGCGGGATTGCAGATCGTTCCGGCGGGCAAGCCCGACGCGAACGAGTCGCTCTTTTCCGGAATATAATCGAAGCTCAGCGCCACGTCGACGTTCTTTTGAATCGTCGCGCCGAGCTGCACGCCGACGACCTGGCTGTTGATTTTACCGATGACCGCTTTTCCAGTGTTGGTCTCGTTGCCGGCTTGGATTGCGATGAAGGGCTTATACGCGCTGGGTTGGGGCAGCGCGTACTTGGCATCGAGCCATTCTGCGTTCGCGATGTCGACGAAGTCGTAGTAGTGCAAATTCGCCGTGAGCCGAGAGTCGACGTATCCAAGCCTTCCGTATCCGAATCCGCCCGTCGTTACGGCTGAAAACTTCGGCAGCAGCAAATTGGGGGCAGCGCCCGCAGCATCGATGATGTTGGTCGCGGTCAGTAAGGTCGAATTGACGAACGCCGACTGCGCGCGATCTTCGAAGCGATCCATGAACGCCGCCTCAGCGTTCCAGTGCGGCGTAAACTTGTAGGAGAGGTCGCCGCCTTGAAATGCCACGGGCTTGAGGCGCGAATCCGACGGGTTGGCCCACGGCGAGTTGAAGACCTGATTCCCGCCCCGCGCGTACAGCCGGTCGTCTTTGTACTGCAGGTACGCCTCGTACAACGTGCTCAGTTCAAAGCCCGGGAGCGTATTATCGGGGTTCGTCGGCGGGAGCGGATAGAGCACCGACGAGTTCCCGCTCACGTACGTCGCGGTCTTGCCGCTGCAGGGACCGCCGGACTGCAGCTGATCCTGCGCGGTGGAGCAGCCGTTCAGCGGGTTGGCGTAGAGATAGGTCCCGCCCACGCTCCAGTGGTCCGCAAAGGTGTAAGCCGCGTGCAAATTCACCGCCGTATTGAAGGACGCCTGATTGAGCACGTTCGTCGTCTGCGGCAGTCCGTACGGCGAAGCGTTGGTCCGCGTAAAGTAGTACGAGCGGACAAAGCCGCCGTACGTGAGCGGAGCGGGCGTCGCCGAGGGGGCCGGCGCCGGGCTCGTCGTTTGAGCCAAAGCGCTCGCAGCGGCAGACAATACGAATGCGACGCCGGCAAGCGCGGCGCGCAGCGAGAATTTTTGCATAGGCGCTATTGTATCCGGGAGTGCTTAAGAAACGTTTAAGTCCGTATGCGACAAAAGCCGCACCAAGCCCCGAAACTAACCGTAACGTCCAGTGATGTAATCTTCGGTTCGCTTGTCGCGCGGCTTCAAGAAAATGTCGCTGGTCTTCCCGATCTCGACCAATTCGCCCATCAGGAAGAACGCCGTATTGTCGGAGATTCGAGCGGCCTGCTGCATCGAGTGCGTCACGATGACGACGGTGTATTCCTTCTTGAGCTCGGCGATGAGATCTTCGATCTTACTGGTCGCAATCGGATCGAGCGCCGAAGCCGGCTCGTCCATCAGAATGACTTCGGGGCCCACCGCCAAGACGCGGGCGATGCATAGGCGCTGCTGCTGCCCGCCCGAGAGGTCGAGCGCCGAGCGATCGAGCCGATCTTTGACTTCATCCCACAGCGCCGCCTGACGCAGGCTTCGTTCGACCGTTTCGATCAGCGTTTTTCGGTTGCGCTCTCCATGGATGCGCGGACCGTAGGCGACGTTTTCGAAGATGGATTTCGGGAACGGATTGGGCCGCTGGAACACCATGCCGATGCGATGTCGGATCGACACGGGATCGACGTCCCCGGCATAGATGTTCGAACCGTCGAGCGTCACGCACCCTTCGACGCGTGCGCCGGGCGTCAGGTCGTGCATCCGGTTGAGCGCGCGAATGAACGTCGACTTGCCGCAACCCGACGGGCCGATGAGCGCCATGACGCAATTTTCGGGCACGCGCATCGTCGCGTCTTTAATCGCTTGAAACTCCCCGTAGTAAACGTTCAAGTCTTCTACGCAGAGCTTAGCGGCGGTCGCGACTTCGGGCTCGGGCTCGGTATGAGCCGTGGCGGGCTCGGTTGGTGCGGCCATGGCGGTGATCATTTTCCCCAACTTGTCGCCGTCCCCGGGGCCGCCCTTCGGCCCATTAAGGACTATTAAGAAACCGCCGAAAAGGCGTCCTCGAACCACTCACGTGCCTGCGCGAGGGTCATGTGTCCGCAGAACTGCTCGATATAGGCGATTAGATCGCGCCGCAGGCTCGGAAAGTCTTCGAAGCCTTCGCACTCGACCTCGAAGCGCGCAAACTTCCTCATGGCTCT